>CAMCBD010000068.1 GCA_945872825.1 Nitrosomonas ureae
CTCTCTCAAGCTTCTTCTCGTCTTCTATCGCATGACCTTCCCATTCATACTACATCATGCCTTCCACATTACTAGTCCTTCCTTTCCATCATGCCCCACAAACAACCCAATCCAGGCCAGACTACTGACTCATAACTGACCTGTCAAGAATTTTTACCCAAAGTTGCAATCACCATTTTATTAAATTCTAAACTGCACTATCGATTGCAATATTTGACTCTAGGTTAAATTCAAGTGTTTTTCCTTGGTTCTTGCGCTTACTATGAAAAGACAATCCTGTACCTGCTGGAACCAGTCTTCCTACAATAACGTTTTCTTTCAGTCCGCGCAAATCATCCTTTTTACCCATGATGGCAGCTTCGGTTAAAACACGTGTTGTTTCTTGGAATGATGCTGCAGATATAAATGAATCTGTTGATAACGATGCTTTTGTAATACCAAGAAGCATGAAGTCATAAGTAGCAGGCATCTTATTCTCAGCAATCAGACGCTCATTTTCAGTTAATAAGTCGGCTCTCTCAACCTGTTCGCCTTGTATAAACGTTGAATCTCCAGAATTGCTAATTTGAACCCGCCTCAACATTTGGCGAACGATCACTTCAATATGTTTATCATTTATCCTAACACCCTGTAAACGATATACATCTTGAACTTCGTCAGTAATATAGCGCGCCAATGCTTCAACACCCTGCAAGCGTAATATATCACGTGGATCAGCAGGGCCATCGACTATGTTCTCACCTTTATTAACAACTTGTCCATCGTGCGCCATTACATGTTTATCTTTAGTTATCAAATATTCATGTACGATGCCCTCAAGATCTGTAATAACAAGTCGCTGCTTACCTTTGGTATCCTTCCCAAACGACACAATGCCAGTTACCTCAGCTAGCATGCCCGCATCTTTTGGTGATCTCGCTTCAAATAATTCAGCCACACGCGGCAAACCACCTGTAATATCACGAGTTTTCGATGTCTCTTGTGGAATTCTTGCCAAAACTTCACCGACAGTAACTTGTTGTCCATCACGCACAGTAATGATACAGCCGATCTGGAATGTTATGCTCACAAATTGATTACTACCAACTATTTTGATTTCATTTCCTTCATCATCCAGAAACTTAACCAATGGGCGCAAGCCTTTTGATTGCGTGACACTACGGCGCTTTGGATCAATTACTACCAGCGTAGACAGCCCAGTTACTTCATCAATCTGCTTGGCTACTGTTACTCCCTCTTCAACATTCTCAAAGCGCACCTTACCAGCATATTCAGTAATAATTGGGCGAGTATGTGGATCCCATGTAGTCAATAATTGACCAGCTTTCACAACTTCTCCGTTCCGTACTAATAATGTCGCGCCATAAGATGCTTTATGCCGCTCACGCTCACGACCATTTTCATCCTGTATGATGATTTCACCACTGCGTGAAATGGCTATCAATTCATTCTGCGCATTAGTCACATAACGCATTGTAGAGGAATAATGCACTGTTCCGCTTGATTTACCTTCAACTTGACTCACTACTGCCGTTCTTGATGCTGCGCCACCAATGTGGAATGTACGCATCGTTAACTGCGTACCTGGTTCACCAATCGATTGCGCTGCAATGACACCCACCGCTTCGCCCACATTAACTGGCGTACCACGCCCCAAATCTCGGCCATAGCATTTGGCACATAATCCAAAGCGTGTTTCACAAGTCAAAGGCGTACGAACTTTTACTTCATCGATTCCCAATGACTCAATTAAATCAACGGCATCTTCATCCAGCAATACACCCGAGGCAAAAACAACCGCCTGATTTTCCGGATTGACCACATCGTTAGCTACGACTCTACCAAGAATCCGTTCACGCAATGCTTCGATAATTTCACCACCTTCTACAAGCGCTCTCATAACAACACCGTTACCTGTATCGCAGTCCTCCTCTGTGACAACAAGGTCTTGAGTAACATCCACTAAACGGCGGGTTAAATATCCAGAGTTCGCGGTTTTTAGCGCGGTGTCAGCCAAACCCTTGCGCGCACCGTGTGTTGAAATAAAATACTGTAAAACATTCAGCCCTTCACGGAAGTTAGCCGTAATTGGCGTTTCAATAATAGAACCGTCAGGTTTTGCCATTAATCCGCGCATACCAGATAGTTGGCGTATTTGTGCTGCAGAACCTCGTGCACCAGAATCCGCCATCATATAAATTGAATTAAATGATTCCTGTGTCAATGGCTTACCGTATTCGCTCAACTGAATTTCACCGGTAACCTTATCACACACCGGTTCTACGCCTAATTGATTCATCATAGCTTTCGCTACATGGTCACCTGCACGTCCCCAGATATCCACAACCTTGTTGTAACGTTCACCTTGTGTTACTAGCCCTGAAGTATATTGTCCTTCAATTTCCTTCACTTCTTTCTCTGCCGCAGCAATAATATCGCTCTTTTGCGTCGGAATTAACATGTCATCTGCACAAATCGAAATGCCCGCTCGCGTCGCATAAGTGAAACCCGAATACATCAATTTATCTGCGAATATAACAGTTTCACGCAAACCACAACGTCTAAAGCTTGCATTAATAAGCTTCGAGATTTCTTTCTTTTTCAAAGTTTTGTTAAGCAGAGAGAAAGGTAGACCAGACGGAAAAATCTCAAATAACAATGTCCGACCTACAGTCGTTTCATGGCGAGTAATTTTCTCATATGATTCACCATCTACGGTTGTATCATATTCCTTGATCCTAACCGTAATCTTAGCATTTAACTCTACATTACGACTTTCATACGCGCGCGATACTTCAGCAACATTTTGAAATAGCATGCCTTCACCGCGTGCACCTATTTTCTCACGCGTTGTATAATAAAGCCCCAGCACGATATCTTGTGATGGCACAATAATGGGTTCCCCGTTGGCTGGGGACAGTACATTATTGGTTGACATCATTAACGTACGGCACTCCATCTGCGCTTCTAATGACAATGGTACGTGAACGGCCATCTGATCACCATCAAAATCAGCATTAAATGCTGCGCACACCAATGGATGTAATTGAATTGCCTTACCTTCAATCAAGACGGGTTCAAAGGCCTGAATGCCCAATCGATGCAGCGTCGGTGCTCGATTCAACATAACCGGATGTTCACGGATGACGTCTTCAAGTATATCCCACACCACTGCACTTTCATTTTCAACCTCGCGCTTGGCAGCTTTAATGGTACTTGCAATGCCCATTATTTCCAGCTTATTGAAAATAAATGGTTTAAACAGTTCAAGTGCCATTTTCTTCGGTAATCCACATTGATGTAGTTTAAGCTGCGGACCTACAACAATAACCGAACGTCCCGAGTAATCAACGCGTTTACCCAAAAGGTTTTGACGGAAGCGCCCTCCTTTACCTTTGATCATATCAGCTAAGGATTTAAGTGCTCGTTTATTGGCCCCCGTCATTGCTTTACCACGGCGACCATTATCCAACAATGAATCAACGGCTTCTTGCAACATGCGTTTTTCATTACGAACAATAATTTCTGGCGCTTTCAATTCAAGCAATCGCTTTAATCGATTATTTCGATTGATAACACGTCGATACAAATCATTCAAATCAGATGTCGCAAAACGTCCGCCATCGAGAGGAACTAGCGGACGAAGATCTGGTGGTAAGACAGGCAGTACAGTCAGCACCATCCATTGTGGTTTAATTCCAGATTTATTAAATGCCTCAAGTAACTTGAGACGCTTAGAAATTTTCTTGATCTTTGTTTCCGAACCTGTACTTTCCATTTCGCGGCGCAGGTTCTCAATCTCAGCGCCAATATCCAGATTACCCAATAGGTTACGAATGCCTTCTGCACCCATACTGGCACTAAAATCGTCACCATATTCTTCTGTTTTGATTAAATAATCATCTTCCGTTAGTAGCTGACAGCGAATTAATGGCGTCAACCCTGGATCAGTGACTACGTAAGCTTCAAAATACAGCACGCGCTCGATATCACGCAAAGTCATGTCTAATACCATGCCTAAACGAGATGGCAGTGATTTCAAAAACCAAATATGCGAAACTGGCGAAGCCAGCTCAATATGCCCCATCCGCTCACGCCGTACTTTTGATAAAGTCACCTCAACGCCACATTTTTCACAGATAACACCACGATGCTTGAGGCGCTTATATTTTCCACACAAACACTCATAATCTTTAACCGGACCAAAGATCTTAGCGCAAAACAAGCCGTCTCTCTCAGGCTTAAATGTACGATAATTAATCGTTTCAGGTTTTTTTACTTCACCGTATGACCACGAACGAATTTTCTCTGGAGAAGCGAGACCAATTTTAATTGCATCAAATTCTTCTTTGTGAGTAACCTGTTTAAATAAATCTAGTAGTGCTTTCATTTGTCACTCCTGTAAATCAGGGGGCAATAATAAATAATTGGTACAAATTAAGTATGGATGACAGGAACAAATCCAGTTTGATCACCCTAACTTTTCTGGATATCAATTTTGCTCTAAATCAATATCCATTCCCAGTGAACGTATTTCTTTTACCAATACATTAAATGATTCCGGCATTCCAGCATCGATCTTATGATCACCCTTAACAATACTTTCATACACTTTAGTACGCCCCGTGACATCATCCGATTTAACGGTTAACATTTCCTGCAAGGTATAAGCAGCACCATATGCTTCCAGTGCCCAAACCTCCATCTCGCCAAAGCGCTGCCCACCAAATTGCGCTTTACCACCTAATGGTTGTTGCGTTACCAAACTATAGGGGCCTGTTGACCGTGCATGCATCTTATCATCCACCAGATGATGCAGTTTCAGGACATGCATATAGCCAACTGTCACTTGTCGATCAAAAGCTTCTCCGGTTCGACCATCATATAATGTAATCTGACCGGATTTTGGCAATCCGGCTAGCGCCAACATGTCTTTAATCTCGCCCTCTGTTGCTCCATCAAATACCGGGGTAGCAAAAGGAACACCTTCAGTTAAATTTCCAGCTAATGATATTATTTCACTATCTGATAGAGAAGCTATATCTTCCTTTTTCCCGCTTCCGTTATAAATCTTGTCAAGAAATTCCCTGATTTCATTTGCATTCTGCTGTACTTTCAGCATCTCATCAATTTTCCTGCCGAGCCCTTTAGCGGCCCACCCCAAATGCACTTCAAGAATCTGTCCAACATTCATCCGAGAAGGAACCCCTAATGGATTTAGTACCACGTCGACAGGTGTTCCATCAGCCATATAAGGCATGTCTTCTAAAGGCACAATCTTTGAGATCACACCCTTATTGCCGTGACGTCCCGCCATTTTATCGCCTGGTTGTAAACGCCGTTTAACCGCGATATATATTTTGACCATTTTCTGCACACCGGGCGCTAACTCATCACCCTGCGTGAGCTTCTTCTTTTTCTCTTCAAATGCGGCATCAAATGCTTTACGCTTCTGTGCCATACTCTCGCGCACTTGTTCCAACTGTATGCTCGCATCTTCATCAGCCAGCCGGATATCAAACCAATAATGCGGATCAAAACTCTTTAGGTATTCAGCGGTTATTTCTTTTCCTTTTGCCAGCTTATTAGGGCCACCTGTAGCAACTTTACTTATCAGTAAACGCTCAAGACGTTCAAAAGCATCCTCTTCCACAATACGCATTTGGTCAGCCAAATCTTTCTTATAGCGATCAAGCTCATCGTCAATAATCTTTTGCGCACGCTTATCACGCTCAATACCTTCTCGCGTGAACACTTGTACGTCAATGACTGTCCCTGATATTCCTGATGGCACTCGTAGTGAAGTATCTTTCACATCTGATGCTTTTTCACCAAAAATTGCCCGTAATAATTTTTCTTCCGGAGTGAGTTGTGTTTCACCTTTTGGCGTAACTTTTCCAACCAATACATCACCCGCTTCAACTTCGGCACCGATATAAACAATACCTGATTCGTCAAGGCGTCCTAACTGATGCTCTGATAAATTTGGGATATCAGCAGTTATCTCTTCTGTCCCAAGCTTGGTATCCCGGCTCACAACGGACAATTCTTCAATATGTATAGATGTAAAACGATCCTCGGCCACAACTCGCTCTGATATCAGAATTGAATCCTCGAAGTTATACCCATTCCATGGCATAAATGCCACCAGCATATTTTGCCCTAATGCAAGCTCACCCATATCAGTGGAAGCACCATCCGCAATGACATCGTCTTTTTCAATCCTATCTCCAATCTTGACCAGTGGACGCTGATTAATATTAGTATTCTGGTTAGAGCGGGTATATTTGATAAGATTATAAATATCAACACCTACTTCACCCATTCGAGTCTCTGCATCGTACACTCGCACCACAATTCGCCCGGCATCCACGTAATCCACAATTCCGCCACGTTTCGCTCGAACAGTAGTTCCTGAATGTACTGCTACTACCCTCTCAATACCTGTACCAACAAGCGATTTCTCAGCTCGCAAGCATGGAACCGCCTGGCGTTGCATATTTGAGCCCATCAAAGCGCGGTTAGCATCATCATGCTCTAAGAATGGTATAAGTGAAGCTGCCACTGAGACAATTTGGGCGGGCGCCACGTCGACATATTCGATTCGCTCTGGTGCTGACAATGCAAATTCATTCTTATGACGGCAAGAAACAATTTCACTAATAAAACGATTACTATCATCAAGCTCAGCATTAGCTTGAGCAATCATATAGTTACCTTCCTCAATTGCCGACAAGTAATCTATTTCTTCAGTAACCCGACAATTTTTCACTTTACTATACGGCGTTTCAATGAATCCATACTCATTTGTTCGCGCGTACAATGCCAACGAATTAATAAGACCAATATTGGGTCCTTCCGGTGTTTCAATAGGACATACACGACCATAATGTGTCGGATGCACATCGCGCACTTCAAAACCAGCTCTTTCACGTGTCAATCCACCTGGTCCCAAAGCTGAAATACGCCGCTTATGCGTAATTTCAGATAATGGGTTGGTTTGATCCATAAATTGAGATAATTGACTCGATCCAAAGAATTCACGCGCCGCTGCAGAAACTGGCTTTGCATTGATCAGATCATGTGGCATTAGATTATCCGATTCAGCTTGGCTTAATCGTTCTTTCACAGCACGTTCGACACGCACTAGTCCCGATCTGAACTGATTTTCCGCCAATTCACCAACTGATCGTACCCGTCGATTACCGAGATGATCAATATCATCTATCTCTCCACGACCATTTCGCAGTTCTACCAGGATTTTGATAACTGCAATAATATCTTCATTCGATAGTGTTTGAGATCCTGTCAATTCAATCCTGCCCACTCTGCGATTAAATTTCATTCTACCTACAACCGATAAATCATAGCGTTCGGGCGAATAGAACAATCCAGTAAACAATGCCTTAACAGCTTCTTCAGTTGGTGGCTCTCCTGGTCGCATCATCCGATAAATAGCAACCTGCGCATTCAATTCATCGGTTGTATCATCAATTTTTAGCGTTTGAGAAATAAAAGCACCATGATTAAGATCATTCACATAAAGCGTATTAATTTTCTTTATACCGGCTTTACGAAACTTATCCAATGTCTCTTCCGTAATTTCATCATTGGCTAACGCAACAATTTCACCTGTTTCCTTATCAACAATGTTCTGCGCAAGTATTCTTCCGAGTAAAAAATCTTCAGGTACTTCCAGTTGATCAATCTTAGCTTCTTGCATTTCGCGGATATATTTAGCTGTAATACGCTTATCTTTCTGGACAATCACCTTTTTTCCTTTGGCCAGAATATCAAAACTCGCTACTTCTCCACGCATACGCTCGGGCACAAGTACAAACTGAATACTTTTATCTGAGAAATAAAAGCAATCAAATATAAAGAATTCTTTTAATATCTGCTCTGAAGTACAACCAATTGCTTTTAATAGGGTAGTAACAGGCATTTTGCGGCGGCGATCTATCCTGAAATACAAACAATCCTTTGGATCAAATTCAAAATCAAGCCAAGAACCGCGATAAGGAATAATGCGTGCAGAAAATAATAACTTACCGGATGAGTGGGTTTTACCTCGATCGTGTTCAAAAAATACGCCAGGCGAGCGATGTAATTGTGAAACAATCACACGTTCAGTGCCATTAATTACAAACGATCCTGTGTCGGTCATTAGAGGAATTTCACCCATATAGACTTCTTGCTCTTTGACTTCTTTCACAGTTGGCTTGGATATTTCTTTATCCATAATCGTGAGTCTAACCCTGGCGCGCAAAGGCGATGCATAGGTAAGTCCACGCTGCTGACATTCCTTAACATCGAATACAGGTGATCCAAGTTCATAACTGATAAAATCTAACCGCGCATTTTTGGTATGGCTCTCAATAGGAAATATTGAGTTAAAAGCAGCCTGCAGCCCTTGGCTTTGACGTTTATTGGGTGCTACCTTTTCCTGCAAGAAAGCCGCATATGATTCGAGCTGGGTAGCGAGAAGAAATGGAATTGGCAATACGCTCGCACGTTTAGCAAAACTTTTACGAATACGCTTTTTCTCTGTGAACGAATAGCTCATGAATTTTCTCCGGAAGAAGAAGACAGAGGATTGAAGAGTTGAGACCAAATAACTATCAATTGCTTAATACCTACAATGACACATCAAATGATCAAAATACCAAAGGCTGGCAGCCCTAATATGCACACCAGCCCTGAAATTTTATAATTTTTTTACTTAATTTCGCAAGTAGCGCCAGCTTCTAGCAATTGTTTCTGGATTGCAGCAGCATCTTCTTTGGATACTCCTTCCTTAACAGGTTTTGGCGCGCCATCAACTAAGTCCTTAGCTTCCTTCAAGCCTAAGCCAGTCACTGCTCTTACTACTTTAATTACATTCACTTTACTATCACCAGCTGCAGTAAGAATCACAGTAAATTCGGTTTGTTCTGCTTCAGCAGGGGCACTGCTACCACCTGGCGCGACAACTGCAACAGCTGCCGTGGCCGCCGCAGATACACCAAACTTTTCTTCCATTTCTTTAATCAATTTCGACAATTCAAGTACCGTCATATTTGAAATTGCATCTAATATCTCATCTTTTGTTACAGCCATCACTTTCTCCTGGTTATTTTCTGTATTTAGCTATCGCTATCGTATTAAATTGAAGTCTTTAGAGTTATTTGCTATCACGTACCATCGCCAAACCACGCACAAATCGTGCTGGTACCTCATTAAGTGTTTGAACAAACTTGGCGATTGGTGCCTGCATTGTTCCCAGCAGTTTCGATAACAATTCTTCTCGACTTGGCAATGCGGCGAGCGCAGTAATCTCATCACGCGACATTACATGTTCACCGATTGCACCAACCTTGATCACGAACTTTTCATTGTCCTTAGAAAATTCATGCAACACTTTCGCTGCTGCTACAGGATCGATACCAATACCATAGACAAGCGGACCGATCATATGCTTAGTAAGCCCTTCATAAGGCGTATCAGCAACGGCGCGGCGAACCAATGAATTTTTTATGACACGAAAATAAATTCCTGACTCACGAGTTTTTGCTCTCAGTTGTGTCATTTTACCAACTTCCATCCCGCGATACTCTGCAATAATAATAGCTTGTGCACTTGCCACTTGAGCACTCACTTCGGCTACTATAGATTTTTTCTCTTCAAGACTAAGACTCAAGGTTCATTCTCCATCAGTAAAAATAGTATTTGGCATAAAAAATATCTAATTTAGCTACTTTCTTCCAAACACCACAAACTGGCGACCTTAAACCAGGAAAAAAACTCCTGTTTTGGATTCACCATCTACGCTGGGTACTCAACTGAAATGAAAAAATAATCTTATAAGTTAATTCTTTTTTGCAGTCGAATTTTTAAGTATCGTCAAGTAAACTAAACTTGCTTTCTCTCTATTTACCCCAGCGGTCTCTGACAATCCACTTAATACATATTAAATATTGTATTCAGTGGCCCAAAGTTCTTTATTGCTGCGTAATACTCGTTTGATCTACCCGAACACCAATTCCCATTGTGCTTGAAATAGATACTTTTCTCAGATAAACACCTTTTGACGAAGCTGGCTTAGATTTATTAAGCGCATCAATCAACGCCATCAAATTTTGTTTTAACGAATTCGCTGTAAACGATGCACGCCCAATCGTGCAATGTATAATCCCTGTTTTATCAGCTCTAAATTGTACTTGCCCAGCTTTAGCGTTTTTAACAGCACCAGCAATATCAACCGTTACCGTACCAACTTTCGGGTTTGGCATTAAGCTACGTGGTCCCAGAATCTGACCTAATTGACCGACTATGCGCATAGCATCGGGACTTGCAATAGCAACATCAAAGTTGATGTTTCCTGCTTTAATATCAGCTGCTAGATCTTCAAAACCCACAATGTCCGCACCTGCTTCTTGGGCTTCTTTAGCCTTATCACCTTGTGCAAATACTGCGACACGAACTGTTTTCCCTGTTCCTGCTGGCAAAACTACCGATCCACGTACTGCCTGATCTGATTTCTTTGCATCAATTCCCAGATTAACCGCCACATCAATAGACTCATTAAACTTAGCTGTAGCTGTTTCTTTAACAAGATCCAGTGCTGCATCAATCTGATATGCCTTATTACGGTCAACTTTCCCTGCCATAATTTTGCAGCGTTTTGATATTCGTGCCATTTTTATATACCCTCTACTTCTATACCCATACTTCTTGCACTACCTGCAATAGTACGCACAGCAGCATCCAAATTTGCTGCTGTTAAATCTGGCATCTTTGTTTTGGCAATTTCTTCTGCCTGACTACGACTTAGTTTTCCTACTTTATCTAAATGTGGCCTAGGACTTCCTTTGCCAACACCTGCAGCCTTCTTGATTAAGACAGATGCTGGTGTCGTTTTCATTACAAACGTAAAGCTTTTATCGGCATACGCGGTAATCACTACCGGCACTGGCAGTCCCGGTTCAATTTTCTGCGTTGCTGCGTTAAATGCTTTACAGAATTCCATGATATTTAATTGACGCTGACCTAATGCAGGTCCAATGGGTGGACTCGGATTAGCTTTACCAGCCGGTACTTGTAACTTGATATATCCAATTATTTTCTTCGCCACTATGCTCTCCTCTTGGGTACAAACGAGTGATTACTCACTCTCCCCTGTTATGCAATTTAAAAAACCTATCGAACTATTAATCAGCTGTTTATTAGCTGTTAACATCCTATTAGGATTTTTCTACTTGATTGAAATCCAATTCAACCGGTGTTGGTCGCCCGAATATAGAAACCGAAACTCTAAGTTTGCTCTTATCGTAGTTAACATCTTCTACATTGCCATGAAAATCTGTGAATGGCCCATCTTTAACGCGCACAGCTTCCCCTATTTCAAATAGAATTTTTGGTTTTGGTTTCTCTACGCCTTCCTGAATTTGATGAAGTATATTATCTACTTCCTTCTGACTTATCGGTGTCGGCTTCATAGCCGATCCACCAACAAAACCTGTTACTTTGTCCGTATTCTTGACCAAGTGCCAGGAATCATCCGACATTTCCATTTCCACTAAAACATAACCGGGGAAAAATTTTCGTTCGCTGATATTCCTTTGGCCACTCTTCATCTCTATCACTTCCTCTACCGGCACCAGGATTTGACCAAATTTATCCTGCATATTCGCTCGTTCAATGCGATCCTTTAACGCTCGCTGCACACTTTTCTCATACCCCGAATAAGCATGAACTACATACCATCTCTTACTCATTCTTTCCTCTGAGAAATTTTATCAAGCATCTTGATTCATCATAAGTTTCACGAGCGACATCAAGGCAGAATCAATAAACCACAAGAATAAAGCCATAGCAACCACAAAAGCAAATACCACCCCTGATGTTTGGAGTGTTTCCTTACGACTCGGCCACACTACTTTTTTTGTTTCTTCAGTAGATTCCTTGCAGAATACATAAAATTCTTGACCCTGAATTGTAAATCTGGCTGTAATTACAGCCAACAGAAATCCCGCCATTATAGACAAAACACGCACAACCATAGGGCTTTCACTTAAGTAAATGAATCCCGCAACACCTGCTACGATAAATACAAATACGAGTCCAAGCTTTAATTTATTCACGTCAAACGAATCCTCTTATACCCTAATTATGGTATTTCATGCGTTAATCTGCTTCTAACATTTTCAGTTTCTATATAACTCTTCTGGCAAACTCAAATCCGTCGATCCGTTAAAATTTTATTACTCGCTACACCCATAACATCCAGATCATTCTTTAAATCTAATTATATATTTAATCATTTATCAATTCACATGGCAGGCCAGGAGGGCATCGAACCCCCAACCTTCGGTTTTGGAGACCGACACTCTGCCAATTGAGCTACTGGCCTTTTATATGCAACTTCTCCAACATTGACATTATATTAAAACAACTATCATCCCGAACTTTTCTTATAAAATCACTCAATAATTTTAGCAACAACACCGGCACCAACCGTTCTTCCACCTTCACGTATTGCAAAACGCAATCCATCTTCCATTGCTATTGGTGCTATTAAATTCACCGTCACTGAAACATTGTCCCCAGGCATCACCATCTCCGTTCCCGCTGGCAATTCGATCGCTCCTGTAACGTCTGTTGTCCTGAAGTAAAATTGTGGTCGATATCCAGGAAAGAATGGAGTATGCCTTCCACCTTCCTCCTTACTCAACACATATATCTCAGCCGTGAATTTGGTATGTGGCGATATACTACTTGGCTTTGCCAATACCTGACCCCGCTCTACTTCTTCACGTTTCGTACCACGCAACAATATTCCAACATTATCACCTGCCTGACCTTGGTCCAGCAGTTTACGAAACATCTCAACACCAGTACATACCGTTTTCAGTGTCGGTTTAAGACCAACAATTTCAATTTCTTCTCCGACTTTAACGACACCTCTTTCCACACGACCAGTCACAACCGTTCCGCGACCTGAGATCGAAAAAACGTCTTCAACCGGCATAAGGAAGGTACCATCAATTGCACGCTCGGGTTGTGGAATATAACTGTCTAATGCTTCTGCCAGCTTCAGGATAGAGGCTTCACCAATATCACTCTGATCGCCTTCCAGCGCCTTTAGAGCTGACCCAACAATGATTGGCGTATCATCCCCAGGAAAGTCGTACTTCGACAACAATTCCCTTATTTCCATTTCCACTAACTCAATCAATTCCGCATCATCCACCATGTCAGCTTTATTCATATATACGATGATGTATGGTACTCCCACCTGGCGCGCTAATAAAATATGCTCTCGCGTTTGCGGCATAGGCCCGTCGGCTGCTGAGACTACCAGAATCGCCCCATCCATTTGCGCGGCACCAGTGATCATATTCTTAACATAATCCGCATGCCCAGGGCAGTCTACATGAGCATAATGGCGATTGGCTGTCTCATACTCCACATGTGCTGTATTAATTGTAATTCCGCGCGCACGTTCCTCCGGAGCCGAGTCAATTTGCGCATAACTCTTCGCTTCACCACCAAATTTCTTCGTCAATATCGTCGTAATCGCCGCTGTCAGCGTCGTCTTTCCATGATCAACATGTCCTATCGTACCAACATTTACGTGTGGCTTCGACCGCTCAAATTTACTTTTTGCCATGACTCATTTCCCCTTTTCGTGCTTTAACCATACCAACCCATCTAAAACCTATGGAGCCCATGGCCAGAACCTATGGAGCCCATGGCCAGAATTGAACTGGTGACCTCTCCCTTACCAAGGGAGTGCTCTACCACTGAGCTACATGGGCAAGCATACAACTACCACAAAACCATCAGCCAAAATTACAACGCTACTCTGGAGCGGGTGAAGGGAATCGAACCCTCATCGTAAGCTTGGAAGGCTTCTGCTCTACCATTGAGCTACACCCGCACTATCTATTTTCTACTAAGGCGCAACCATACTCCAATCGTTCTAAGCAGCTAACCTCATAATCTTTATATACGACCTGCATTTCCTAAATGGTGGAGGGGGAAGGA
>CAMCBD010000069.1 GCA_945872825.1 Nitrosomonas ureae
CGATTTTTACCTAACAGCAGAGCTGCTTTGCTGGCGGGTATATCAATGCAAAAGCATTGAATTATTTTTCTAATGTAATAATCGCTTAATTTACTGTTTCTTAACATCTTACTAGACTAACAGATTGTATCTCCTAGTCTAGAGCCTTGCCAATTAACAAATTCTGTAAAGCTTGATGGTGCTATTCCATGGCTTTGCAGGCCGTTGAAAAACATTTTCGAGGCAGTCGACACAAGGCAAAAAAGACGAAAAAGCGCAGTTTATACATGATAAATGAGCATCTTAAGCTTTTTTTTAACACCGTAGCAGCAACGCAGATAGTTTTGCAACGGTCTGTTAAAAAAATTAAAGCTACCGGCAGTGTGTCTGAATCTATGATTAAAAGATTTTAGGAATGCAAAAATGAAAAATACTCGAGCACTTTTGATGATATTAGTTTCACTGGCGCTGGGATTGATCGCTGTGGCGGTCGCTGGAAAATGGATCAATGAGCAGACGCGTATTGATGCATCAGCAGTGTTTGTCGCAACGCGGGACATTGATGCCGGCACACGATTGACTTTCGACATGCTGAAAAAAACCGACTGGCCCAGCGGTAGCATGCCTGCCGGTTCTTTCCAGGAAATCGAGAAGCTGGAAAATCGTGTGCTGAAGTCGCATTTAGTAACCGGAGAGCCTGTTCTGGAATCCAAACTGGCGCCGATCGGCACATCCGGCGGACTTTCCGGAGTCATCGCCGAAGGCAAACGGGCAATTACGGTACGCGTCAATGATGTCATCGGTGTCGCAGGTTTTGCATTGCCGGGCAATCTGGTGGATATTCTGGTCAGCGCTAAGGATGAAAACCAGAAGCCCTTCTCCAAACTGGTGCTGGAACAAATCCTGGTGCTCGCCATTGCGCAGGATGTGGGGCGTGATGATACCAAGCCCAAGGTCGTCACTGCAGTAACGCTGGAGGTCACGCCCGAACAAGCCGAGGTTCTGGATCTCGCGCGCAGTATCGGCACTCTTTCCCTGGCGCTACGCAATCAAGTCGACAGTGATCATATTAACACCAACGGAAGACGCATCCAGGACCTGCTCAAGCAACCCGCTCCTGTTATGGCAAAACCCGCCGAACCCAAAATGGTCTACCGCTCCAGGGAGCCCGGCTATCAATCGATTGCGATTATCCGGGGAACCAGCAAATCAGAAAGCAAATTGACAGAAGGAAAAAATAAATGAAACCACTGTTCATTCGAAGAACTATCAAAGCAATCATGAAGAATCACCTTTTTTCCTTCCTTTCTGCTGGTTTAATCTTGTTCATGAGCGTGCAATCACATGCAGTCGCGCAAACCGTACAACTTGCAAAATCCGCTCCCGCAGCTGTGGAGCGGAATCTATTACCCGAGCAGTTTATAGCACAAACCGGTGTCTCAAAGCTGGATGTCACATTGGGCAAATCAACCCTGCTGAAACTACCCCAAGCGATTAAACGAATCTCTGTCGGCAGCCCCAGTGTTGCTGACGTAATGATGATCAGTGCAAGGGAAGTTTATATCTTAGGCAAAATCGTTGGCATGACCAATATCACGTTATGGACCCAGGATGGCAAATCAACTGTCATCGACGTCACCGTGCTCATGGATGTAACGGCTCTGAATCATCAATTGCAGGCGATCATGCCGGATGAAAAAGATATCAAAATTACCGCCGCCGGTGATTCATTGATCGTATCCGGATTTGTCACCAATACGCTAAAGGCGGATCGGGCCATTGCACTGGCAGATGCGTTTGTCCGCACCTCTGTATTGAATATGATGATGAATCTGCAGAGTGGTCAATCAGCCTCCGGCGAACAATCCGGCAGTGGAGGACAAGGGGGCGGCATGCAAGGGATGCAAATGTTGCGGCAAGGCATGCAGAATGACCCTGACTCACCTGGAGCTGGCGCAGGTCTAGGCAATTTCAAGGCGCCCTGAGAAAATCAGGCAGCGCCTGGACTCAGATAATGGGCGGTTTAATCGGAGGTAGCCCGGCCAGCCTGCTGCTTGGAAAGAATCCGGTTTCCACGGATTTACCATTTGCCTCCAGTGAAGGCGGCGCTTTCCTGATCGATGCAGAGAAAAAGGATAGCGTCATCAAGATTCTCGCCGAACCCACCATCGTGGCCATCAGCGGTCAGGAAGCCAGCTTTCTGGTTGGCGGCGAAATCATGATCCCGGTGTCCTCAGGTGTCGGTAGTACAGTGCGGCTGCAATCCAAGCAATTTGGCGTCGGGTTAGTTTTTACACCTACCGTACTGGAGGAAGGCCGCATCAACTTAAGAGTCAATCCGGAAGTATCCGAGCTGGTCTCGTTCCAGCAGGTAGCTTCGACAGGTCTTGGCGCCATTGTCGCCGTGCCGACCTTCAAGACGCGCCGGATCTCGACCACTGTTCAATTACGCGATGGTCAATCACTGGCAATTGGCGGCTTACTGCAAGATAACTTCAAGGAACAGATCAAACGTTTTCCCATGCTGGGCGAAGTACCCGTATTGGGCTCGCTATTTAGCAGCAGCGATTTCCTGATGGACAAAACTGAATTGATGATCATCGTCACGCCACGCCTGGTGCAACCGCTGCAACCGGATCATGGTGTGCCTACGGATGCATTCATACGGCCAGGACGCGGAGAATTCCTGTTGCAAGGAAGATTGGAGAAAGAATCCGATCCATCAGACAACGTGAATGCGCCGGTGAACATAATCGAGAAATCGAATAGCCCAAACGGTACCGTTGAACCCAGCGGATTTCAAATGAAATAAGGATTGAATGACCATGAAAAAATTACCTGCTCGAATGATCTTGTGTTTACCTGTGATTTTGCTTGCATTGACTGCGTGCGTGGCATCTCCGCCGAAACGCTTGGAAACCAGATTCGGCAATGCCTTAGGCATGGCAAAAGCGCAGCAGACAGCCAATCCGGATGCTTCATTGGATACCGCGCCGGTACGCGGCGTGGATGGCCAGGCAGGCGATGCGATGATCGATAATTACCGTGAGTCGTACATCAATCGCGCGGCACCGGCGCGCGGCGCACTGGATGTAGGGACCAGTGGCGGCAGCAGCAGCGGTTCATCACGGTAAGAAATTGTCGTAGAGATCTCATCGTTGAAATTAATTATCATCATCAAAGGAATCATTTATGAGCAACATGAGTATTCCTGACTCGAAAACATTTCAAGGCAACTTGAATATCGGACAACAGCGCGGCACCGTTGCCGTTATCGTGGCGCTCTCGATGGTGGTTCTGGTCGGTTTTGTCGGGCTTGCACTGGATCTTGGCAAGCTTTTTGTGACCAAAACGGAACTGCAGAACAGCGCCGATGCCTGCGCATTGGCGGCTGCAAGGGAATTGACAGGCGGCAGTACTAACCAATTGACGCTTGCCGAAGCGGCGGGCATAGCGACGGGTACTAGTAATAATGTTCAATTTCAGAATAGTCCCGTCACGGTCAATGCCGATGATGTCACTTTCAGTGATACGCTCAACGGTACTTATTTGACCAAAGACGCAGTGGCAAACGCACTGACAATGCGATTTGCTCGTTGCACGGTTCAGCGGTCTGATATTGCCAATTGGTTTGTTCAGGTATTGGGAATTGGCAATCAGCAAGTCAATGCAACGGCTGTAGCTAGCCTTGTTCCTGGCCAGACAACTTGCGCGGTCCCTGCCGGGGTTTGTCAAGCAGATATAGCAGCAGCGGTGCCGGGTACTTGGATACAAGGCGCACTTGGACCCAATGGTGATTTAACAGGTGGATTCAAATGGATCGATTACTCTCCACCGAGTGGAGGTGCATCTGAGCTAAGCAATTTAATTACGGGGACTGGAACCTGTAATCTTCCGGCAGTTGGAAGTATTGTAGGACAAGGCGGCGTGATTTCTTCATTGTCAAAGGCCTGGAATAGCCGTTTTGGAATTTACCGTAACCCCGTTGTAGATGACCCTGGGCAGACGGGATTTGCAGTGCCTGATAAAACAGGTTTTGCCTATACAGAGGTCACATGGCCCAGTCGATTCAATGCATTTAGTAACTTTGTAACACATAGAGGAAGCCCTCCGGCTGCCTATCAAGGTGATAAAGCAACTGGTTTAAAAGCCGAAGGAGGTGGTTCTGTAACCAAGGATTCAATATTTCTTCAGCAGCATGGAACGGATCGCAGGCTGGCTACTGTAGCCGTAGTTGACTGTAATGTGCTGGATACCGGTGCACCCACTGCGCCCGTATTGTCCTGGGCATGTATATTGATGTTGCATCCGATCAATTTTAATTCAGGCGGCAGTGGTACTGGAGCAGACCGGATGTATGTTGAATATCTGGGACAATCCAATGATCCACAAAGTCCTTGCGCGTCATCGGGTATGGTCGGTGGACCGGGCAGTATAGGTCCATTGGTGCCCGCCTTAGTACAGTAAATCCCGGACTCGAGGCTACTTTCATGACGATCCCGAACATTTCATTGAATCGCAACAAAATGCAAGGCGCTGTCGCTATTGAAATGGCATTGCTGTTGATTCCATTGATTATATTGGCATCCGGTGTCGCTGAGTTTGGCCGCGCCATGTATCAATATAATACCGTCACCAAAACTGTCCGTGATGCGGTACGCCTACTGTCACAACATGACGCAGACGATATCAATTATTCGACCCATGTATCGAAAGCTAAATGTTTGGTTGTGCATGGATCGGCCGATTGTTCAGGGCCTGAGCTTCTATCTGGATTAACAACCGGCATGGTAAGCGTTGCAACGTCAGCGATGACAACCGGATCGGGTAACAGCATTAACCTGGTCACTGTTACCGTGACAGGCTACACCTTTAATTTTGTTTTCAATCCGCTGGTTTTCTTTGGCAATACCGACACAAGCATTCCATTCGGCCCGATTCATGCAACCATGAGGCAGTTATGAAACGGTTTAATTTTTCCGCTCCTCAAGCTTCTCAACGCGGCGTAGCCGCCGTGGAGTTTGCTTTGGTCGCCGTGATATTGTTTACAGTGCTTTTCGGCATCATGGAATTTGGCCGGGTTGTGTTCATGATGAACACAACGACGGAAGCCACCCGCCTGGGTGCCCGTCTGGCGGTAGTTTGTGATAAGGATGACAGTATAATTACAACCAGGATGACATCATTGGCAGGCTTCCTGAACCCGGCCAATATTAACGTCACATATAGCCCGGGTGGTTGCAATGCAGATACGTGCAGCTATGTAACTGTAAGTGTGACGGGCTTAACTATTCAAGCTCTTGTGCCGTTGATACCGATCAATTTCAACATGCCCGCGTTTTCAACAACCTTGCCGCGAGAAAGCATGTCGAGTCTCAACAACCCAGTTTGCAATTAGAAACTAACCAAGATTAAAGGAAGAAAAGTGATTATTGCCGCCATCTCACAAAGCCCACAAATTCTTGAGAATATTCGTCAATTCTTAACGGAATCGGATGTTAATCATCCATTCTTTCACAATTCGAATGCAGAAAATCCGCACAAGATTCTGACCATCAATGGTGATATACATCAGGTACCTGCAGTTGCCGAACAGGAACATCCCGATTTGCTGTTACTGGAAAGCTCTATCAACGAAACCAGTGAACTGCAGGTGCTCGGCAACGTAACCGCCCGTTTCCCAAGCCTCGGCATCATCATGCTCTGCTCTATCCAGTCTCCGGAAAGACTCATCGAAGCCATGCGTGTGGGTGTTCGTGAAGCGCTGCCAACACCACCTTCCCGCGAATCATTACTGAGTGCCGTGGAACGATTCCAGCAACGGATCAAGCAAGCCAGTACGCCCATCGGCAAAGGCAAAGTGCTGGCTTTTGTTCCTTGCAAGGGCGGCAGCGGCGCTACATTCATAGCCACGAATTTAGCCTATATGCTGGCTGCGCAGGAAAATAAACGAGTTGCCCTGATTGATTTCAACTTGCAGCTAGGTGATGCCGCATTATTTCTAAGTGACAGCAAATCGTCTATTTCCATCGCTGATGTAACACGGCAGATTCATCGGCTGGATGGCGCATTTCTGGCTTCCAGCATGATTCAGATTCTGCCCAATTTTGGTATTTTACCGGCTCCCAATGAACCGGAAAAAGCTACGGAGATTAAGCCGGAGCACGTCAATCCGTTATTGCAGGTTGCTATGAACAATTACGATTATGTCATTCTGGATATCAGCCGCCGTATGGATGCGGTATCAATTCAGGCATTGGATAAAGCACATACTATTTTCCCAGTCTTGCAACAAACACTGCCCTTTATCCGCGATGCCAAGCGTTTGATTACTATATTCCATTCCTTAGGGTACCGCGATAACAAGTTACAGGTTATCGTGAACCGGCATGACAGAAACAGTGAAATCACGCTGGGCGACATTGAAAATACTTTGAGAGTTCCTGTGTTTAAATCGATTCCCAACAATTTTTCCGTAGTCGATGAATCGGTTAATCATGGTGTACCTGTGTTCAAACTTGCGCCACGCAGTCCAATTGCCAAGGCACTGCTGGAAATTAGCAGTGAATTAAACCAGAGCACCAAGGATCAAGGACGCTGGCTCAAAAAATTATTTGCGCACTAAAGTTCTCTACTACTACTTAACTTTTGTCATAGGAATCAGCCATCATGTCTATACGCGACCGCTTGCAGAGCTGGGGAAATACGAATACGGACGAAGCCATGACACTGGTCATGGAAAAAAACATATCGCATGAAAAGGTTTCCTATCATGAGATTAAATCCCGGATACACCAAAAAATGCTTGATCGCGTCAATCTGGCGGCGATGGAAAAATTACCAACTGATCGCCTGATAAGCGAGATCAAAACGCTGGTAGAACAATTACTGAACGAGGAAGAAACGCCGCTCAACCTGAACGAGAGAAACCGCCTGGTTGAAGACATTCAACATGAAGTACTGGGATTGGGGCCACTGGAGCCTTTGCTCGCAGACCCGACCATCTCGGATATCCTGGTCAATACCTATAGCCAGGTGTATGTGGAACGCCGCGGCAAGCTTGAATTGACCGATGTGCATTTTGCCGATAACCGGCATTTGCTGAAAATCATCGATCGCATCGTTTCCCGGATTGGCCGCCGCGTCGATGAATCCAGCCCCATGGTCGATGCCCGGTTATCCGATGGTTCGCGTGTCAATGCCATTATCCCGCCCCTGGCGTTGGATGGCCCACTGCTATCTATTCGCCGTTTTTCAGTAGTGCCGCTCAAAATGGATGATCTGATCAATTACAAATCGCTGACGCCCGCGATGGCTGAAGTGATTGCAGGGCTGGTCAAGAGTAAATCCAATATTCTGATTTCCGGTGGCACCGGTAGCGGCAAGACCACCTTGCTGAATATCATGTCGAGCTTTATTCCGCATTCAGAGCGTGTAGTCACTATTGAAGACGCTGCAGAATTGCAATTGCAGCAACCTCATGTGGTTCGTCTCGAAACACGCCCGCCGAATGTGGAAGGCAAAGGTGAAGTGACACAACGCGCTTTGGTCCGGAACAGCCTGCGCATGCGCCCGGATCGCGTGATCATTGGTGAGGTTCGCGGTGCGGAAGCGATGGATATGCTGCAGGCCATGAATACCGGTCACGAAGGCTCAATGGCAACCGTGCATGCCAATACGCCACGAGATGCACTGAGCCGGGTCGAGAACATGGTCAACATGGCGGAAATGAACTTGCCTGCCAAAGCAATCCGGCAGCAAATCTGCTCCGCCATATCAGTCGTCGTGCAGGTTTCCCGCATGCCCGATGGTAAGCGCAAGCTACTGAGTCTCCAGGAAATCACGGGCATGGAGGGAGATGTCATCACGATGCAGGAGATTTTTACATTCACGCAAACTGGCACCGATGAATTTGGCGTCATACAGGGACACTTCCATGCAACCGGTATTCGTCCCAAGTTTGCCGAACGCCTGAAAAAATTCGGCGTGCCTCTGCGTGATGAATTGTTTGATCCAACCAGAATTCTTAAATAACGAGGTCCGTGGCCGAAATGGATTATTTTTATTATCTGTTCATAGCGCTGGCATTTGTTGCGGTCGTATTATTCCTGGAAGGCCTTTATCTAACCTGGAGCGCACACAGAAGTCCGGAAGCTGTTCGTATCGAAAAACGGCTGCAAGCAATATCGGCTAGCTGGCATGGCGGTACCGAGCAGGACCTTGTTAAGCAGCGATTGTTGAGTGACTCTGCAAAACTGGAGCGATTACTGTTACAGCTACCCAGCATTCATGCTCTCGACCGTTTATTGATCCAGTCGGGGTTGCAGCTTAATGCCGCCAATTTTCTTGGCTATACAGTGATCTCCGCATTAGGCGGCTTAATGATTGCATCACTGCTTAATCTACATTTTGTTTTTTTGTTACTTTGTCTTGTAATAATGGGAGCAATACCTCTGTTGATAGTTTTTGCTTCACGCCACAAGCGCTTATTAAAAATTGAAGAGCAATTGCCCGATTCCATTGATTTAATGGCGCGAGCCTTAAAAGCAGGTCATGCGCTATCAGGAACATTACAAATGGTCGCAGAAGAAAGTGTTGAACCCATTGCAAATGAGTTCCGCATAACGTTTGAGGAAATCAATTTCGGAATTTCAATGCAGAATGCGCTCATGAATTTAAGCACACGTGTTCCCATTACTGATCTGCGCTATCTTGTTATCGCCATACTCATTCAGCGTGAGAGTGGCGGTAATCTGGCGGAATTACTCGAGAATATCAGTAGCTTGATTCGTGCGCGCTTGAAATTATTAGGAACAATCCGAGTTTTGTCAGCGGAAGGACGTCTATCCGCCTGGATTCTTGGTTGTTTGCCATTTGCAATGGCAGCGGTAATACATTTTGTTAATCCAGGATACTTGAACGTATTATTTACCAATCCGCTAGGTCATCTTTTCGTTGGTTTTTCACTAACGATGATGGTCATCGGAATATTTGCCATGTGGCGCATTATCAAGATTCGCGTATGACTATCGCAAGTTTTGGATTATATTTAATCTATGTTTATAGAAAGTTTGGTATAACAATTTCATCCAGTAACTAATATAGAAGTTACAGTATAATCCGGAGCGACCCATAATGACAATGATTCAAATAGCTTCTTTAATCATCATTTTTATCACCGTAGCTGGTGCAGTTTTTGTATTGATGCGGTTACTGACGCCCAGTGCAGCACAATCCCGCTTGGATCAAATTGCCTCAGAGAATTCTGAGACAACAGTCAACGAAACCAGTCAATGGGAAGGAGCAATCAATAAACTCACAGGCCCATTTGCTTCACTGTCCTTACCAAACGAAGGCTGGGAAAATTCCATATTACGCAGCCGTTTCATGCATGCAGGGTATCGCAAGCAGTCGGTCCCGTTTTTTTATTTTGGAGGAAAAACATTATTGGCACTGGTTTTGCCTGGAGTCTTCTTTCTTTTCGGAATGATTGGCCGTTTAGAACTGACCAGCAATGCTTATCTACTCTCCTTTCTCGTATTGGCTGCTATTGGTTACTATATTCCCAATGTAATTTTGGCGCGTATTATAGAAGTACGTCAACGTGATTTGTTTGAAAACTTTCCGGATGCTATTGATCTAATGACGATCTGTGTTGAAGCCGGGCTAGGACTGGATGCAGCGATGAAGAAGGTGGGCGAAGAAATGCGCATGAAATGTGTGCCACTAGCCGAGGAATTTTATTTGGTCAATCTGGAAATGCGTACAGGCAGAAGCCGTGAACAAGCATTACGAAATTTGGCTCTGCGAACTGGAGTTGAAGAAATAGAAGGTTTGGTCGCCATGCTAATACAAGCCGATCGTTTTGGCACCAGTATTGGTTCTTCGTTACGCATTCACTCCGATATGTTACGCACCAAACGTCGCTTACGCGCAGAAGAAGCCGCAGCAAAAATAGCGCTCAAATTACTTTTCCCGTTGATCTTCTTTATCTTTCCAGCTTTACTGGTTGTTATCATGGGTCCAGCAGTTATTAATATTTCTCAAGTTCTATTACCGGGCATGGCGGGCAATTAAAGGAGTCGTGAACTTATGTGTAAACTAAGGCAATTCTTTCTACTCATCAGTTGTGTATTCTTAATGGTTGGATGTACGACCATTCAGAAAAAGAATACAGAAACGACCGGCATGCAGCAAAAACCGGAAGGTGTCCGTCTGGCCCAAGCTCAGGAATTGTTTCAATTGGGCCGGGAGCATCATAAAAAGAATGAATTGATTGAAGCAGTTAATGCTTATGAAAGAGTCATTGAACTGGCGCCAGACCATTACGAAGCATACAACAATCTGGGCATAATCTATTTCGCATTGAGTGAAGATGAATTAGGAATGCAGTTCTTTAATGAAGCCACCAGATTGGCGCCGATGGTATCTTCCCTACACAACAACCTAGGTTATGCGTTTTTAAAGCGAGGTTATAACAGTGAGGCGGCAGGTGCATTTGAACGTGCCTTGCAACTCGATCCGGAAAACACACATGCGCGCAATAACTTGAAATCTGTATACCAGCAAATGGGGTGCAGTCAGAACGAGCCATGCGGACAATGGCAAGAACCTAGGCAGCCCTAAAAAGTCTGCCGGACTTGAAATCAGTTCAGACAATTGTTTAGAAGCATCATTGTGTGAAGTATCAGGAGAAAAAACCATGTTCAAGATAAAACGGCTCACTTGTGTAATCGGCTGCGCACTCGCTTTGAATGGATGCGCTTTTACCCAGAAAGATCAATCAATGGCAGGTATTGAAATCAAGCCCGTCACGAATATAAGGCATGCCAATGCCAGCCCAAAAATTATGTATTTGTTAGGACGGTACCACCAGGGCAAAGTAGATTACCCAAGAGCCATTGCTGCATATGAAAAAGCGCTCGCAGCAAAACCTGATTATGTTGAAGTTCTCAATGGATTAGGCGTGATATATTCCGCCCTGGGTCAGCACGAATTATCGTTGCAGCACCTGCACAAGGCCATTCAGATTTCATCCCGGGAAACCTATTTATACAATAATCTTGGTTACGCTTACCTAGTATATGGAAATGAAGCTGAAGCAGCCAAAGCGCTAGAAAAAGCATTGCTGCTGGACCCGGAAAACAAAAGAGCGCATCATAATCTGTTAATTGCGCATGAAAGAATTGCTCTGGCCGCCAAGACTGAATTACCCAATTTGGCCCAGACCGATTCAACCTCCCCTGAAACTTCAAGCATCGCACTTGAAACTACCCAGGCCGATTTCAACAAACTTTATGACACTGAAGCACCCCCACAGTTTTTAATCTCACAGGCAGCTATAACTCCACCACAAGCACCTGCTTATAAAATGGCTGAAAAAGATGTCCCAGATCCGGTACTATCTAAAGAGACCTTGCAACCCGAGATAACCAGACCATTGGGCAACAGGGATATTCAAATAGAAGTCTCTAATGGCAATGGCATATCCGGAATGGCCAAGCAAGTATCCGGTTTTTTTCAGCAATATGGATTTGCGAAAGCACGACTGACGAATCATCCGTCATTTAAACAGAATCAGACTGAAATATATTATCGCCCAAACAGTTACCGGGAAGCTCATCAAATCAATCAGATGCTACCCAAACAAGCCAGACTGATTGAAAGCATGGAGCTACGCCACGATGTTCAGGTAAAGATCCTACTTGGGCGTGATTTTTCTCATGAAAACAACCATAACCATTTCACCGGAAAGGATTCGGTCCGGTTTGGTCATAGCGCTCATGGAATTCAGATAGACAACAAGGTAAATTAGCATCTCATTCTTACGATGCCAATTTACCCTGATTGAATACTACATTTCTACAAAATAGTTCGCTGCTGCTGCATCCACAGTAGCAGCAGTGAATTTCGCAGGTTGTTTCAAGAATCTTGATAGGTCAATGATCTGATCGATAATATCTCGCGGATGACTACCCGCTAGCGCTCTCCCGGTTTTCCGGTAATATTTATCCAAAAGATAGTCGGTCACGTCTTCTTTGTAGTCGATGCCTTGCATGGCGCAAACACGGCGGAGAATTTCTCTGAATTCTGCTTCAGTTGCATGCGGTATCATGACTTTGTGGCGAATACGGCGCAGGAATGCTTCATCGACCAGATCCATTGGACGCAGGTTAGTGCAGAAAATACTAACTTGATCAAAAGGTATCTCAAATTTCATCCCGGTATGCATGGACAAGAAGTCAGTTCCACGTTCAAACGGAACAATCCAGCGATTGAGCATTTCTTGGGGTGCCATTTTCTGGCGGCCAAAATCGTCCAGAATAAATACGCCGTTGGCAGCTTTCATTTGCACCGGCGCTTCATAAAACCTGCTGTTGCTGTCCAGTTGCAGATCAAGCATATCGGTCGTGAACTCCGCGCCCACCATGACAACCGGACGACGGCATTTTTTCCAGCGCGGATCGTATTTCAAATTAGTCGTGATATCGAGTTGCATATCTTCGCCGGTATCTTCTTCAACACTAAAATGTATCGCGGGGTCATAAACACGGATGACCTGGCCACCCACTTCAATTGCTTGTGGTATAAAGATATGATCTGGCAATGCGCGTCCGAGCGCTTCAGCAAAACTTGATTTGCCCGTTCCTGGCGGACCATAGAGAAAAATTGCCTTCCCTGAACTGAAGGCAGGACCCAATTGGTTTAGTAATTTTTCGCCCACGACCATGTGGCTCAGGGATTTACGTATCCAGTCCATGTCGACTTCAATTTGCCCGACATACTGATGTGTCAGGATGCGCGTGTAGTCTTTCAGAGGGATTGGTGCTGCACCCGCATAAAGGCTGATGCCGAAAGCCTTTTCCGCTCTTTCCCGGCCACGCTGGGTCAACTCGAATACCTGGGTTTCACGTCCGTAACTTGCCGCTGAGCGAATAGCGATTAACTGATCTGCTTTTAGCAATTCAATTAATTCATCAATGATGTTAAAAGTCAGACAAAGCTTGTTAATAATACGCTGCATGGTGAAAGTACCAGCCTCTTGATAAGCTATCTTTAGAGATAGTTCGCTAAGAAAAGCTTCGCTTAATCCAGTATCAATGATTCTTAACGGTAAAGGCGGGATTGGATGGAGAAATTTTTTTATTTGCTCAGTGGTTAGATAGCCTAGTGAAACTAAGCTATCTTCTAATTTTATGCCACTCTGTTTCTGCTTGATTTTTGCTTGAACCAATTGTGCCGCTGAAATAAGGCCTTCTCGAATAAATAATTTCCCAATTGAATCTTTCATAATACTTTCCTTAATCTTAAAAGTTAATAGTAATAATTTGAAACTGCTCTAGGCAGGCAACAAAATGTGTGCTTACTTCCGTCGAAGTAAATATCAAATTAAGCTAAACGACCAAATATTGTTTTTCTTCAAGCAAAATGGAAGGCCGATTCAGCTCAGTTCTCCATGTAGCAGGCCGTTGGAAAGTTGATAAAAGCCAATGATCGCAGAAACATGTGCGCACAAAATGGCTTGCAAGCGTTTTTAATCCTAAATTCCTCAGTTGAAATCACTTAAATCGCTCAAGAATCCCATAGATTAAGGCTTTTTGAAAGATTCATAGCATCACCGATCAGGTGAGATTCTAGTGAAATAATAAAAATCTGCTGAAAGTGTTGTCATGCCTTGCTCTCAGCTTGTTTTCTGTAACTGAGGAGCAGTTAACATTTTAGACCTGGAATCATTGATAGTAATCGATTACAGCTATTTCTATCCTAAATGAAGTGGTACCGCAAAACTGGACAGGTTGTTAAGCTCTGTTATGGACACTATAGAGGATCATAATCATGAGCAAGAAACGCACACAATATTCCAGTGAATTCAAAGCAAAAATAGCGCTGGCTGCGATACGGGGCGATGAAACCAT
>CAMCBD010000070.1 GCA_945872825.1 Nitrosomonas ureae
TGGTTTCATCGCCCCGTATCGCAGCCAGCGCTATTTTTGCTTTGAATTCACTGGAATATTGTGTGCGTTTCTTGCTCATGATTATGATCCTCTATAGTGTCCATAACAGAGCTTAACAACCTGTCCAGTTTTGCGGTACCACTTCAAGAGTTCAATTACGCGTAGCGCCGCTTGATGTCCTTTTTAGGGCGTCACAATTCGAATCATCGGGGGCTTAAGTCCGACAGACTCCTAGCAGCACCGATTTAATCTGCTTTTACCACCGTACCTTGCTTCCTGCCGCTCACGAAAAAATTCTTCATAAGACATAATCGGACGATCCGGGTGAGTTATTTTCATATGATCGACATACGTGCTGTATTCCGGAACACCAACCATCAGTTGCAAGCTTTGTGAGAGTTGGCGCATTGCTTGAGTCATTTTGCTGACCATGATTTGTTTCTCCAGTATTTATTTTTCGATTGTCGCGTGGACGGGCAATAATTCAAAAGGTGCTTCTTGTGTAGTCGAATGACGAACAACGCGCGCTTGCAGTACGGTTTTAATTCCAAAAAACAGCATACTGATGAGCACTGCCATGAAAAGACTGGCCAGAGATGCGTTCACATAATCATTGAAAATAACTTGCTGCATTTGCTCGATTGATTTGGCGGGCGCTAACACGATCCCATCCGCTACGGCATCCCGGTATTTGTTGGCATGCGCCAGAAAACCAATGCGCGGATTAGCATCAAAAATCTTTTGCCACGCGGCGGTCAGTGTGCAGACGCAAACCCACGTCAGAGGGATAATAGTCACCCAGGCAAAACGATCAAGCTTCATTTTAAACAGCACGCAGGTACACAAAATCAGCGCAATACCCGCCAGCATCTGGTTGGAAATACCAAACAAAGGCCACAGCGTATTAATCCCGCCCAATGGATCAACCACACCCTGGTAGAGAAAATATCCCCAACCAGCCACACAAATACCGGTAGCGATCAGGCTGGCAACCAACGAATCGGTGCGTTTCATTGCAGGAATGAACGAACCCAGCAAATCCTGCAACATGAAACGCCCGGCACGGGTTCCGGCATCAACCGCCGTCAGGATGAACAGTGCCTCAAACAGAATCGCAAAGTGATACCAAAAAGCCATCATCGCAGTACCGCCGACAACTTCCGACAAAATCTGCGCCATGCCGACAGCCAGAGTCGGCGCACCACCAGTTCTGGAAATGATGCTGTGCTCGCCCACATTCTGCGCAGTTTGCGTAATCATCTCCGGCGTAACATAAAAACCCCATTGCGAGATGGTTTGCGCGGCCGATTCCGCCGTCGTACCGATGATTGCCGCCGGACTGTTCATCGCAAAATAGATGCCGGGTTCCAGCGTGGATGCAGCCACCAGTGCCATAATGGCGACAAACGATTCCATCAGCATGGCACCGTAACCAATGAAACGCGCATCGGTTTCATTCTGAATCATTTTCGGCGTAGTGCCAGAAGCAATCAGCGAATGAAAACCGGAAATCGCGCCGCACGCGATGGTGATAAACAGAAAAGGAAAGAGACTGCCTGACCATACCGGTCCCGAACCATCAATAAACTGCGTCAGCGCAGGCATTTTCAGCTCGGGCGAAATGATGATCACACCGATCGCCAGCCCGACGATGGTTCCGATTTTCAAAAAGGTCGACAAATAATCACGCGGTGCCAGCAACAACCAAACCGGTAACACCGAAGCGATAGAACCGTATCCAATCAACAGCCAAGTCAACTGCTCACCGGTCAGCGTAAAAATTGCTCCCCAAGCAGGGTCTTCCTGTACATACTGCCCGGCCACGATCGATAACATCAGCAGCACAAAGCCAATCAACGATACTTCCCCAATCGCACAAGGGCGGATATAGCGTGAATAAATCCCCATGAACATCGCAATCGGAATCGTCGCCGCGACGGTAAACGTGCCCCAAGGTGACTCGGCCAGCGCCTTAACCACGATCAACGACAACACCGCGAGCAGGATCAGCATGATAAAGAACGCGCCAAACATCGCGATCATGCCGGGTAAGGTAATTGTCCCAGCTCCGATTTGATCAAATCGCCAAGCGAGCGTGCATCACGACGAGTTGACACGAACAACACAATAAAATCCTGTACCGCCCCGGCAAAAACAACGCCAGCCAACAACCACAGCATGCCCGGCAGATACCCCATCTGCGCAGCCAGAATCGGTCCCACCAAAGGACCTGCCCCAGCAATCGCAGCAAAGTGGTGCCCAAATAAAACATATTTATTGGTCGGCACATGATCCAGCCCGTCATTGAGTTTGAACGCCGGCGTCATGCGAGTGGAGTCTAATTTCAATACCCGATTCGCGATGAACAGACTGTAAAAACGATACGCGATGATGTAAATGCAGATTGCTGCAATGACAATCCAGATGGCGCCAATGGATTCGCCGCGATTTAGGGCGATCACGGCAAAAGCAGAAGCGCCGATGAGGGAAAAAAGTAACCAACCAAGTTTATTAAGTATGTTATTCATTTATCTTTCAGAAGGAAGGGAAGGTATATAAAAATAATTGCGTTTTGACAGCTACGCAACCAAAAAATAACAAACCAACGTAATCACCACAACCCCGATAAAATTCAGCGCCAATCCTTCGCGCACCATATTGGCGACAGTGACATGACCGCTGCCAAATACAATGGCATTCGGCGCAGTGGCAACGGGCAACATGAAGGCGCAGCTCGCACTCATCGCAGCGGGTACCATCAGTAGAGCGGGGTCGATGCCTGCGCCGAGCGCAGCGGATGCCAGGATGGGCATCAGCAATATCGTGGTTGCAGTATTGCTGGTGGTTTCGGTCAGGAAAGTGACGATCAGCGCGATGGTCGTGATCATCACAAGCGGATGCAGGCTGGCGAGAACAGCCAATTGATCGGCGATCGCGCGGGATAGCCCGGATTCGACAAACGCCTGGGCGATCGCGATGCCTGCAGCAAACAAAATCAGAATGCCCCAGGGCACGCGCTCTGCGGATTCCCAATCGATCAATTTGCCGCCGCGCCCATTGGGAACCAGAAATAAGATGACGACAGCGACCAACGCGACGATCGCATCGTTAGCGCCTTTCAGACCTAGCCAAGTACTCCAACCACCGAACGGTTCGAGACGCGTTATCCAGGCCAATGCGGTCAAGCCAAAAATGATCAGCACGCGACGCTCTTCCGCACGCCAGTTGCCAGCGGGAGGAATCACCAGTTCGCCGTGATAATCCAGATTACGTGTGAGCCATAATCCGGCCAATGGTAGAAAAAACAGCACGACCGGCAATCCCCAGCCCATCCATTGCGAGAAACTCACCACGGTTCCGGTAAAACTCTCGTACTGCTGCATGAAAACCAGATTCGGCGGTGTGCCGATCGGCGTACCTAACCCACCGATGCTGCTGCCATAGGCAATTGCCAGCAGCAACGGTAACGCCAATTTTTTATCGGGGCTCTGCGCGATGACGGCCAGTGCAATCGGCAGCATCATCAACGTGGTTGCGGTATTTGATATCCACATGCTTAACGCGGCAGTTGCGACCATAAACCCCAGCACAATTCGGCGGCTACTGGTTCCGCCGATTACATTGACCATGCCCAATGCAATCCGGCGGTGCGCACCGGAACGCTCCATCGCCGCCGATAAAATGAATCCACCGAGCATCAATAGAATCAGCTCACTGCCATAGGCCGCAGCGATTTTCTCCTGCGGCAAAACCCCGGTGAGTGGAAAAACCGCCAGAGGAATGATGGCCGTTGCAGGGATGGGGATGGGTTCAAATATCCACCAAACAACACACAGAATGGCCACGGCTCCCGTCCAGCAGGCTTGACCTTCCCAACCAGATTGATTCATGCTGACGGCAACAGCGATCGCGAGCAATGGACCAGCAATCAATGCCCACTGACGATTGGGAGTAATGGTCATAAGATTATTGATTTAAAAAGATTGGAAGCGACGACAGCAGCTTTTCTGAATTGTAAATTATGCCGCATCTTGCCGCAGAGGATGCGATGCGTCAATAACGCATTATTGTACCTGGCGCGCGACTAGTACCAGGGCGGTGAGTTATTCAATACTTCTTTTACTCGTTTGTATCGAGGCTTTCATGTCGCAACAATCGATGATAAAAATCCAATCGCTTGCGATGAATTTTTCCTGCTTGTACGGCCAGTGTCACGGCGCAGCCGGGCTCACGGGTGTGGCGGCAATTACTGAATTTGCATTGTCCGATATAAGGAAGAAACTCGATAAAACCCCAGGCCAGATTCTCATCTTTAATATGATTTAAGCCAAATTCCTGAATCCCGGGAGAATCGATGATATCGCTGTTAGCATCCACATGGTAAAGCTGTGAATGGGTGGTTGTGTGGCAGCCGGAATCCAGTGCTACCGAGATTTCTGCCGTGGCGCGCTTGGCTTGCGGGATCAGCGCATTGAGCAAAGTGGACTTGCCCATGCCCGATTGGCCGGCCAAGACACTAAGATGGCCTTGCAAATAGGGTTGGAGCGCGGAAATATCTTTGAGGGCGCTTAGCTGTAGTACGGGATAACCGAGATCCCTGTAGAGCGAGAGTATGTCCATTGCCGCTTGGGTGGGCTCTGTGAGATCGGCTTTATTCAGCACAATCAACACTTCGATATTTTCGCTCTCAACGGCTACTAAGCAACGATTGATCAATTCCTCACTAAAGCTGGGAACTGCCGCCACGACGATGATGATTTGCGTTACATTGGCCGCAATGATTTTTTCCTTGAAGCTGTCACTGCGGTATAACAGTGATTTGCGCGGTTTTATCGCTTCAATGACGCCTTGCCCGGTGGTGGTAAGCTGTAATTCAACCTGATCACCGCAGGCCACGCCGCCTTTCTTGCCGCGCATGACACACGATACGATTTCACCCAGTTCCGTTTCAACAGAGAAGTGTCTGCCATACGCGGCAACGATCTGTCCGGCTAAGTACTCAACGCTATTCTTTGAGTTTTTCTGGCGGATACTCAAATTGCAAACAGCTTGTCGATTTTGGCTGCGCAGATAAAATCATTCTCGGATAAGCCGCCAATCGCATGCGTTGTATAGGTGACTATGCATTGATTGTAACCAACAAACATATCCGGATGATGATCTTCCCGATGGGAGATCCACGCAGCCGCATTCACAAAAGTCATTGTTTGATAGTAATTCTTGAATGCATAGGTTTTGCTGATTTGCTTATCCAGTAATTGCCACCCTTCGATTTGCTGCAAAAAAGAGGTAATTTCAGCGGCAGATAGCGGCGGTACGCCGCCTTCGCATGGTTTGCATTGCTTGGAAGTTAAATCACATACGGTATTGTTCATGATTGTCCTTGACTTTGTAGATGCGCCACACGGATCGATGCCGGTGGATGTGAGTCATAAAAGGCTGAATGCAAGGGATCCGGCGTGAGTGTGGCAGCATTGTCCTGATACAGCTTAACCAACGCATGGATCAGATCATCCGCCGATGAATTTTGTGCAGCATAGGCATCCGCTTCAAATTCATGTTTGCGTGAATAAATGCTCGATATCGGCTGCAGCAAAAAGGTGAATGCTGGCATTACTAGGAAAAACAATAGCAATGCCATAGCGGTTGACGGCACGGTAGCGACCGATACACCCAAGCCTTCATAAAACCAGCTTTGCTCCATTAAATAGCCCAATATCCCTAGAAAAACCAGGCTCATCGCAAATGAAATCACGATACGCTTGATCACATGGCGATGTTTGAAATGCCCCAGTTCATGCGCCAGTACCGCTTCAATTTCACCCGGACTGAGGCGCGCCAGCAGGGTATCGAAAAACACAATGCGTTTGGTTTTGCCAAATCCAGTGAAATACGCATTACCATGATTACTCCGGCGCGAGCCGTCCATAACGAACAGTCCGCTAGCTTTGAAACCGCATTTGCTCATCAGTTGCTCGATGCGCGTCTTGAGCGTGGCATCTTCCAATGGGGTAAATTTATTAAACAGCGGCGCAATCCAGGTGGGGAAAATCGCCAGAATAAATAAATTGAAAGCAATCCAACCTACCCAGGCATATAACCACCAACTTTCCCCCATTTTTTCCATCAGCCACAGCACACAAAATAACAAAGGCACACCCAGCAGCAAGCCCAGCGCGGTTTGCTTGATCAGATCGGTAAAAAACATGGCCGGAGTCATTTTATTGAAACCATATTGCTCCTCGATCACAAAAGTACGGTAATAACTCAACGGAAGCTCAGCGGCACTCATGATAAAGAAGGTGCTGATAATCAGCGCCATGCCATGTGCCAAAGGGTCGGTCAGCCAGCCTGCCCAGAAATCACTTAAAGCGTTCAGCCCGCCACCCAGCGTGAAAACGAGCAACAACAAGACATGCAGCAGTATGCTCGGATATCCTGCACGTGTTTTAGCACAGGTGTAATCCGCAGCCTTTTGGTGATCACTTAAACTGATCTGGCTGGCGAATTCTTCCGGTACTTTATCCTGATGGGCGCGTACATGGCGAGCATGCCTTACTGCTAGCCAAATTTGAGTCGATGTAGTGAGCAATAGTGCGATAAGAAAAACCAGTGTAAATGTTTGCATAGTTAAATAATTTGAGCTCTAAAGTTTGGATTCATTCATCATCAGATGATTGCTGTAAAATGAACCGGCATTTCCTTCTTTGTTTTAAAAGTGACGGACTAGTGCCAATATGACACAATTAAACGCATTGCATTCAAAAAATATAAATAATTATGGCACAAGATAACAATAACCTCATCTGGGTCGATATGGAAATGACCGGGCTCAATCCAGATACTGATCGCATTATTGAAGTAGCTTTGGTTGTTACCGACTCGCAATTAAATGTAGTCGCTGAAGGACCCGTTCTGGTAGTACATCAATTAAACGAAGTGCTTGACGGCATGGACAAGTGGAATAAATCTACCCATTCCAAATCGGGTTTGATCGACAAGGTGAAAGCTTCTCGATTCAACGAAACTGAAGTTGAAGGGCAAATGATCGAATTTCTGAAATTACATGTGCCCTCCGGCATATCTCCCATGTGTGGCAATTCAATCTGCCAGGATCGGCGCTTTATGGTACGTACCATGCCACAGTTGGAGGCATATTTTCATTATCGTAATCTGGATGTCAGTACCTTCAAAGAACTGGTCAAACGCTGGAAGCCGGAAATAGCATCTGGCCTAACCAAAGAAAGTAAGCATGAGGCACTGGCGGATATTTACGACTCCATCAACGAACTTAAGTATTACCGCCAACATTTTATTGTTGCTTGAAATCGCATCATTATTTACGCCTTCTTACAGTATTACGCTAGTATTGAAGCTGCTTTTCGAACTTTCCCGAGTTGTTCATTTCTAAAAAATGAAAGAAAATTTTATCTTTCACTCATTACTTACTAGGAGAAACAAGATGCTCCACAAAAGAAATTTGATTGCTATCGCTGCTGGGACCGTTTTTTTATTTATGCTCGGAGCAACAACAGCTTCTGCTGCTGATGCCGTTAAAGATAGCGGCCATCAACACCAAAGCGGGCAAACTGCAGGTCATGGTGACATGAAGTCCGGTGATAACCACGGCCATCAATGCCCACATATGATGTCTTCAGTGGATCTGAACAAAGATGGCAAGATCAGTAAGGAAGAGTTCATGAAGCACCATGAGGCTATGTTTGATAAAAAAGACGCCAACAAAGACGGTTTTCTGGAAGAAGCAGAAATGCACGGTATGATGAATCATATGCACAAACACGATCAACAGAAAAATGACGGCCACGCGCATGGCGATGCCAAAAAATAAATACTGCTGAGCGAGCTAGACAAACCAAAATTTTGCTCTGACAGTAGTTTGATTTATCAAAGTAATTGTCAGAGCAATTGGTGAATGCGATCAACTCAATGCCTGAGTCCAGCCGGTGTCTTAGCGGGCAATTTTTTATCCAATGGTTGCGGATCTAACACAGCTACTGTCAAGCTATCATCATTGAAATATTTTTTGGTGACATCACGTATTTGTTCGGCAGTAACTGCTTTCAGCTTTTCCAGTATGGTATCAATGTCACGAAAAGACAATCCCATACTTTCCAGCCTTCCAAGCTGCATTGCTTGAGAATAAATCGAATCGCGTTGATACACATGGCTAGCCACAACCTGTGCTTTAACCCGAGCAAGCTCTTGTTCCGTGACACCTTCTTTAATAATTTTCTCAATCTCGTCGCGTAATGCCTGTTCCAGTTCTACCACCGTTTTACCGGCACGCGGCACTGCACTCAGAAAGAAAATACTCGGACCGCGAGCCATTGCGCCATAACCAGCGTTTGCGGAATTAGCAATTTGATTCTCGCGTACCAATGACTTGTTCAGTCTGGCTGAAGCATTACCATCCAGCACGCCTTCCAGTATTTCCAACGCATAAGGCTCCCAGTCTGTTGCTATATTTTTAATTCCTGGTGCATGATAGCCCATAATCAGATAAGGTAATTCTGCTGGCGCTTTGACTGTTATCCTTTTTGTGCCCACCTGGGGCGGCTCGGCTTGTGGTTTGCGGGCACTTATCGGTAACAAAGGATGCTTTTGTATGGTGCCGTAGTTTTTTTGTGCCAGTTTGAACACTTCCTCCGCATCGACATCACCGACCACGACCAGTGTTGCATTATTTGGCGCGTACCAGCGGTCATACCATTCTTGCGCGTCTTCTACGCGCATATTTTCCAGATCATTCATCCAGCCGATGATGGGATTTTTGTATGGATGCGCCTGGTAAGCCATGGCCATCATTTTTTCATACAACAGCGAGCGCGCCTGGTCATCCGTACGCAGTCTTCTTTCTTCCATGACCACTTTGATTTCTTTTGAGAACTCTTCCTCGGTCAGGATCAAGTTGCGCATCCGGTCTGATTCCAATTCCATCGCCATGGGCAAACTGCGTTTGTGCAATTGTTGATAATAAGCGGTGTAATCGTAACTGGTAAAAGCATTCTCGCGCCCGCCCGCGGCGGCTATTTTCTTTGAGAATTCACCATTAGGCACTTTTTCTGTGCCTTTAAACATCATATGCTCCAGCACATGCGCAACCCCGGTTACGCCATTTAATTCGTCAATGCTGCCCGCCTTATACCAGATCTGTGTAACCACGACCGGTGAGCGATGATCCTGTTTTACAATCAACTTCAAGCCATTATCGAGCAAATACTCGTGCGGATTGGCAAACGTAGGCGATGAGATTAACAGGCTCGATAATAGCAGCAGCCCGGGAAATGAAAAAAAACGGAAAAAAGTAGTACGGTGATCAGGTTTCATTTTTACTAACCTAAATGTGAGTAAACAGAATAAAATTAAGCTTTGAGAATTGCAATGCATATTAGAGCCTACCAGAATGTTTAGTTTTTTTAAATCCAAAAAGAATCCTGAGGATCCTATTGAAGCAGCGGTTTTGCCTGATACCGAGTCTGAGCCTGAATCCAGGTCTGCCGAATCAGTGAGCTTAGCAAGCAAACTCAAACAAGGCCTCTCGCGCACCCGGCAGAATTTGGGTAAACAGCTATCGAGTTTATTTGGTGGCGGCAAGATAGACGAGGTGCTTTACGAAGAACTGGAAACTATTTTGTTAACTTCCGACATTGGGGTCAGCGCAACCCATCAATTACTTGAAGATCTCCGCAAACAAGTGAGACGTGATGCATTAACAGATTCCATTCAATTAAAACAAGCGCTTAAGGAATCACTCATCGCTATGCTGGAGCCGCTTGTTCAACCATTTGACACCACGATACAAAAACCTTTTGTGATTATGATAACAGGTGTCAATGGCGTGGGAAAAACAACTTCTATCGGTAAGCTTGCTAAATATTTTCAATCGCAAGGTAAATCGGTATTGCTGGCCGCTGGTGATACTTTTCGCGCAGCGGCACGCGAACAGTTGATTGTATGGGGCGAGCGGAACAATATCACCGTGATTGCGCCGGATAGTGATCCAGACAAAAAAAGTGACCCGGCGGCAGTGATTTTTGATGCAGTCAATTCAGCCAAAGCACGCGGTATTGATATTGTGCTGGCAGATACCGCCGGACGTTTGACCACGCAGCTGCATTTAATGGAAGAGATTAAGAAAGTAAAACGTGTGATAGCCAAAGCTATGCCAGATGCGCCGCACGAAGTGTTGCTGGTGCTGGATGCCAACACCGGACAGAATGCAATCACACAGGTTAAGGCCTTCGATGAAGCGCTGAATGTAACCGGTCTGGTTTTGACCAAACTGGATGGTACCGCCAAAGGCGGTGTGGTAGCAGCCATTGCCGGGCAATATCCACAGAATCCCCCGGCATTGCGTTTTGTTGGCGTTGGCGAAGGCTTGAATGATTTAAGACCATTTGATGCCAGAGAGTTCGTCGAAGCGATGATTGATTGATGGTTATCAGTATATGGCCATAACATGATCATCTTCAAGAATGTCTCCAAACGTTATCCGGATGGTTATGTTGCGTTGAATAACATTGATCTTACAGTTGAATCCGGTGAAATGGTGTTTCTAACCGGTCACTCAGGTGCGGGCAAAAGCACGTTATTAAAGTTGATCGCTGCGATAGAGCGGCCGACTTCCGGCACGATTACGATCAGCGGGCAAAACATCGCGCAACTCAAGCTGGGCGCTATCCCGTATTTACGCCGCAAGATCGGGTTTATTTTTCAGGATCACAAGCTCTTGTTTGATCGAAATGTTTTTGACAATGTTTTACTGCCGCTGCAAATCAGTAACTTTGATAACAAAACGGTGGCTGGCCGTGTACGCGCGGCGCTTGATAAAGTGGGTTTGTTAAAAAAAGAAAAAGCTATGCCCATTGCGTTATCAGGCGGGGAAAGACAGCGATTATGTATTGCGCGTGCGGTGGTCCATCGTCCGAGCATTCTCATCGCCGATGAGCCAACCGGTAATCTGGATATTGAATATGCTCAGGATATTATGTCGATGTTCACATCATTCAATCAAGTGGGCGTCACGGTGCTGATTGCAACCCATGACGCATCCTTATTGAAGGACGCGGAGCATCGTATTTTATCGCTGAAACAAGGAAAATTGGCAGTATGATACGCGCATGGTTGATGCAACACGGGTTTGTATTTTTTCTCACACTCAAACGGCTGATTGCGACACCTGTTACCAGCCTGCTCAGTGTCATCGTGATGGGTATTGCACTGAGTTTGCCGACTGGTATTTATGTACTCATGGAAAATCTGAGTTCCATTTCCGGACAATCGGCGAGTTCCCCGCAAATGAGTTTGTTTCTTAAACTGGATATCAAGAAAGAAGATATTGAAAGAATCAAACAACGAATGGAAGAAGATTCACAAATTGTAAGCTTTCAGTTTATTCCGAAAGACGCTGCACTGCATCAATTACAACAAAGTAACGGACTCGCTGATATCAGCGCCAGTCTGGTACGCAATCCGCTTCCAGACGCCTTCATTGTGCATGCTTTGGAAAACACGCCTGAAAATCTTGAGCAATTGCGTGTAGCAATGCAAAGCTGGCCGGAAATCGAGCATGTGCAATTTGACTCGGCCTGGGCTGCGCGCTTAAACGCACTGCTTAAGCTGGGACGCTTTATTGTATTGATGCTAACAACCCTATTGAGTGTCGCGATAATCGTTATCATGTTCAACACTATCCGCTTGCAAATCCTTACCAAACGAGATGAAATCGAGATATCCAAATTAATAGGTGCAACTGACAGCTTCATCCGGCGTCCTTTTCTTTATTTTGGCGCCATTCAGGGATTGGCCGGCGGTGCTACCGCATGGCTTATCATGACATTGACCATACGCGCGATGAATGAAGAGCTCGGCACGCTTGCACAACTTTATGACTTTGATCTGCAACTCCAACAGCTTTCTCCATCAGACAGCATCAGCCTACTATCGTTTTCAGCCTGGCTGGGATGGCTTGGCGCGCGCCTATCCGTTGCAAGCCATCTCTGGCAAATAGAACCCAGATAAGTGGGGTACTTGGGAACGAAACTTTTTAAAAATTTGGCACTCCTATTAGCAGAGTGCTAAAATAAATTTTAAAGATAAAGTTAAGCACAAACCATAATCAGGAGATTATTATAATGACGAATGCTTTAACGCTCCCTTCACTGGGAGGAAGTCTTGAAAGTTATATTCAGTCTGCTAATTCTTTCCCTATTCTTTCCCAAGAGGAAGAGAATAGTTTGGCGCGGCGCTTGTGGAATCATGGCGAGATTGAGGCTGCACAAAAATTAATTTTGTCGCATCTGCGTTTTGTGGTCGCAATAGCGCGTGGTTACAAAGGGTATGGTCTTCCACAAGCCGATTTGATTCAGGAAGGCAATATCGGTCTAATGAAGGCAGTCAAACGCTTTGACCCTGAGCGTGGCGTACGCTTAGTGTCTTTTGCGGTGCATTGGATTAAAGCTGAGATTCATGAATTTATTATGCGTAACTGGCGCTTGGTTAAAATTGCCACCACCAAGCAGCAACGTAAATTATTCTTTAACTTGCGTAGCATGAAGCAGGGTTTGGATACGATGAGTCCGCAGGAAGTAGAGGCGATGGCGACGCAACTCGGTGTCAAATCTGAAGAAGTGGTCGAAATGGAAAAGCGATTCAATGGCTCGGATATTTCGCTGGAGCCGATGTCTGATGACGAAGATGACACTTTCAGTCCGATCAGCTATCTGACAGACGGTGCAGAACCCTCAAAAATTCTGGAGAGTGAGCAGATCAGCTTCTTACGTGAAAAAGGTTTGCAACAATCTCTGGCTTGCCTGGATGATCGCAGCCGTCATATCATTGAAGCCCGCTGGTTAAGGGAAAAAGATACGGCCACTCTGCATGATCTGGCTGATGAACTGGGCGTATCCGCAGAACGTATCCGTCAAATCGAAGTTAAAGCACTGCAGAAAATGCGTGGTGTTATGACAGCAATCGCTTAAGAACAGAATTTATATCAGTTCTACACCCGTTTGATCTAAAATGAATCAAACGGGTGTATTATTTCCAGCAACCGGAGAGGTACCGAAGCGGTCACAACGGCGCTGACTCGAAATCAGTTGGTCAGGGTAACTTGGCACATGGGTTCGAATCCCATCCTCCCGCCACTTGCGCTTCCGCACAAATCCGAAGCAATCCACGAAACACAATAAACAAGCTTATTAACATCTAGTTTCTTTCCCTAGCAATCCGGAATAATCCGCTAGAAGCCAGTAAAAAAATGTGGTAATTTGTGTGGTAACTTTTCTAC
>CAMCBD010000071.1 GCA_945872825.1 Nitrosomonas ureae
GATGCGGGATGCTCGGTTGCAGGGCATACAAGCAATCATCCAGCGGCAGAAGCGTATGTTTGCGGAAAGCCACAACAGCTGCTTCTTCTTCCAGACTTAAAACGGTCGAGTGCGCCTCTTTGGGCCCCATCGGGGAATCGTGGACAAATTCCCGTTTCCTCCACTTCGCAACCGTCTTCTGGTTGATCCCGTACCGTTCAGCCAGAACATTCAGGCTCTCTTGACTATGCTGTATCGCTCGACGCACCGCCGCTGTCGTCCGGGCGCTTCCGTGCAGTATCTGTCCCATAACTCTTCCCTCCGTAGCTGGTCATATATTACACCAGTACATCGTGGGACTAAGCACCTAGCCACACCAGTGCGCGAATATGCAAAATCGGCATGCCGCAAATGCGAAGTACGGCTGGCCTCTCGATACTGATAAGCAAAAACGGCTATTACGGTATCAGTTAAATCCACCTGATCTGCCGCCAGGCTATAGATGTAATTTTCGATAGTATCAAGCTCCTCAAAGCTTGGATAATGCGCTAAATTCTGCGATGGCATACCGGTAACAGTTGGATGAACTTGCAGCGACGCTAAGGCATGATACAGAAGACTGTGCGCAGGACGACCACCAGTAATAGCTTGGGTTGCGGTAGGGTGGAAATCTTCAAATCCCTTTTGGGTTCGATCAATCGTCGCAAGTGGCTTTGTTAAGGTGGCTTTCAGCTTATCGGTGATCGGTTGAAAAATATCCAAACCGCCTCCAGTAATATCCAGCAAAAGATCCCTCCACCCCAGCGGGGCCAAGCGGTCACAAATGGTTTTTACTTCATCTATCAAACTCATTGTCTTAACTATTAGTCATTGATTGTATTAATAGAATGTTAATTCTGATTAGAATTACACAAGATTCGAGAAAAGCTGCTCATGACTGATTTCATGAACAGCTTTTCACTAATTAGTGAGTACGAACTGGCGCATAAGCCCCCTGAGTTGCACTTTCTTGCTTGCGTGCAATGTCAGTTGCCTCTTTGAGTTCTTTAAGCATTGAATCGAGTTGATGCTTATCAGGCTTAGCATCAGATGCCTGAATCGCATTTTCAATCTTCTTACGGATACTATCCACGCCCTTATAAAGCTCATGCTCACGCGACTTCATCACATTTGGAATCTTCAAGCTTTCCGTTGCGGGTGCCTCCCCGGGACAAAGCGCCTTTACTTGGTGAAAAGCCGTGCGCTTATCTTTAAATTGTTGCGCAATTTTTATTCGCTGCGGAATAAAAAAGTCATTTAACAAGGGTGACAAATTACCTTTCTCGTCAATATGCACGAAACCAAGGCTTGCAGGCCAGAAAGCATTATTACCAAGATTATTGTTTCCTGATTCTGCATCTGCAGAAAATTGATGGCATCCACCACAAGTCATGGTTCCAGCCCGATTCATTAACTGAGTAGATGACACACCACTTAAATCTGACAGTGAAGCAAGACGTTGTTGCACTTGGTTTAATAACAACGGATCCGTGTCGGTTGCAGGATTATCTATATTGCCTTGCGAGATTGATTCAAAGTCATTGAATCTGGGATCGAAGCTAGCACTGATGCCATTAATAATATCTGCAGCGGATGCTTTTTTATTAATGCGATCAGGATTTACTAAATTACACAATGGTTGTCCGAGAAAGGATTGACGAAAATTATTTCGCTCTTCTTCACTGAAGATGGAAGAAGCACTCGTGGCACGAAATAAAGAAGCAACCGGTGAATCATCTACTGGCTCAGGTTTAAGAATGGCACGACCATCCGAATCATAATTGACTAAAAATTCACGTAAAGTCCAAGTAATCTCCACTGGCTTTGGTGTTTTAAACAGATTTACACGAATTTGCCCCATCGGTAAACCGTAGTTTTCTGCTTTGACGATTGGCTCGACTTGCGGAATACCTTGATAGTACAATTTTTCAAGCGCGGAAATGGATTGCGCAGAATTTGTATCTTTAGAACGCTCTGCCCAGAAGTCAGTTATCGGTGCACATCCCTCAAGGCCTTTACTAGGATTAGGATTTGGAATTCTTGACTCAAAAATCATAGTCATACGATCAATTGGACCACTAGATCTTTTTGCATACACAATTCGATATTCTCCGCAATTGCTGCCATCCGCAGGTGCAAGGTCAAATCGATTAAAAAGACCGACTGGAATCATGCCATCCACCGAAGCAGGATCCAATAGATTTCTTGGATCAATGGCTGATTCTAAAGGTCGAGACTTAACTTCAATCACTTTTCCAGAAATTGGATGAATAAATGAACCGTCTGCAAACGAACCAATCATGCTTTTCAGCATTTCAGTCGAATTCGTTGCAGTCCCACCGGCAGTAGCTACTATTTTGTTCATCGTTTTTTCAAATGCAAATGGCTTTGCAAGCGCTGAAATATCATGAATTACTACGGACTGCTTGCTGATAATCAATTTGGGCGGCTCGTTATCGGACTTTCCATTAGTGCAACCTAATAAACTAAGGATTACGAACAACAATAACAAGCCCCTAGTATTCATTGAATGAAAATATATAATTGACATAGTTAACCCCCCAAGTTGTGTGATACAAAAAATTAAAAGATTTCATTTCATGTAGTCGATAAATATATGAGGCTGTGTGCTTTCCTGTATTTTGACCTTGGTACCTTAAAACCAGAATTACCTAGAAAACTGTCGATATTCATCATGAACATAGCAAGCTCCAGACAATAATGGCCGCAAAACGCAGTTTGTGGTGTGCTGATGAGAATTCAGGGTTAATTTCAAGCAAAATAGAATTTCAACAACCTGTTAATGAAACTTCCAAACAACGCTAATAAAGTATAAAGCTCAGTCATTAAATCGGTTGTGAGAATTGTCACAATTAAAGTTCATTGTAAGACGCTACTTCGCATGACGATTATTGAATGACTGAAATCTTCATCAAATGAATGACTTTACTAATTTAGTAAGTAAAAAATTTATCATAAATAAATTGCTGTGTAAAAAATAGAAGAGATTTCTCTAGTAGGTCATAAGTGATTCGGAAAGATGTCAAATTCAGGAATCTGGATCTGGTTATTATTGACGAAGGACGCCGTTTGGGCGTGCATCAGAAAGAAGAGTTAAATTACCTCCAGCTCTGTCGGAGGTAATTTAACTGACGCTATCGGCTTCTCTATCATTTGAAATCAAAATGATAAAGCTAATACCTCATCTTGTTTCTGTTTTCAAGCCTCTTTAAGCCCGACTGCCCTGGTTCTGATGCAACTTTATCTTTTATAGCAAACTTCTTGGTGTTATAATTTAAAGCTTTTGTTGCGTCCCATTGCAGGGTGCGGGGCAAAATGGAGTTCCATTGTATTTTTTATATAACTAACCAAAGGGTTTTTGCCTATTTATGACGACTATCAAGCTTAAGGAAAACGAGCCATTTGAAGTTGCTATGCGACGTTTTAAACGTTCCATTGAGAAAACAGGGATACTGACAGAATTACGCGCACGCGAGTTTTATGAAAAACCAACTGCAGAACGTAAACGGAAACTGGCAGCAGCTGTAAAACGTAACTACAAGCGTTTGCGCAGTCAATTGTTACCGCCTAAGCTTTATTAAGTCGTAGTAAATAGAAATTTGATAAATTTGAGTATAGCGTAATGCTATCTCCGAGCATTCTCGGAATAATCATCAAAGCTCATCAATTAACAATCCGTTGCGTCGGTGTACTATGAGTCTGAAACAGAGAATTACTGAAGACATGAAAGCGGCTATGCGTTCGGGCGATACCAAGCAGCGGGATACCATACGCTTGTTACAGGCTGCTATCAAACAGCGTGAAGTCGATGAACGCATCGTGCTTGATGATGCCGCAGTGATCGCGGTTATTGAAAAAATGCTCAAGCAACGGAAGGATTCTATTACGCAGTATGAAGCTGCACAGCGGTTGGATCTGGCCAATATTGAGAAAGATGAAGTCATTGTATTAAGTGCATATATGCCACAAGCGCTTAATGATTCTGAAATTGATGCATTGATTGCTGGTGCAATTTCAGAAATAGGAGCAAAAGGTATGCAGGATATGGGCAAAGTTATGGCCATATTAAAACCGAAACTTGCTGGGCGTGCGGATATGGCTAAAGTGTCAACGCTGATTAAAGGAAAAATATCAGCCTGAGATTACCCAGCTACTTTGGGATTGTTTTTTTAAACGAAACCATAGTTGATGTAATTTATTTATACTTGAAGCTGGATGTTATTGATTGCTTTCGGTAAATGATTCCTCAGCCTTTTATTTATGACTTACTCAATCGTGTAGATATTGTAGATGCGATTGATCGTCATGTCCCACTCAAAAAAGCAGGTGCTAACTTTGTTGCTTGCTGCCCGTTTCATACTGAAAAAACGCCCTCATTTACTGTCAGCCAGACTAAACAATTTTATCATTGCTTTGGTTGTGGCGCGCACGGGAATGCAATTAGTTTTTTAATTGAATATAGCGGGTTGAGCTTTGTTGAAGCTGTGCATGATCTGGCTGCTCATGTTGGGATGCGGGTGCCCGAGCAACAGACGGATACTTTTTCCAAACAGACTGCTCCGGATGATTTATCGCAATATCCAGTAAACAGCTTGGGTAGTAATGATCCGGAAATATCACCACAGGATCTGTTAAGTGTGCTACAAGTTGCTACCCGTTTTTATCGAGAGCAACTCAAAACCTCAGAAAAAGCCATTGCCTATCTCAAGAAGCGCGGCTTATCCGGGAAGATAGCAGCACGATTTGCAATTGGTTATGCACCGGCTGGCTGGCAAAATCTTGAAGCCGTTTTTGCTGATTATAAATCTGAGAAAACCCGGAAAATATTACTACAAGCCGGATTGGTAATAATCAGCGACGAGGCCAAGCAATATGATCGATTCAGGGATCGTATTATGTTTCCGATTCTAAACCAGAAAGGCCAAATAATTGGCTTTGGTGGTCGGGTATTAGAGCAGGAAGAACCGAAATATCTGAATTCTCCGGAAACAATTTTATTTGAGAAGGGACGGGAGTTATATAATTTCTTCTCGGCGCGCCGCGCGATACGTGAAGCCAATCGTGTGATTGTTGTAGAGGGTTATATGGATGTCATCGCTCTCTCGCAGCACGGGATTGATTATGTGGTGGCAGCATTGGGTACGGCTACCACCAGCTTTCATATACAAAAACTTTTACGTCAGACCGAGAATATTATTTTTTGTTTCGACGGAGACAAAGCGGGCAGAAAAGCAGCGTGGCGTGCGCTTGAGAATAGTTTGGCATTGCTTTCAGATGGAAAGTATCTGAGTTTTCTTTTTTTACCCGAGGGAGCCGATCCAGATAGTTACGTGAACCAGTATGGAAAGGAATCCTTTGAACAGCAACTTAAACAAGCCATGCCCTTGTCAGAGTTTCTATTCAAGGAATTATGTGCAGGGACAAATCTTCAGACCAGTGAAGGTCGCGCCAAGTTAGTCAGTGATGCGAAGCCGCTATTGCAGCAAGTGGCGGCGCCAGCATTATCTGTGATGCTGGTAAGACGCTTGGGGGAATTGAGCGAGATTAGTCAAAGCGAACTAGAAGAATTGTTGCAAATAAAACGTGCACCCAGGACGCATAAGATCAAGAATGCAGCGAGGAAACAACCAATTACGCCTTATCGCCGGTTAACGAGGATGCTATTGTATAGCCCGAATTATATCGCTAAACTAGATAAATATTTGCTTGTCCAATGTAGTGAAAACAGTGAAGAAGTTGCTGCATTAAAAGCTCTTGTTGATTTTCTTGATACGCACCCTCAGCTGATAGCAAGTAAATCTGCGCATTCAATACTGACTTATTTACAAAATAGCCCATATAGAGCATTACTGGAAGATATTGAAAGTGAGACCTTGGAATGGGGTAGTGCGATTGATTTGGAGGAAGAGTTTTTAGAAGTATTAGAGAAATTACAGCAAGCGCAACGTAATAAACGTATGACTGAATTACATAGCAAATCTTTGGATAGGTTAACCGACGAAGAGAAGCGAGAGCTCCAACGATTGGCTATGAAATGAAATCAGCTACAGGTGTCAGTGATATCGAATTTTGATATAATCTAACGCTTTCAGCTTTTAATTTATCCAATATTATTGGGAATCCAATATGCCAAAGACAAAAGCGGTCGAGTCAAAAGATAATGAAGTTACCAAAAAAATAAAAAATAGCAATACCGAAGCGGTTGAGAAAGAAAAATCTAATAAATTAGTAGTCAAAACTGAAAGAAAGGTAAAAATAACTGCTAAAAAAACAAAAGAAGAAACAACAAGCGTAGATGCCGTCGATATAAAAGTATCTGCTAGAGCCGCTTATGCTGCTACTGAGATTTCTCAATCAATCATTGGAGAAGATGACATTGAATCCACTGATGGCAAGAAAACCAGAGGTAGAACACCTAAGAAAAATAAAGCAACGGCTGGAATTGACCAAGTAATTGATGTAGGAGCAATTTCTGTTATCGATGGCGGCAATTCGCTGCCACAAGATCTCGAAGCGCGTCGCATGCGTCTGAAAATGCTAATCGGATTGGGCAAAGAGCGCGGGTACCTGACTTATGCTGAAATCAATGATCATCTGCCTGATGACATGCTGGATGCGGAGCAGATAGAAGGCATTATCAGCATGATCAATGATATGGGTATATCGGTGCATGATGAAGCACCGGATGCCGAAACACTGCTGATGTCGGATGCAGCAACAACTGTCGCTGATGAAGATGTGGCAGAAGAAGCAGAAGCGGCACTTTCTACTGTAGATTCTGAGTTTGGACGCACCACCGATCCCGTGCGCATGTATATGCGGGAAATGGGATCAGTGGGTTTGTTAACGCGCGAAAGTGAAATTGAGATTGCAAAACGTATTGAAGGTGGTCTGCGTCACATGATTCAAGCAATTTCTGCCTGCCCCCCGATCATTGCAAGAATTGTCTATCTGGCTAATGAAGTTGAGAAGGATATCCTACGCATTGATGAAGTTGTTGATGGGCTGCTGGATGCAAACGCTCAAGATATTATTAATGAAGAGTTTTCTGAAGAATCATTAGAGCAAGAATTAGCTGCCAACAATCTTGGCGATGAAGATGAAGATGAAGATGGAGACAGCGCTGCTATCGCAAGTGCAGATTTATTGAAATTAAAAGCTGATGCACTGGAACGTTTCTCAGTTATTCGTGAAATCTATACCGAGATGCAGAACCTTCTTGAAAAGGACGGACCGTATCATCAGGAATATATTGAGTTACAAGATAAAATATCTTCTGAACTAATGGCTATTCGCTTCTCAGCAAAAATGGTAGAGAAGCTTTGCGATACGCAGCGCGAATTAGTCGGCGATGTACGTAATTACGAACGCAAAATAATGGATCTATGTGTATCCAAAGCAAAAATGCCAAGGAATCATTTCATTAAGACTTTTCCTGGGAATGAAACAAATCTTGAGTGGATAAAGCAAGAAATCGAAGCTGGAAAGCCCTATAGTCAAGCACTCGAGCACTATAGACCTTCGGTTCTGGAAGAGCAGCAAAATTTACTGACGCTCAAAGATAAGATTGGTATTCCAATCAAGGATTTGAAGGAAATCAATCGTAAGATGTCGACGGGTGAAGCAAAAGCGCGCCGGGCCAAGCGTGAGATGACCGAAGCAAATTTACGTTTAGTAATCTCTATTGCCAAGAAATATACTAATCGTGGATTGCAATTCCTTGATCTGATTCAGGAAGGCAATATTGGCTTAATGAAAGCGGTCGATAAATTCGAATATCGGCGCGGTTATAAGTTCTCAACTTACGCAACTTGGTGGATTCGTCAGGCGATTACCCGGTCTATTGCCGATCAGGCACGCACTATCCGGATACCGGTTCATATGATTGAAACAATCAATAAAATGAACCGCATCTCACGCCAGATTCTGCAGGAAACCGGACAAGAACCGGAACCGGCAGTTCTAGCACAGAAAATGGAAATGCCAGAAGAGAAGATTCGTAAAATTCTTAAAATCTCCAAAGAGCCAATTTCTATGGAAACGCCGATTGGGGATGATGAGGATTCGCATCTCGGCGACTTTATTGAAGATGCGGCAACGATGGCGCCAGCCGATGCAGCAGTTTATGCTAGCTTACGTGGCGTGACAAAGGATATACTTGACTCTTTGACGCCGCGGGAAGCCAAAGTGCTACGTATGCGTTTTGGCATTGAGATGAATACCGATCATACTTTGGAAGAAGTCGGAAAACAGTTCGATGTTACCCGTGAACGCATTCGTCAGATTGAAGCCAAGGCATTACGAAAGTTACGTCATCCGGCGCGTTCTGAGCGTTTACGCAGTTTCCTGGATACTGGTAATAATTAAAATAATAATTTAGGGGTCTGTAGCTCAGTTGGTTAGAGCAGGGGACTCATAATCCCTTGGTCGCTGGTTCGAGTCCAGCCAGACCCACCAACAAATCAAGCACTTGGAAATTAATTCCCAAGTGCTTTTTTCTTTACACTTCCCTGTGTAGCCTCAGTGTAGGAAATTGCAGAGCAAGATAGTAAGGACAAAAAAACCGATGGATGGTTTGAAATTAGTTGCTTTAAATTATTAGAGACATTTAGAAGTTGATCCGCATCTGAATGATATGAGTTAATTCAAATTTGCCATTTTCTGCACTTATGATAAATTCTCCTTATAGACTTCAGAGGTGCTTGAATTTAGGAATGCTGATTCGTAATCAGTAGGTCGGAGGTTCGACTCCTCTCAACAGCACCAATAAATCAATAAGTTAATTAATATATGAATATTTCAACGTCTCGATGTAGGCGTTATGTAGGGGCTGTGTAGGAATACTCGATCAATCATGGAATTCTCTCACCAGATTCAAATAACACCCTTAGAATTGGATTATGTGGGGCTGGCGTCAATATCCGTTGCAAATAATAGACACTGATTCTTCAAAAGCCTGACTAGCCCAACGGCGGACAGTTTTCGGCGCTGTTTTCCCCAATTCCCTGGTCATTTTTGCACGCTGTTTTACACCAGTTGTCACTTAAAGATAGTTTTCGCACACTACATACCTCCTGAGGTACGCGTTAATCAAGTGAAACAAAATCAGGATTGGCCGCCGTGGAAACAATAAACCGAAGCAAAAACACCGGAAGATCAAGCCAGAATGCTTATAAAAATGGATTATTGATCCGGCTATTAAATAGTTTTAAGCGGCATATTTTATATACGGATCTTGGAAGTAAGAAGCAACGCGCTCTGGATTATTCTGCAGCATCAACATATGATCATCGACAGCGGCATGTAATTTCTCCTTGGTACGCACCGGAACTTTCGAACCGATAGCCTGCTTCAAATCTGAGTTTAATCTTTCTTCTGGATTTAATTCCGGACTGTAGCTGGGTAAATAAAAGCATTCGATCTTTTCCTTATTTTCTTCCAGCCAAGCCTTCACTGGTTTGCTATGGTGCACTCTCAAATTATCCAGGATCAAGAACACTTTCTTCCCTGCATCCTTGATCAGTAGTTCGAGAAATTCAATGAGTCTATCTGAATTGAAATTTCCATCAATAATCTGCCAGCGTGCACAGCCTCTGTTGGTTACAGTGGCAATCATTGACAGCCGTTGCCGCGTGCCAGCAGCGTAGGTCACCGGTGTTTTTCCCTTGGGTGCAAAACCACGTCCTCGCACATCCGTATTGACCAATCCTGTCTCATCACCCCAGTGAATCTCCCCGCCTTCAGTTCGAGCGCGCTGAGCAATATCCGGATATTGCTCATTGAGCCATTGCTTTACCGCCTCCGGGCGTTGTTCATAAGCACGTTGGCTTCTGCGGGGTAAATCCCCAACGCTTGAGGTAGTGTCCCACCGTGCGGATCGGCATGGATATGCCACATTCTTGCTCAATTAACTGCCTTATCGCCCCACGATTCCACAACGCAAAATCCATCTTCAGTTGCTCAGGACGCTTATCACAAATAAGCCGTTGCAATCTCAACTCCTGTTCTTCGCTTAAGCTGCGTTTGTCACCCGTACGTCGTCCGCGTCTACCAGGCTTTAGTCCAGCTGCACCACCTTCTTCATAAAGTCGAATAATCTTCTTCACAGCCGTGTCGCTCAGCTCCGTAACTTGCGCTATTTGCCCAGGTTTGCCGCCTCGCTTGTGAAGACGAATCACTTGCCGACGACGTTCATGCAGCGCTTCATCTTTTAAGGTTCTTGCATCTATTTTTTCCATCTTTCTATGACATGCAAAATCACCAAAAATTCAAACTATTTATTGGCCTGATCTATAAGTAAGCTGCAAAAAGAAATGAGTCGGTATTGAAAGAGCATAGAAAGGCGATTGAGGTAATTAGCTAGCTTCTTATGGAAAGAACTTTCAATACAAACGATATCATTCTATTTGTTATGAGTAATTTTAGTTACCCACAGTTTCTGTGGATAACTTTGTGTATAAACATCTTGCTTGAACGCTTAACTTGTAAATTTCTAAGGGTTTTTCTTAGATTGCTTATTTATTTAACACATTAGTTATGTGACATTTATCATATAGTTGCGGGATACTTTTCTTCTTGACATGAAGTTATGTAATGTAATTTTTTATTTTGTTCAAACTGTGGGTAACTTTTGAATGTCAAGTAAAATATTTAATTGTTTGCGATGCTTTGTCATTCAATAAGTTGTAGATAATTACAATTTTGCTTATCTATCTTTTGTTATCGACCGTAATTAAAATAACTTAAACTTTTATTTGCTCCGAAATGATACATTCAGAACTAAGCACTGATTAAGATGCGCGATATGGCATCAAGCCTCAGCCGTGAAATCGGTGCATTCTTACTGCGTTATTGACACCACCTTCCTCAATCTTGGTCAACGATCATGAATCCAGTGGTATTCAGCCGGTGTCTCTTCAGTAACCACATACACTCCCTGTTCACCATCCCGTTCAGCCAATCTTTGATGCGATCGATTTGAACGCCGACATTGCGATTCATGCTCCTTTTGCTGCTCGAATACCAATCTTACCGCTCGTTCTCATACTTCCGGTGAATAACTGATTTGATTCTTCATCTCTTCCTTCTCTCAAATCTTTTTATCTCCGGAAAAAACGGAACGATTCAGATTTCCGGTTGCGCACTCTGTAGCGTGTTCTTCTTCGTTACCATATTTGGGTGGGGTCGGTGCCAAGTATACCAGTGCGCAGCGCAAACTTTCATCGTTGATGATCTTATTCATGCCAGAGTATCTGGGGAGCGACTTCATCGCTGTGTGCAGCCCAGCACCATGTGCATAGCGCCGCTGTCCATCCATTACAGGAATCAACTGTGGAGAAGAATATTAAAGTTTAGGGCAGATATTACCGACAATAATCTTGCTCAGATTTGTCTGGGACAATAAGTAGTATTTTATTAATTTGAAAAAAGGAAAGAATCATGGAAAAAATGATGCAAAAAGTGAGAAATTTCTGGAATGACGAAGCGGGTGCAACTGCAGTTGAGTATGGTCTGATGGTTGCACTCATTGCTGCTGTCATTATTGGTACAGTAACCACTTTGGGTCAGAATGTGGACGCCACATTTTTAGCTGTATCAAATGCAATAGCAGGCGCACTATAAGCAAATAACGATACGGAAATAGTATCTTTGCTGTTAAAAGGCCATTCATTCATGATGAATGGCCTTTTTAAAACATATCGATAAAAATTACAGATATGCATCTTCTGACGATAAGTGTTTTGGTATTGTTATTGCTGGTGGCATCCTGGCAAGACTATTGCGGCTACTCTATTCGAAACGCGCTTGTTTCAGCCGGCGCATTACTGGGTGTTGCATTGAATACTTTCTTGCCTGCAGGGATTGGGATTCTCGATTCATTGGCCGGTTGCGGTATCGGTTTGCTTTTGCTGTTGCCATTTTATATATGGCGCATGATGGGTGCCGGCGATGTCAAGCTTATGGCCATGGTGGGAGCATTCGTAGGTTCTAACGATATCCTGGGTGCGTTTTTAAGCACATTAATCGCCGGGGGTTTGCTGGCCTTGATTGTTGCGCTGCATAAAGGCATGTTGCACAGATTGCTTAACAACCTCACCCGCATCTTCATTCGTATGCTCTGGATCAATAAATCCAGGTTCTTGCAAGACAGTTCTTCAGTATTCAAAGCAACTGCTGACTCTATCGGAAAACTACCTTATGCGATAGCTATCGCTATTGGAACCCTGACATTCCTGATCATTAATCACCACCGTGTGATTTACTGATTAAAAGAGTTCGGGAAATCAGTAGTAAGTAAAGTTATCTATTTTATTTTAGAAAAAATACCCTACAGGACTACTAAAATGAGCACATTGCCCGCAATTCTCCAATCCAACCGGTTCAATCTATATAGCGGTTCGCTGATGGCAACCATATACATATTTTTTGTTTACGCGCATTTCACAAAATTTATAGAAACGGGTAGCTTATCGTTATTACTGGTCATTATTTCCGAAACGTTAACAATCGTATTTTTTGTTTGCCGCAGTAACCCAAAAACTGTCTCAATTATTCCTTATGATTGGATGGTTGTTATTATTGGCTCGTTCGCTCCGCTTTTTTTGAGGCCTGGAGAGCATGGAGTTTTACCGCAAGCTGAAGTTTTAATTGCATTGGGCACTCTGTTGCAAATCGCCGGTTTGATTTCTTTGAATCGCAGTTTTGCGCTCGTTGCAGCAAAACGGGAAATCAAAACCGAATGGATGTACCGTTTTATCCGTCACCCGCTTTATGCCAGTTACTTCCTGCTTTTTGGGGGTTATGTCCTAGCACATACCACCATGGCCAATCTCATTGTTTTTATCATCACAATGACTTTTCTTTGTTTGCGCATGTTCCGCGAAGAAGAGCATTTATCGCTTGATCCGCAGTACTGCAACTATATGCAAAAGGTACGTTACCGGATTATCCCTTATGTCTTTTAGAAGCCTGTTGTTTTGAAAAAAAGAAAAATTAACCATGAATCATCGCTCTCTTCGTGAAATGAGCTCACTGAAGTATCTACTACAATCAAAACATCAAATTTGGATGACTTGGTTGTAATTGCCAAGGCTCTAGACTAGGAGAGTTAATAATATCTGATGAGTTGCCATAGTTCACTAGCAAGTTCATCAGGTTGTTTTTTCCAACGCCATTCAGATTCTTTTAAATGCAACTCAAAGTTAACTGACACACCATTAAACTTTGCAAGCCGCCG
>CAMCBD010000072.1 GCA_945872825.1 Nitrosomonas ureae
GCCAAAAGCGCTTCGCTGAATTTTCTCGTCAATGTTTTTTCTCTGGTCAGGAAAAAATTCCGAGCCACCTGCATCGTTATAGTGCTGGCGCCCTGGCGTACACTGCCTGCAGAAAAATTTGAATAAGCAGCACGTAATACACCCATGTAATCAACACCACCATGTTCATAAAAGCGATCATCTTCTGCAGCAAGGATTGCCTGTTTAAGATGTTCCGGTACTTCAGAAATATTGACAACATTTCTACGCTCCGCACCAAATTCTCCTATTAATAGACCCTCATCGCTATAAATGCGTAACGGTATTTTAGGGCGATAATCCGTCAGTGTATCTAATGATGGTAAATTGGAATGTATGACCAGTGCAGCAAACCCAGCTAGCAACACGCCAATCAAACCTAATGCAGAAAATGTGACAAAAAAGTAATACAGCCAACGTGCTAACATGAATTTGGATTGATTAATTGATACGATCGTTAAAGTACACAGTTATAGGGGGTGTATCTATTGTTTTTCTTTGAATAGGATTTTTTGGATTCTGTCAGAATCAACGTCAATCATTTATTTTTTCGAGTAACTATATTGAATTAATGCGGATAATGAGTAGTTTACATATATTCAGCATTAATAGGGTAATTTATAATTTGCGAGTATCGCTTCTAATAAGCCAATGTTCAAGGGAAATTTTTCTATCAATTTAGACTTCTTTAAGATGAAGTCACTACCATTAATAGGTGTGGATATAAGTTCTTCATCTGTAAAAATGGTCGAATTATCATTGGTTGATAACGAGAGTCAAACCTATCGGATTGAGCGTTATGTGATTGAATCCATGCCACCAGATGCGATGTTGGATGGCGCAATCGAAAACATGGAAGCAGTCAGTGAATGCCTGAGGCGTGGCTGGAAACGTATGGGAACAAGCCAAAAGAATGTGGTGCTTGCACTACCCGCGACAGATGTGATTACCAAAAAGATTGTGGTTCCAGATGGGCAACGCGAGGATGACCTAGTTTTTCAAGTCGAAAATGAAGCCAGTCAATATATTCCTTTTCCTTTAGATGAAGTTGATTTGGATTTTCAAGTAACCAGGCCAGTGCCTGATAATCCAGAAGAAGTTGAAGTGCTTATCGCTGCGTCGCGTAAAGAGAAAGTGGAAGACCGTGTGGCTGTTGCGCTCGCGGCAAGTCTTAAAACAGTCATTATGGATGTTGAACCTTATGCAGCGCAGGCTGCATTCGAATTAACGCTGAGTCAATTGCCTGGGGGTGGAAAAGATCAGGTAATGGCACTGGTTGACATTGGTGCGACAATCATGAAAATTAATGTACTTCTTAACGGTGAGTCATTATATACGCGAGATCAGCCATTCGGGGGTGATCAACTGACTCAGGAGATTCAAAATCAATTTAATCTCTCGTTGGAAGATTCCGAGACTGCTAAAAGAAATGGTGGCCTACCTGAAAACTATAACGCGGATGTTTTGCAGCCATTTTGCGAAACGTTGGCTATTGAAGTGATGCGCGCTATTCAGTTTTTTTACACATCGACGCAATATACCGAAGTAAATTATATTTTTATTGCGGGGGGATCCGCAGTTATTCCCGGGTTAGACGCAATCATCGCATCACGAACGCAAGTGAGCACACTCGTTGTGAATCCTTTCTCAACCATGGAGTTGTCAAGTCGTATTATTCCAAGGCAACTTAATCTGGATGCACCTTCTCTGCTAATCGCCTGTGGTTTGGCGTTGCGTAGTTTTGATCCATCATGATTCGAATTAATCTACTACCACATCGCGAACTTAAGCGTAAAGCGAGACAGCAACAGATTGCAGTTCTGGCAGGCCTGGTTGGTTTACTAGCGATCGTTGTTGTTATGAGCACTCATACGATTAATGCTGGGAAAATAGATTACCAGAGTGGCCGCAATCAATACCTAACTGACCAGATAGCTATTCTGGATAAGGAAATTGCAGAAATTAGAGAAATTAAGTCGCAGACTCAGGAATTGCTAGCGCGTAAGCAAGTTGTTGAGACATTACAGAACAGCCGGTCTGAAGTCGTTCATTTGCTGGATCAGTTGGTCAGATTACTTCCGGATGGTGTGTATTTACAGAGTGTCAAGCAAGAAGATCGTAACATTACTTTAGTTGGGTATGCGCAATCCAATGCCTGGGTTTCAGTGTTGATGCGTAACCTTGAATCATCTCAGTGGCTTGAATCACCTTTATTGATAGAAATTAAGGCGATGACTGTTAATAATGTACGTCAAAATGAATTTAATATGAAAATAAAGCTCAAGCGGGTAACTATGGACGCTGTGCAAAATTCACTCCCTGCTACTGCTGCGAAATCTTAAGACTGCGCTTACGATGAATAATCTACTTCTTGAATTACGCCAGCTCGATATCAACCAGGCAGGAAGCTGGCCAGTGGCATTTAAGGTTGCCGCTTTGGCAATTTTATTTATCGCTATTATCGTTGTAGGTCACCTCATGGTTTGGCAGGAGCAAATTGAAACACTGGAGAATATTCAAGCTCAAGAAGAGATTTTAAAAAATACTTATCTGGCTAAAAAAAGAAATGCCGTTAATTTGCCTGCTTTGCGTTTGCAATTAAAGGATATTGAACAATCTCTCCGTTCCTTGCTGAAACAACTACCAGATAAGTCAGAAATGGAAGCCTTATTAGTCGATATCAATCAGGCTGGCTTAGGCCGTGGATTACAATTTGAATTATTTAAACCAGCGGCGAAGGAAACGATACACACGTTTTATGCCGAACTCCCCGTTTCTATTCGTGTGACAGGCGGTTATCACGATATTGGGGCTTTTACCAGCGATGTTGCACAGTTATCACGTATCGTGACATTAAATGACATTAGCGTAACACCTGGAACTGATGGGAAACTAGTATTGGATGCCGTTGCAAAAACATTCCGCTATTTGGATGAAGAAGAAATAACAAAGCAGGCCGGAGGCAAATGAATTATGATAAGAGACATATTCCTGCTAGCATTGTTTGTGATTTCTCTGACCATGATGACTGCTTGTACTCAGCATGACTATACTGACTTGGAAGCATTTATTCATAGTTCAGGGGATGGCTTGCATGGACAGATTGATTCATTGCCGGAAGTTAGGCCGCATCAGTACTTTACTTACGAGGCATTTGATATATCCAGTCCATTTGTTCCGCGTAAAAATGATCAAGCGCAAACTATTACGAGTGGTATTCAGCCTGATTTAAACCGGTATAAGGAAGTACTGGAATCTTATCCACTGGAAAGTTTATCAATGGTTGGTTCGCTGCAACAACACGATATAATATTCGCTTTAATTAAATCTCCGGATGGTACATTGCATCGAGTGAAAATTGGCAATCACTTAGGTCAGAACTTTGGGAAAATTAACCATATTTCCGATACAGAAGTAAAACTATCGGAAATTGTGCAGGATGGTGTGAATGAATGGACTGAACGGACTAGTGCGCTTATGCTGAAGAATTAGGATTAAAGCTATGAAGCTACTAATAATGAGAAGATATAGCCTAATCGTGGTTATAGCAGCACTGCTAGTTTGTTTTGCAACGGCAATTTTTGCTGAACCAACTGTAACTGCAGAAACAGCTCAGAACAGTATCCGCTCTATTGATATTTCTACCTTCCGAAATGGCCAAGTAATCGCCAAATTAACTTTAGATCGCCCATTAGGAACTCTTCCAACGGGCGTTGCAATGGATAATCCCTATCGTATTTATTTTGACTTCTATCAAGTTTCTAATGGTTTGGGCAAGAATATTCAAGAAGCTGCAGATGGAGATTTACGCAGTATCAATATCGTGCAGGTCGGGGATCGAACCCGGTTGGTGTTGAATTTATCGAAATTAATGCGGCACGATATCCGGGTGCAAGAGAATATACTGCTAATCAATTTAGTTAGTGTGGCTGAGAATCAAACAGTCAACACAGCCGTTCGCTTTGCTGAAGAGACGCCTAATAAAAAATTGAATAGTTTGCAGGATATTGATTTCCGGCGTGGCGCGAATGGTGAAGGCCGCGTAGAAGTTGATATGACAAAAGTGGGTTCAGCCGTTGATGTGCAGCAGCAGGGGGACGATATTTTTGTCGAGTTTGTGGACACGCTATTGCCTGATAGCTTGAGAAGACGATTCGATGTTGTGGATTTTGCCACGCCAGTGCATACCATTGAAACATCCAAGAAGGGTGATAATGTTCGAATGGCAGTGAAATCCAAAGGCCGCTGGGAGCATTCTGCGCGACAATCAGGTACACGGTTCATTCTGGAAGTAAGAGCCTTGACTGAGGATGAGGAAGAGCTGGCGCGGAAAAAACGTGTCGATGGCGGATATACGGGTGAGAGACTTTCGCTTAATTTCCAGGACGTGGAAGTGCGAGCGGTACTGCAAGTGATTGCTGATTTCACCAATTTTAATATCATTGCCAGTGATTCCGTGGCGGGAAATCTCACATTGCGTTTAAAAGATGTTCCTTGGGATCAGGCGCTCGATATTGTATTGCAGGCACATGGCTTGGATAAACGAAAGACGGGCAATGTCATTTTTGTGGCGCCGCGTAAAGAAATGGCCGACAGAGAATTGCTGGATCTGGAAGCGCAGTTGCAGATAACCGAAATGGAACCTTTGCGCTCAGAAATTTTTAATTTGAATCACCGCAGGGTTAACTCATTATCGTTTGAAGGCATGTTGAGCAAGCGTGGCACGATTAACTTAGATGAAATCAGTAATACCGTAACGGTTACCGATATTCCAGTTAGATTAGGTGAGATCCGTAAGCGTATACAGCGATTGGATGTATATGAAAGGCAAGTCATGATTGAAGCGCGTATTGTGGATGCGACAGATACATTCAGTCGAAATTTAGGTGCGCGTTTTGGTATTCAGAATTCATCAAACATAGGCAATCAGGGACTCGGAGTTTCAGGTAATTTGACTGATTCCAGTGCTTTAGCTGGCGGTGGTTCGGCGGGAGGTGGTAGCAATCTGAATGTCAATTTGCCAGCTGCGGCCGCGACTGGATTATTAGGCGGACCTGCTGCGCTGGGGCTCAGTTTGATGAAGATTAATAATGGCCGTTTAATCAACCTCGAGTTATCGGCATTAGAAGTCGATCAAAAAGGGAGAGTAATTGCCAGTCCTCGTGTAGTGACTGCACATGGTATAGAAGCGGTTATTGAACAAGGTGACCGGATTCCCTATCAGCAAGCAACCAGCAGTGGTGCCACCAGCATCCGCTTTATGGATGCGACACTAAAACTAAAAGTTAAACCATTAATTACCTATAATGGTCAGATCGATATGGAATTGAGTGTTAACCAAGACCAGATTGGTACTGCAATCAATCAATTTCTGCCGCCACCGATTAATACCAAACAAGTAACGACCAAGGTTTTGGTAGAAAATGGGGGAACCGTGGTGATTGGTGGTATTTTTAACCGGACTGAGAATCAGGTTGTGAATAAGGTACCCATGTTAGGTGACATTCCTGTGCTGGGTCATGTTTTTCGTAATACCACCAAAGTAGATAATAAACGTGAATTGTTGATTTTTGTGACGCCACGTATCATCAGTGAAAATCTCAATCTGCAGTAACCGCAATCTTATTGCCCCAACGGGAATTCAGCTTGACGCCATGCCTCATAGGCAACAATGGCTACGGCATTGGATAAATTCAAACTGCGACTGGTCGCAACCATCGGTACTCGAATGCGGTGTGGTTCCGGGAAAGATTCCATGATGTGGACAGGCAATCCGCAACTTTCTGCGCCAAACACGAAAGCATCTCCGGCCTTGTATATCACTTTATCATAGCGCTGTTTTCCCTTCGTGGTGATCGCAAACATGCGATGTCCTGGCAAACTCTGACAGCAATCTGTCCAATTCTCATGCACTTTTATTTGTGCAAATTCATGATAATCCAGGCCAGCACGCAATAATTGCTTGTCTTTCAGTGGAAAACCTAATGGTTTAACGAGATGCAACTGCATACCGGTGTTGGCGCACAAGCGGATGATATTACCCGTATTGGGCGGAATTTCCGGTTGGTGAAGAATGATGTTAAACATGCGGATAGCGTTGATTAAGTATTTGTCACAGCCTATGAGAGCCGATCTGATTTTTCTCTGGTAAAGTTCTGGCAATAACCCAGTTACTGATTTCAGCAGCACCTTGCTTACGTAATATTTTAGCCAATTCATTTAATGTAGCACCCGTTGTCATCACGTCATCGACCAGCGCGACATGCTTGCCCGACAAATCTATACTACAACTAAAAGCCTTACGGATATTTTTCTGGCGATCCTTCCAAACTAGTTCGGTTTGTGGTGGCGTATGTTTGATACGCTGATAACTATCGGGTAATAAAGCAATCCCCATATGTTTCGAGATATATCGACTGATTTCCATAGCCTGATTGAATCCGCGCTCTCGCAACCTGATCGGATGTAGCGGCATCGGTAGGATGATATCCGGTATTCTCTTCTCTGTTGCCTTAAATCGTGTGATGAAGAAGTTGGCGAGAATCGGTGCGATAGCGAGATCGGTTTGATATTTTAACGCATGAATCATTGCATCGACAGGAAAGGTATAGCGCAGTGCTGCGATGGTGCGTGTGAATGCGGGCGGTTTTGTCAAACAAGCGCCACAGATTTCCGCTGTTGGCACTGGCCACAGGCAAATAGGACAATGGTTAAGCGGCAGCTGCGGTAAGTGATCGTAACAAGGCTCGCATAAATCCTGTTTTGTAGGGATAGCACACAACACACAATTTTTCTGACTGAAGATCTGCACGATAATTAATCCATTGTATAAAAATGGGGTATGGAAAAATTGACAATGTCCATTGAATCCTTGATCATCCAAATTTATCGGCAACTGGCGCGAATGATGCGCTACTTAAACAAGAAGACAGGTAAATTGGTATGAATTTAGATTCTCTCACAATCAGCGAAACACGAAATGATTCAAGCAGTATAACCGGGAAATCAGATGATTCGGTCTATTGGAATGTGGCAGAAGTTCAGTCGTTACTGGATACACCATTTAACGATCTGATTTACCGCGCACAATCTATTCACCGCCAGCATCATGACGCCAACGGCGTGCAATTATCCACATTGATTTCAGTCAAAACAGGTGGCTGCCCGGAAGACTGCGGTTACTGCCCGCAAGCGGCACGGTATCATACCGGCGTTGATAATCAGGACATGTTGTCGCTGGATGAAGTTGTATCGGCAGCGGCTGCAGCAAAAGCTAACGGCGCTTCGCGGTTTTGCATGGGAGCGGCGTGGCGTGGACCGAAACAACGCGATATGGACAAAATGACCGAAATGGTGCGTGCGGTCAAATCGCTGGGGATGGAAACTTGTGCGACATTGGGATTATTAAAGCCCGGACAGGCACAACAACTCGGTGATGCCGGTTTGGATTATTACAATCACAATCTCGATACAGCGCCGGAATTTTATGAAGAAATCATTACCACACGCCAATATCAGGATCGCTTGAATACATTGCAGGAAGTGCGCAGTGCCGGGATTAACGTGTGCTGCGGCGGTATTGTTGGGATGGGGGAAACGCGTCTGTCGCGTGCCGGACTGATCGCGCAATTGGCCAATCTGGATCCTTATCCGGAATCCGTTCCGATCAATCATCTGGTCCAAGTTCAGGGTACACCACTGTATGGCACTGCAGCTTTGGATCCGTTGGAGTTTGTGCGTACTATTGCAGCCGCGCGGATTACCATGCCGAAAGCCATGGTGCGGTTGTCTGCAGGCCGGCAGGAAATGTCAGAAGCTATACAAGCGCTGTGTTTTCTGGCCGGTGCCAATTCGATTTTTTATGGCGACAAATTGTTGACGACGGGAAATCCGGAAACAGATCGTGACCGGGCGTTATTGGACAAACTAGGGCTACACGCGCTGTAACGCATGTTTCCAGATTTGGCTGAACAGCTGCGTGCCCGCGAGCAGCAGGGGCTGCGGCGTTTCCGGCAAGTCGTGGAAAGCCCGCAAGCAAGCCATATCACCATTGATGGTCAGGATTATCTTGCATTCAGCAGTAATGATTACCTGGGATTGGCCAATCATCCGGACTTGATTCATTCGGCTTGCGAAGGTGCGCAGTACTACGGTGTGGGAGCCGGCGCATCGCATCTCATCCATGGCCATTCTGCCGCGCATCATATTCTGGAAGTGTCTCTGGCGCAGTTTGCCGGTTTTCCAAGAGCATTACTGTTTTCTACCGGGTATATGGCAAATATCGGCGTGGTCACAGCTTTAGTTGGGCGTGGAGATGCTATTTTTGCGGACAAACTGAACCACGCTTCGCTGAACGATGCGGCTTTACTGTCACGGGCTAAATTTATTCGCTTTCCGCATCTGGATCTTGCTGCTTTGGAGCAACACTTGGCGGATTCCAATGCCCGGCGCAAGTTGGTCATTTCTGACGCCGTGTTCAGTATGGAAGGCGATATTGCACCGATCAAGCAGCTTATCGCACTGTGTGAAAAATATCATGCGCTGTTGCTATTGGATGATGCTCATGGTTTTGGTGTATTGGGGCAACAAGGGCGAGGCAGCTTATTCTTGCCGGATAGCGCCAGTGTTCATTCGCCGAATATCGTGTATATGGCAACGCTGGGTAAAGCCGCCGGTGTATTTGGTGCATTTGTTGCCGCACAAGCAGATGTGATCGAAACTTTGATCCAGTCTGCGCGCAGTTATATCTACACAACAGCTTCGCCGCCATTGCTCTCGCACATACTATTAACGAGTCTGAAACTGATTGAACTAGACGAATGGCGGCGTGTAGCCTTGCTGCAAAATATTGCACAATTGAGAAAAGACTTACGGTCTTCGTCCTGGAAATTACTGCCTTCCAGCACCCCGATTCAACCATTGTTGATTGGTGAAAGCCAGGAAGCGGTGCGCGTCAGCCAGGCGTTGCGTGAGCGCGGAATTTTGGTTCCGGCGATTCGCCCGCCGACGGTGCCGCGAGGGAAGGCACGATTACGTATTTCTTTGTCCGCTGCGCATCAGCCGCATGATATTCAGCGCCTGACGCAGGCATTGAACGAATTGGCACGCCATTCATGACGCATCTGCATGTCGAATCGATAGGAAACGGTCCTGATCTTGTTTTATTGCACGGCTGGGCCATGCACAGTGGTATCTGGAGCGGTGTTCGCGATCAATTGGCGCAACAATTCCGTTTGCATTTGATCGATTTGCCCGGACATGGATTGAGTCCCGCGTGTGATCCGGGAACACTGAATCACCTCGTTGAGGTCATCACTGAAATTCTACCCGAGCATTGCATGATCGGCGGTTGGTCATTGGGTGGACAGATTGCGATGGAATTGGCGCTGCGTGAACCGGGCCGTGTGCAGCAACTGATTCTGATTTCGACTACGCCCTGTTTTGCCAGACGCGACGATTGGGAATGGGGCATGGAGCACAAATTGTTGCAACTGTTTTTGGAAAATCTGAAACTGAATTATGCGACCACTATTAACCGTTTCCTGACGCTGCAAATGAGCGGCGACCTGGATGCAAGCAAGATTCTGCTGCAACTGCGCAAGCACTTTTTTCAGCGCGCCGAACCCGATCCGGATGCATTGCAAAAGGGACTCATAATCTTGCAGGAAAGTGACTTACGCGACCGTGTGGCAGCAATTAAGCAACCGGTTTTATTATTGCATGGTGAAAATGACGTGATTACACATCCCGCAGCTGCCGACTGGATGCATCAGCAATTAGCGCAATCGCAACAGGTGATGTTTCCGCATTGCGGGCACGCACCGTTTTTATCTTATCCCGATCAATTTGTGACTTGTCTCAATGAATTCCGAATACACGCTTGATAAAAAACAATTGCGCACCGCGTTTGAACGCGCAGCGAGCAGCTACGACCAAGCGGCTGTGCTGCAACGTGAAATCAGTAACCGCATGCTGTCGCGCCTGGAATACATCAAATATCAGCCGGATGTTATTCTCGATGCTGGCAGCGGAACGGGTTATGGCAGTCAGCAGTTGGCCAAACGCTATCCCGCCAGTCAACTGATAGCCATGGATATTGCCAGGGCAATGCTGTTGCACGCCCGGCCGAACACGGCCTGGTGGCAGCGCTTGCTGCCGTTGCTGCAACAACATTCCTATTATGTGTGCGCCGATATTGAACAGATCCCGATTAAAAATGAAAGTGTCGGTATGATATGGTCGAATCTCGCGCTGCAATGGTGTAATGATCTGGAGCACACATTTGCCGAAATGCATCGCATTTTGCGTACTGATGGTCTGGTGATGTTCAGCACCTTTGGCCCGGATACCCTGAAGGAATTGCGCCAGTCTTTTGCGCAAGTGGATGCGTTCAGTCACGTCAACCGCTTTATTGATATGCATGATATTGGCGATCTGCTGGTGCACAATGGTTTTTCCACGCCAGTAATGGACATGGAATATATTACCCTGACCTATCCGGATGTCACGAGTGTGATGCGCGATTTAAAAGCCATCGGTGCGCATAATGTGACACTAGGCCGGAATCAGGGGATGATGGGGAAAAACAAGTGGCAGAAAGCCATCGCGGAATATGAGAAATTACGCCGCGACGGCAAATTGCCCGCCACGTATGAAGTGGTGTACGGCCACGCCTGGAAACCGCAGTCGCGCCAATCCGTGTTGACGCCTGAAACGCGCAGGCAACTGGGTTTAATCGGATAACCAACTTCCTATGGGTAAGGGTTTTTTTGTCACCGGAACCGATACCGGAATCGGTAAGACCACCGTCAGCTGCGCATTACTGCGGGCGTTTGCCGCACAAGGCAAAAAAGTGGCCGGTATGAAGCCGATTGTAGCCGGTAGCGAAAATGGTCAGTGGGTGGATGTGGAACAGTTGCTCGCCGCCAGCAACGTGAATGTTACCCGCCAGCAAATTAACCCCTACGCATTCGATCCGCCCATTTCCCCGCACCTTGCCGCACGACAATTGGGAACGGAAATTGATCTGTCGGTGATTCATCACGCTTATCAGCAACTCTGTGCAAAAGCGGATCTTGTCATCGTCGAAGGTGCGGGCGGGTTTCTGGTGCCGATCAATGACAGGCAGAATGGCGCGGATCTGGCGAAAACTTTGAATCTGCCGGTGATACTAGTGGTTGGTATGCGCTTGGGTTGTCTGAATCACGCATTGCTAACGGCTCAGGCAATACAGGCTGCCGGATTGACATTGGCAGGTTGGGTGGCGAATTGTGTGGATCCGCAGATGCTGGCTCTGGAGCAAAATATTGCGGCATTGGAGCAGCGGTTGGATTGCCCGTTGCTGGGGACTCTGCCGTTCCTCGGAGAAACGGATATTGCGCACAGTATTGGGTTGTTGGATACTAAGATTTTGACAAGTAATCACATCGTTAAACCAAGAATGAATCCAAGTTGATGGCTTTTGGGATGTCCGCATCGATTTTGGCGTTGGCTATCCAACTGTGCGAATTGTCATATCCAAAAAAACTATCGTAGAGATATCCTTGTTTATCTTTTTAATGGCTGAACTAGCGCATGATCAATGAGCATTTTGAGCCTGTTTTTAACACCCGCAACGGCAATGTAGATAGTTTTTCAACGGACTGCTAGTTTTTATAAAAAATAATCTTTCCTATACCCATGAGTTACTTAGATCTAGCAGGCAATCAATTCAACCCCATCGGCTATTGGAATCAACCGCTTGACAGGTTGTGTCCGCCCTTAGCCTGCGATCTGGCGCTTTTTGATCAAAATGGCTACGACTTAACGGATTTGGAACAATGTTATGCAGTGGCTAACTTAACGCCTTTTCACGCGCATCGGGAACATCGTCATGCTTTAAAGGCGCCTTGGTTTACACAACCGGACAGGGTGGAAGGCGCCGTGCTTAACCACAGTTTGTTATTCGAACGTAAAGGGTATGCCGAAGAAGCGCTTGAACAGCTTGAACGCTGGGCGCAAACAAATCCTTTGGTCTACAAAATCATCAAAATGCGCCCCAAATGGGGACTGGATTTCAGCATGGACTATGCGGATCGCGCAGGCAATGTCTTTGAAGTACTACACTGGGAATATGACGGCTTTGATTTTGAGGAAGTGGCGGAACGTAAGCGCCAGTTAGAGGTAAAATTTGCAGCCACGGATTGGGACGATGCCGCAACCCGAATCCTGAAACAAAAGGACCAATGGCATCACTTAGATTTCTTTGCGCAAAGCGATTGGAAGTGTAACTACTTTGGCATTGTTAAAGAGCGCTTTAAGATGGTGATTTGGGAGTAGAAAAAGCGATCGATAAATGAATTGTAGGTTGGGGTGGGCTTGCGAACCCCAACATCACAATCCAATATTGTGCGTGATTGGGGCGGTGGTGGTAACAGCGGAGAAAAGGGTGGTTATGGAGAACAACGATGAGGTAAAATCTGCTGGGGTTCACAGGCTCACCCCAACCTACGGGCTAAACAATCTGGAGATTTGGAAAAAAATTTAACAAACACTTCGCTCAATACCTTAGTTTTTCCAGTTTGTAGAATAAGGGCTGTAGGGTGCAATAGCGATCTTCCGCGTATTGCACCGCGGAGAGTTACATGTGGCGCAATACGGCTATCGCCTATTACACTCTACTTGTGAATGTGGATTACGAGTTACAACCATGCGTCGAACCTTTGATTTCTCTCTCCTACCCTCGGTTGAATATCAGGGCATGCTGATTCAACTCGATAAAGAAACCGACAAGATATTACAGGAAATTGCCCAATTACAAGAAACGTATGACAGAGCACGTGCGGCTTTAATGTTTTTCTTCCAGGCTAACGAAAAGTCGGATACTTGGCGAAACGATGCAAGACTTCGCGCCGGGTTGAATGAGCTTTATTCAATGCAAGATTCTGCCGCCCGCGGCTTCAGATCATCTGGTAAGGCAAAGCTTTCCCCAAAACTATCGGAATCAAAGAATCCGCTTGTGCACGTTATGTATATCCTGCGTCACATAAATGTACATACAACACCATTGCCATCAACAGTCGAGCAGATTGAAGTGGTCTCCTGCAACTGTCCAACCTGAGAGTAGAATTAAGCTCTGATATGGGTAGTTAATCAAGCTCAGGCAGCCTGATGAATTGCTTGATATTGATAATAAACCTCATTGGGAGTTTGGTTATCAAGACCTTGATGAAAGCG
>CAMCBD010000073.1 GCA_945872825.1 Nitrosomonas ureae
TATGCGCCTGGCACACGGCAACGACTGTCAATGATTGCCACAGTGACAAACAAAGGTTGTGCGCGTTGGCAGATTATCGATGGAAATTTCAATTCAGATCGGCTCATTGAGTTTTTTGAACTTCTGATCAAAGAGACAGAGAAAAAAGTGTTCTTAATCCTGGATAATTTGAAAGTGCACCACAGTAAACCAGTAAAGGCTTGGCTGGAAGAAAATAAGGAAAAGATTGAGTGCTTTTATTTACCCAGCTACAGTCCGGAATTAAATCTGGAAGAAAGACTAAACTCAGAATTGAAACAGGCTATCGGTTCGAAAGTGCCGGTGCGTACCAAGGAGAAATTGCGTAGCGCTGCCAGCGATCACATGGCGATGCTGGAGAACAATCCAGAACGGGTCGCCCCTTACTTCCAAGACCCATATGTAAAATATGCCGCTTAAAACTATTTAATGGCCGGGTCAATAATATATTGCGGTAGTGCTTATCACCGCTTATCTTGAGTAAGTCCGACAGACTCTTAGTAAATCATATTGATATCGTAGATAATTGTCGTCTTTAGCCTATATATATCATTTACTGGCAATATAAATGTCTTCTATTGTTAAAGCTACTGCAAGTGCATTTCGCGACCTGATGCGTTTTAATATCGCATGGATTATCATTTGGCCAATTTTAGTTTCGACACTTCTCTGGCTCATTATCGGTTTCATTTTTCAAGATAGTTTTTCTGAGCTGATACTTCTGGTGCTGAATGAGATCGGTGTCGGTGAATGGCTGAAAAATATGGAATCTGGGTGGATTACTTCTGCTATTCAAAACATGATCCATATAATTTTGTTCATCCCGCTCGTGATAATGACCACTTTGCTGATTACAACTATTTTTATAATGCCGGCACTCGTCAAGCTGGTTGCTAAACGTTCTTTTCCTGAACTTAAACGCGAGTATGGCGGTACCCTGGGCGGCAGTATCATTAATGCAATACTTGCCAGCAGTATTTTTATACTGATTTGGGTCATTACACTGCCATTATGGGCAGTTGGGGCAGGAATTATTGTTCCTTTTATAGCAGCAGCTTTTATGAACCAGCAGTTGTTTCGATATGATGCGCTATCTGAACATGCCAGTAAACAAGAAATTAAGACAATTTGCGCATCAAACAGATACTCACTATGGGGATTAGGTTTGTTGACAGGCCTGTTTCAATTTATACCGATACTCAATCTACTGGCTCCGATATTTGCAGCGCTTGCATTTATTCACTTTGGTTTGGAACATTTAAAGTTATTGCGTGCAGAAAATGTGAAAAACGATTTGCTTATTAACGATCATTAATTACTCACGCATATTTTTATCAACATATCCTTTAGCTATGCTCCAAACCAAGCATGAACATGCATGATTGGAATCCAAATTTTGTGGATTTTTCACCCATGTTTGAACCGTTTTTGCATTTGAAAAAGTATTTTGCAAATTGTGCATTTTGGCCTGAGTATACTCATTTAAATAAACTAGCACTGCTGCGAAATCAACAAGTTTTGACTCAGTCTGAGAAGCAAATTTGCTTTGTACCTCAGAGCATTGGGAAGCAATGTTTTGAGCAAAACTATGAATCGAGAATTTATCTAACTGGTCAAGTACAAACAAGGGCTAAGAACTGGCATGATTTTTTTAATGCCTTGGTATGGCATACATTCCCGCGAGCAAAATCGGCACTTAATCAATTGCATTATCAGGCTCAATTATTTGAATCAGTAAACAAGAATAAGCATCGCTGTGCGTTAAGGGATGCAGCAACGCTTTTTGATGAATCAGGTGTGATCGTTGTGAGCAGCGAGAAAACATTAATTCAATTGCTAAGCGATTTTGAATGGAAGGAATTATTTTGGCGGCAACGTAAGGGAACGTTGTCATCAATGCGGTTTTTTGTTTTTGGTCATGGATTGTATGAGAAAGCATTGAGTCCTTATGTTGGAATGACGGGTAAGGGAATTATTTTTAATGTTGAAGAAGCATTTTTCGCTCAGACTTTGTTAAAGCAATTACACTTAATCGATTCAATATTAGAGTCCTTTTTATTACAAGATTTATCGTCAAGCTCTGATTTGACGCCTATTCCACTCTTGGGTTATCCAGGCTGGACTGAAGATAATAATAGTGAAATATATTATGAAAATAAGAAATATTTTCGAGACCGCCATAGAGCTGATTAAGTATCGTGAGAACTATAGTTTGATTTTGAATAATTCTTTATCGGGAATTAATAATGAAATTAAGTGATACGATAAGGGTTAATGCAATGAAAAGAATCTTATTTTCGCTGCTGATTTTGTTATTCTGCTTTGTGAATACGTCAAAAGCCGATAATCTGGCACCAGAGAAAATTGAAGGTGCTCACACAATAAGTACTGTAACAGCGAAATTATTATTCGACAAAGGTTATTACTTTGTCGATGTCAGGGGGCTTGATGATTTTAAAATTGGACATATTCCGGGCGCCTATCACCTTTCTATCAAAAGCGATTTCGATGAACAAAATTTAAGTGCCATTGTAAAAAAGACTCAGCCTGTTGTTATTTATTGTAATGGCATTTTATGCATGGGCAGTTCAATTGCGATAAAAAAGGCGATTGATTGGGGTTGGTCAAATATTTTCTACTACCGTGAAGGTATTAGAGATTGGAAACAGCAGGGCTATTCAGTTCACTCGATCAATCCATAGTGAGTGGTGCGCAATTTGTAAAATATCGGATTGCTTTATTAATACTATTTAGCAAAATAATTTATCTTTAACACAGTAGGGTATGTTTTTACGAATTGTGGATGTATTTTTTTGTTAAAATATAACGTTTAATTTATTAGTTTATTGGAGTATTTAATGGCAATTGAAAGAACGCTATCCATCATTAAACCGGATGCTGTTGCGAAGAATGTAATTGGACAGATTTATTCTCGTTTTGAATCAAATGGTTTGAAAATTATTGCAGCACGTATGATGTATTTATCACAATCTGAGGCAGAGCAATTTTACGCAGTGCATCGTGCACGTCCTTTTTTTGGCGATCTGGTTAAATTCATGACATCCGGTCCTGTCATGGTGCAAGTATTAGAAGGGGATGAAGCCATTAAAAAGAATCGAGATTTAATGGGCGCAACAGATCCCAAAAAAGCAGAAAAAGGAACTATTCGTGCCGATTTTGCAGATAGTATTGATGCCAATGCAGTTCATGGCTCAGATGCACCAGAAACTGCTGCGGTCGAGATTGCTTGTTTCTTTCCCGCATTAAGTATTTTTCCCCGTTAAAGATTATTAGTCTCTAAATAGTGACAATCAATCTGTTAAATTATGATGGAAAAGGCCTAGTGGATTTTTGCACTGGCATTGGTGAAAAGCCTTTTCGTGCAAAGCAACTGCTGCGCTGGATTCATCAATATAGTACTGCCGATTTTGATGCGATGAGTGATCTGGCTAAAGGCTTGCGTGAGAAACTTGCAGTGCAAGCGGTCATCGAATTACCACAGATTATCACTGATTATGTGGCGGCAGATGGAACGCGTAAATGGTTGCTAGCGGTTGGTGCGGGTAATGGTATAGAGACTGTTTTTATACCGGAAGCAAATCGTGGCACTTTATGTGTTTCAAGCCAAGTTGGATGCGCCTTAGCATGCACTTTTTGTTCTACGGGCAAGCAAGGGTTCAATCGTAATTTAACAGTTGCCGAGATTATTGGGCAGTTGTGGATTGCAAACAAGACACTGCGATCGAATGTGAGTGATAATACTCTAGCCCATGCAAATAGGGCTGTTACCAATGTGGTAATGATGGGCATGGGTGAGCCGTTGGCCAATTTTGATAATGTTGTTACCGCGCTGGGTTTGATGCTGGATGATCACGCTTATGGACTTTCGCGGCGACGTGTTACGGTGAGTACCTCGGGGTTGGTACCCGCGATTGATCGATTGCGCGAATGTTGTCCGGTTGCCCTGGCTATATCTTTACACGCACCGAATGATGCTTTGCGCGATCAACTGGTGCCGATTAATAAAAAATATCCTATTAAAGAGTTATTGGCTGCCTGTCAGAGATATTTGCTGGCCGCGCCTCGAGATTTTATAACTTTTGAGTATGTGATGTTGGCGGGTGTTAATGACAGTATTGCGCACGCACGTGAACTTGTCGCATTGGTGCACGATACACCTTGTAAATTTAATTTAATTCCGTTCAATTCGTTTCCGGGATCTGATTTTAAGCGTTCTACAGCAGAAACTGTGCGTGTTTTTCGTGATGTGTTAATGCAAGCCGGGCTTGTTACGACGGTTAGAAAAACCCGCGGTGATGATATTGCAGCTGCTTGCGGCCAGCTCGCAGGTCAGGTAAAGGATAAAACGCGTCGTACAGCTGGTGTGAGGATAGAGGCGATTCAGTGAAAAAAAATCTGTCAATTTTTTTTCTATTGATGCATTTTGTAGGGTTAGGCGGTTGCGTGCAGCAACCGATAGATAATGGAATGTCGGTTCAGGCCAATGCAGAACGGGCTTTTCAGAGTGCAAAAATCCACACAGAATTGGCTGCGGAATATTTTCATCGAGGACAATTGGATGTCGCACTAGAAGAAGTCACTGAAGCCTTAAGGGCTCAAGCGGATTATGCGCTTGCATATAATGTATTGGGGCTGATTAATATGACTTTAAATGAAAATAGTAAAGCGTTGGATAATTTTGAGCAAGCAATTCGAAAGGCACCTAAAAACCCAGAGATACACAATAATTATGGATGGTTTTTATGTCAGCGCTTTCCTCAGCGCATGGATCAAGCCATTAATCATTTTATGACAGCCGCCATAGATCCACTGTATTCAACGCCGGAAATGTCATATACCAATGCTGGAATCTGTGAAATTAAGCGTCAAAAATACAACGAAGGACAGCTATTTTTCCAAAAGGCGTTATCTATCCAGCCTAATTATTCACCTGCATTGATTGGATTGATTGATACTGATTTTCAACGTGGTAATTTAACCGATGCACAATCGAAGCTCGCTCTGTTTCAGAAAAATAATTCACTAACGCCTGAGAGTCTGATATTGGCGATAAAAATCGAGCAAGCAATGGGTAATCAACTGGCTGTTGATAGTTATATTTTTCAGCTGCAAAAGCATTTCCCTGAGTCCAAAGAAGCAGCTGCGATTCGTGAAGGAAAAATCAGATAATGAATATGATGAACGAGAAAAACAGCAACGATGACCATCTTCCTGAAGATATTAAATCCAACAATATTAATTTAGATGCCGGAACGGAAAGTCATATACTGCATAATGACACTGAGAAAATTCAGCGAGATCAAGCAACGAGCAACAATATACTAAAGATAGAAAAAAGCGAAATGGAATCTTTGTCTGCCATACAGATTATTGATTCAGACATAGTTTCTCCCAATCTGGGTAATCATCAGAACGAGCAAATCGAGGGCAATAGCAATCAGAATAATATGTATACTCACATTGATCATAAACCGGCAAGAAATGAATTAAATGACATTGATTCTGCGAGCGTTGTCCAAAGTGTTGGACATTTATTGCGCAAAGCCAGAGTGATGAAAGGTATGAGCGTCGAAGATGTATCTCGGCAATTACGCCTCTCGGTGTTACAGATCGAAGCGATTGAGAAAGAAAATTATGAAAAGCTACCGGGACGTACTTTTTTACGAGGCTTTATTCGTAATTATGCCAATCTGGTCCAGTTAGACCCGATTCCTTTATTGCAATTGCTTCCTGAATCTACCCCGGTGATATCGACCTATGAACGGACACCGTTTAAGAATAAACAAATATCGTTTTCTTCAAACCGGGAAAGCTCAAGCAATAATCGATTAACAACGGTTATCGTTTTATTTACTATTATTGCGGGTGCTTATTTTATTTTTGCGAATGATATCTGGATTAAAACGCCTGAAACCAATTCTGTTAGTGATGTGGCAAAATTTGAATCTGGAACAGCTTCTGTAGAAATTCAGTTACCCTTGTCGGGAACTGCAAAAACTGCGATCAGTTCTCAAGCTACTCAGCAATTAGAAACCAGTGATCGAATGAATAGCGAGAAAAATTCAGCAGCGGAATTGGATACAAAAACTGAAACCATTCCAGCAAAACACAAGCCCATTATTCAGAGAGCAGAGAAAGCAACGGTAATCCCAAGTGACATAGGTAATTTATATTTTCAATTGACTGGCGATTCATGGATTAAAGTCGTCGATGGTTCAGGCGCTTCTTTGTTCGAACAGCTTAAGAAAAATGGTAGTGAGCAAGTTATCACGGGTAAAAGACCATTATCGATTGTTATAGGCAATGCATCGGCAGTTAATCTCACCTATAATGACAAAGTAATTGATATGGCTTCTTATAAGCGGCAAGACGGAACTGCACGTTTTACGCTTGAATAAAAGCGTTTGTCATCATTTTTGATCTCAATACAGTTAAATTATGCCTGAAAATAGTACTTCTACAAATCGCCGGTCTAGCGTGGGTGTTCGGGTTGGAACGGTTATGCTGGGTGGTGGTGCACCGGTCGTGGTGCAATCAATGACCAATACAGATACGGTCGACAAAATTGCGACAGTCGAGCAGGTTGCGCAGTTGGCGCGCGCTGGATCTGAGCTAGTTCGTATTACTGTCAACTCAATGGAAGCAGCAAGCGCGGTAGCGGAAATTCGTGCACGCCTGGATGATATGGGGTGCCATGTGCCTTTGGTGGGCGATTTCCATTTCAATGGTCATAAACTACTGACCAGTTATCCTGAATGCGCGAAGGCTTTGGCAAAATTTCGTATTAACCCGGGAAATGTGGGTCAAGGTAAAAAGCGCGATGAGCAATTTGCCACTCTGATTGAAACAGCTTGTAAGTATGATAAGCCGGTACGAATTGGTGTCAACTGGGGAAGTTTGGATCCGGAAATGCTGGCGCGTATCATGGATGAAAATGCAGCTTCCAGTAATCCACAAGACGCCAAATATGTAATGCGGGAAGCATTAATCACATCAGCACTGGAAAGTGCTGCCAGGGCCGAGGAAATTGGCCTTAACCGCAATAAAATTGTCTTGTCTTGTAAAGTGAGTGGTGTGCAAGATTTGATCATGGTTTACCGCGATCTGGCTGCACGCTGTGACTATGCACTGCATCTGGGATTGACAGAAGCCGGTATGGGATCCAAGGGGATCGTGGCCTCGACAGCGGCATTGGCAATACTTCTGCAAGAGGGGATTGGAGACACAATCCGTATTTCATTAACACCCGAACCGGGTGGGACTCGTTCGCGCGAGGTGATTGTCGCGCAAGAAATTCTGCAAACCATGGGGCTACGTGCGTTCGTGCCACTCGTTGCTGCTTGTCCGGGATGCGGCCGTACCACCAGCACTTATTTTCAGGAACTGGCGGAGAGTATTCAAGCGTACGTACGTGACGAAATGGTCGTGTGGCGTGAGCAATATGATGGTGTTGAGAACATGTCGCTGGCTGTTATGGGTTGTGTTGTCAATGGCCCCGGCGAAAGCAAGCATGCAAATATAGGAATCAGCCTGCCAGGTTCCGGTGAGAATCCGGTAGCGCCGGTGTTTGTGGATGGGCAAAAAACAGTGACGCTAAAAGGCGATAATATTGCCAACGAATTCCGTCAGATCGTCGATAAATATGTTAGCGAAAAGTATCCGAGAAAAGCTGTCTGATGACTATTGGAGTTAAAGCAATTCGCGGGATGAATGATATTCTCCCGGATGAATCCTATCTTTGGACATATTTTGAACAGACGGTGCAGCAATGGCTCGCTACCTATGGCTACCGGAATATCCGAACGCCTATTGTAGAGCAGACCGATTTATTCATCCGCTCCATTGGTGAAGTGACTGACATCGTTGAAAAAGAGATGTATACCTTCATTGATCATCTCAATAATGACAGTCTGACCTTGCGGCCTGAAGGTACAGCATCGTGTGTGCGGGCTGTCATCGAACATAATCTGCTGTATGCTGGTCCGCAAAGGCTCTATTATTCCGGCCCGATGTTCCGGCATGAGCGGCCGCAAAAAGGTCGTTACCGGCAATTTCATCAGGTGGGTGTCGAAGCATTGGGTTTTGCGGGACCGGATATTGATGCGGAATTGATTGTCATGTGTTCACGCTTGTGGGATTTACTGGGGATCTCGGGCTTGCGTCTTGAAATCAGTACATTGGGAAATGCTGAATCCCGTGCATTGTATCGCGCTCGCCTGATCAAATACTTTGAGCAGCATCGTGATGGCCTGGACGAAGATTCATTAAGACGTCTGCATACCAATCCACTGCGCATACTCGACAGCAAAAATCCAAAAATGCAGGAAATCATCGAGAGTGCGCCAAAATTAATTGATGATCTGGACGTTGAATCATGCATCCATTTTGAGTCATTGCAGCATATACTGCGTGAACAAGGTATTAATTTTGAGATTAATTTACGCTTGGTAAGAGGGCTTGACTACTACAACCGCACGGTATTTGAATGGATAACCGATAAGCTGGGTGCGCAAGGCACTGTTTGTGCCGGAGGAAGATACGATGGTTTGCTGGAACAAGTCGGAGGAAAATCCGCTCCAGCATGTGGCTTTGCAATGGGTATAGAGCGATTGCTAGCGTTGATGCAGGAATGCGGAAAGGAGATTACGCAACCTGTACCTGATATTTATATCGTTCATCACGGCGAACAAGTGATCGATTATGCTTGGAAATGTGCTGAATCGCTTCGCGATGAAGGATTTAACGTCGTATTACATTGCGGGGGCGGCAGCTTTAAATCTCAGATGAAGAAAGCTGATGCCACAGGTGCTTGTTACGCAATGATCATTGGTGATGATGAAGTTAATGCGCAGGAAGTAACTATCAAACCGCTACGCGAGCCCATCGAGCAAGCCAGCGTTAAATTAGATAGGGTCACGGACTTAATCAGGAAAAAAACTTCGTAGCATCACTACTTCGATATTTTTCACGGTAAATTGCAATCTTTAGTCAGTTCGGTGTTCATATCATTTAGCATTTATTCAGGAAGATATAATGGCAACTTATAGTTTTGAAGAACGGGAAAAAATGGACGGGTTCAAGGCCTGGTGGGACAAGTTTGGTACCGCGATCACTGTTGTTCTAACAGTCATTCTTGTAACGATTGGCAGCATGCAACTCTGGAAGTATTATCAACAACAACAGGCACAACAGGCCGCCGATTTATATAACCTGGTGAGGCAAGTTCAATCGTCAAATGAACCAGCAAAAATTAATGATGCGGCTCAATTGCTCACAGAAGGATTTCCATCCAGCGGCTATGCGCCTCGTGCCGCATTGATTGCGGCACAAGCCGATGTGCAGGCAAGCAACAATAAACGTGCGATACAGAACCTGCAATGGATTATCGATCATGCGAAAGAAACAGAGTTGCGCGATCTGGCGCGCTTAAGAATATCTGGTATTTTGCTGGATGAGGGAAAATACGACGAAGCATTACGACTTTTGAATGCTGGACACGGGGAATCCTTTGCGGGGTTATATTGGGATCGTAAAGGTGACATTCAGGTGGCGGCAAAGAAAATTTCTGAAGCACGGCTAAGTTATCAAACCGCCATCGATAAACTAAGAAAAAATAACAATTATTACAATATTGTTCAAATGAAACTGGATGGGTTAGGCGATTCTGATTAACTATCAAGGAATGACTTTTCTGTTGAATTTCGCCAGATCCTGGCGGTTATTGCGATATTGGATGATATCCGCCCTGTTGCTTTCAGGATGTGGCAGCACGATGAATCCCCTTGATATGCCTATCATTGAATCAATGAGTACGAAGCTATCCGATATATTAGTCAAGGAAGAAGTTATCGTCTATGAAAAAGAAGAACTCGATGCGTTAAAGGCAGCCGATCCAATTCCTTTAAAATGGAAAGACAAAGTCAGTGAGAGTCATATCGCCTCCTTTTATACCGCTTATGACAATGGTGCAGTATACACAGCGGATGAAGAAGGAAAACTGACCAAGTATGACGCAGCAAGTGGAAAAGAGCTATGGCAAATTAAAACGAAGAATCAGTTTTCTGCAGGCGTTGGTGTTGGTGAAGGACTGATTCTGATAGGAACATTTAAAGGCGAACTACTTGCATATAACGAATCCGGGCATACATTATGGCAAACATCAGTTACCAGTGAGATTCTCAGTACACCACAAGTACAAAATAATATCGTAGTTGTGCGTACTGTCGATGGTCGGATATTTGGGCTAGATGCCATTGATGGAAAGCGTAAATGGGTTTATCAAGGTGCAACGCCTCCATTGACTGTGCGGAGTACTGCTGGAATAACGATTGCACATGGCGCTGTGTTTGCCGGTTTTCCAGGCGGGAAAATGGTGGCAATGAGTCTGTTTAATGGCAATATTGGCTGGGAAGTCGCTGTTTCACAACCGCGCGGTGTCACTGAACTGGAACGCATGACGGATATTACCAGCGCACCGGTGGTTAACAATCGATTTGTCTGCGCAGCTGCATACCAGGGGCGTGTCGCCTGTTTTGCGATTAATGATGGCGCACAAATCTGGGCGCGCGAATCATCCAGTAGCGTCGGTTTGACTATGGACAATGACTATGTGTATGTGACTGAAGAGAAAGGTATCGTTGCTGCCTATGAACTGCTCAGCGGTGCCAGTATGTGGAAACAGAGTCGGTTAGGAAGTAAAAAACTGACGAGACCTATTATTAAAGGGCAATATATTGTGGTGGGGGATGACCAAGGCTATATCAATTTATTACGGAATTATGATGGTGCCTTGATAGCGCGTTCGGCCACCGATGGTAGCAATGTTCAGAACTCGGCTAGTTTATTGCCCGACGGGTTTGTAGTGCAAACAGCAAAGGGCGGTGTTTACGCTTTTAACATGCAATTCTAGAAGTTCTTGTAAGTCTTTCTGAATCTCGAAGATTCATCTGGACTCTGGTAACACGGATACGAACCCTTTCCATTTAATGACACCTAGCGTGTACGGCACTGGCAACAAAAAATCATGAAACCCACACTTGTTTTGGTTGGTCGCCCAAATGTTGGCAAATCAACCTTGTTTAACCGTCTCACCCGCACCCGTGATGCCATCGTTGCTGATATTCCCGGTCTGACACGGGATCGCCATTATGGTCAAGGCAGGATAGGAGACAAACCCTATCTGGTGATGGATACCGGCGGCTTTGAGCCGGTTGTTAAAGAAGGCATCTTGCATGCTATGGCCAAGCAGACGTTGCAAGCGATTGATGAGGCGGACAAAGTACTGTTCATTGTAGATGGCCGTCAAGGTGTGACAGCCCATGACAAAATTATCGCCGAGCAATTGCGCAAATCCGGGCAAAAAATCCTGCTGGTTGTGAACAAAACGGAAGGTATGGCGACAGCCGTCGTCACGGCTGAATTCTATGAGTTAGGTCTGGGTGATCCTTGTGCAGTGTCAGCGATCCATGGTGATAATATCAAAGAACTGGCCGATTATGCGTTAGCGGATTTTCCAGATATCGAGGAAGAACCGTCCGAGAGCAAGTATCCAAAAATTGCGATCGTCGGCCGTCCCAACGTCGGGAAATCGACGCTCATCAACACCTTACTGGGCGAAGAACGAGTGATCGCATTTGATCAACCGGGAACAACACGCGATAGTATTTACATCGATTTTGCGCATAAGGATAAACACTATACATTGATCGATACGGCGGGTTTGCGACGTCGTGGCCATGTGTTCGAAACTATCGAAAAATTTTCTGTCATCAAAACCTTGCAGGCCATCGAAGATGCCAATGTTGCAGTGCTAATTCTGGATGCAAAAAATGAGATTTCCGATCAGGATGCCCATATTGCTGGATTTATACTGGAAACAGGACGCGCACTGGTCATCGCGGTTAACAAATGGGATGGTTTGGACGAATACCAGCGTGATACGATTAAACGCGAACTGACCCGAAAATTGGCTTTTCTGAGCTTTGCGCAATTGCACTATATTTCTGCGCTGCACGGCAGCGGCATGAAAAATCTGTTGCCTTCCATTGACCAAGCCTATGCGGCTGCCATGGCCGATTTATCAACACCTAAATTGACGCGTGCATTGATTGCAGCGATCGAAAAACACCCACCGCCGCGCGGCGGCATGTCGCGCCCCAAAATGCGCTATGCCCATCAGGGTGGTTCCAACCCGCCGCTAATCATCGTGCATGGCACCATGCTCAATCATGTACCGGAAACCTACCGGCGCTACCTGGAAAATACTTTCCGTGAAGTTTTTAAACTGAAAGGAACGCCGTTACGGGTTGATTTTAAAGTCGGACACAACCCCTACGCCGACAAAAAACCTGCGCCACTTACTGAAGCCGAAGCGAAGCGTGCACATAGCCGACGCCGACGTAATCGGAAGAAATATGGTTAGGCTGACTATCTTGAATCGATAAGATAGAAGCAGTTGAAAGCCAGCTGGAGCAAAAGGTGTGGGTGAGTTTTGGAGCACTGGAACTGGTGCAGCAATTGAAGCGAGACTGTGTGCTGATGAAGATTGATACCATTCTTCAGCTATGGCTTTGAATGCACCACGAGTTGTGATTTTCTGTTTTAGTTTTTCAGATTTTTTATAATCAACAGGATCGATTTCCTGTCTTAACTTCCCGGATTTCTTCGGTTTCAATACGTACTACTGTTGCGGATACTTCAGGATATGAGCGAAGATCAATCAATTACACCACTCATCAGACTGTGTGTAACGCAATACCCAGCTTGTGACATTGGTATCAACCACCACAAATCCTTGCCATCCTATTTCGTTTCCGCAAACTTTTCTGATTTAATTTCCGGATAATTTCGGGTATTGATTCAAATCTCCATTAACTCCTATACCAAGAAAAGTTACTGGGATTCTGGGATTTTTTAAGTTTTATCTAGCTTAAGCTTTTGGAAATATCTCAAATATTCATTCGATTGTGATCTTACAATACATTCCGAAAGGTGTAATTTTTTAAATATAAGATCAGACTGAAGTGGTACCGCAAAACTGGACAGGTTGTTAAGCTCTGTTATGGACACTATAGAGGATCATAATCATGAGCAAGAAACGCACACAATATTCCAGTGAATTCAAAGCAAAAATAGCGCTGGCTGCGATACGGGGCGATGAAACCAT
>CAMCBD010000074.1 GCA_945872825.1 Nitrosomonas ureae
TTACCAATGGCCTGCGGCTTCTTACCGACCGCTCCCGCACTATGCTGATGCTGATGTGCTTTAACGTAGCTGCCATCAATAAATCCCCACTCCCAATCCGGGTCAATGATCAGCGTCTTGAAAATCCTGCTCCACTTGTTACCCAATGACCACGCATTGAATCTTTTGCAGATGGAATTCCAACCTCCAAATGCCTTCGGCATGTCTCTCCACGGACAACCAGCCCGCATTCGATACAGCATACCTTCTACCGTCATGCGCAAATTACGCTTGTTATTTTAGTATTTGTGTGCGCAACCTTTGTTCTCCGCTTTGAGTTATAAGTCTAAAAAAATGATGCTTTATCAATCCTGATATTGCAGAGAATACATTCCAGATTGGCAAAATCTTCTCGTATCTTTGCTTAATTGTAATGTTAGTACTTCAATTACCTTCACTTATTATTCACATTTCCTGTGTTAGTTTACCACGCTGCCAAAAGGGGCAGAACGACCTCTTTTAAGGACACGGAAACAGTTTTTACATATTAATCAGGTTACGCTTCACTTAAAAAATTTAAACTAAAAAGCTTAATAATGTAAATATTATTCTTTAAAGAAAAACAGATATTTATAAAAAGGTTAATCATTCAATGGGGATACTCAGTATATTACTTCTGACACCAGTGTTAGGTATTCTGATACTGGCATTAATACCGAGTAAAAACACAGATTATATTCGCTTTAGTGCAAATCTAATTGCTACGATTGTGTTTCTGCTAAGTTTCTGGCTAGTTCTTGATTACGATAAATCCGATGGTGGAATACAATTTTATGAGTATTTTGTATTCAATCCTAAATTAAATACTGCCCTTGCATTGGGTGTTGACGGATTGTCACTGCCAATGGTGGTATTAGCATCCTTGCTAACAGTCATTGCATTGCTTGCCTCTTTTAATATAACGCGCAACATCAAAAGCTACTATGTCTGCATCTTGTTGCTAGAAATGGGCATGCTGGGTGTATTTCTTTCCCAAGACTGGTCCTTGTTTTATATCTTCTGGGAATTGACTCTGGCACCACTGTTTCTGCTTATCGATCGTTGGGGAGGAACACGTCGGCATATGGCTAGCTTGAATTTCGTGCTATATACGATGGGTGGTTCAATTTTTATGCTGATCAGCTTATTGGCGATCAGTCAGTATATGCCGCCTCATGGCGGCACTTTGATGTCCGCCATGACTATTGCAGCGCAAAGCATGCCCAAGGATGAACAAATTTGGGTTCTGATGGGCTTCTTGATTGGCTTCGGTGTCAAGATGCCAATTTTCCCAATACATGGCTGGCTACCTTTAGCGCACGTTGAAGCACCCAGTCCTGTCAGTATTTTGTTATCCGGCATCCTGCTTAAGATGGGTGCCTACGGCATGATAAGAGTGGTTGTGATGTTGCCAGAGGCAGCACAAACGCTGCAGACGCTATTAATTACACTTGCTTTGATAGGAATGATTTACGGCGGTGTTCTGGCATGGCGGCAAACTGATTTGAAAGCAATGGTTGCCTACTCTTCTGTAAGCCATATGGGAATTATTCTTTTAGATATCGCAACCATGAATAAAACAGGCCTAATTGGCGCGGTTTTACAAATGACAGCCCATGGCTTAGTCGCGGGTGCCATGTTTCTGTTGGTTGGATTACTCTATGAGCGTACGCATACCCGTAATATTCTGGACTACAGTTCTCTGGTCAGGGTAATGCCCCGTTTTGCGTTATTTATGACGATTACGCTATTTGCAGCCATGGGTTTACCGGGCACAGTAGGTTTTATCGCGGAATTGCACGCAATCGTCGGAGGATTTCAACAATGGGGAAATCTAATGATATTGCTTGGAGTAAGTATTCTGATCGGAACAGCTTACGCCATGCGCACCATTGGTATGTTATTTACCGGCCCCGTAAAACCGCAAATGCGCAACATTGAGGATTTGAAATTATACGAACTGATAGCTGCAGGATTTTTAGTTGTGTTGATTGTTCTGTTTGGTTTATGGCCTGCTCCGCTGATTGATCTGTCAATGGCAACTATGAATCAGATGAATAGTACTATCAGCCAAAGTATTCAATAGGATTAAGCATATGACTTCTGAATCTCTTGACCCACGTGAACAAATAATTGAAGCGATAAATCACCTCGACCATGTCTTACCTGGACAAGGGCCTATCCATGAATTTGTTCATCACAATACAATACATGGTTTTCAGCATCTGCCATTTGAAAAAGCGCTAGCTGAGTATGAAGCTTTGACAGGTACTTATGGGTATTTTCCGGAATCGCGGAATCGTGAACTTTACCAGCAAGGCAGAATTACTGATGTGGATTTGTCAGCTGCTTTTAAGCATGAAGAAAATTTACAAGCGGAGCAAATTGTTTTTCAAACAGGTGACCTGACTATCAAGCGCAAAGATATCTATCATGTTGCATTGCTTCATGAATTAACGACTCTCTCGATTAGCCAGCTTAATTGGTTAATCGAAGAACGCAATGTGCTTCACACGATTCAAGCGGATGTCTCTAAAGAAGTCTGCGCACGGTTGCTTGCTTCTAATACCGATTCAAGTGTAGTCATCAAACAGCTATGGGAAAGTATTCTAAACAAACTTGATATCGAGTTAACTGATTTACACCCAGAAAATATGCTGGATCTGTCAGAAGAGCAAGCAAAGGAATGGCTAGAAAAAATCAAGACCAGTCTTGAAAATGGCGAGGGAATTCCTGTTCATCAGAAAATGAGAATAGGGGCTGAAGCTAAGCTAGATGAAATGCTGGCGCAGATTGGTGACAAAATTACGCTACGCAGCTTAGTCATGGCATTAAGCGGCATCGATATCCTTTACTCCATAAAACCGCAAATCATTCGAATTTGCGCATCCGTACTCGATGAAGGTGTTGCAGCCTGGCAATTACCTGAGCGTAGTCAGTTAGGACTTTATGCGGCTTGGCGAACCACAGTGAAATTTGATGTAAATCCTTTTTTACATGATTTACCGGATTGGCAAAGCATTGTGGATGAATCCCCAGAGGACCCAGTTGATTGTATTATCCTGCAATTAACCAATCTGGAAATTCCTAAAGAAAAATGGGAAGGTTATTTGCAGCGCTTAGCACTCGAACTGCCTGGTTGGTCAGGACTGATTAACTGGCGTCAACATCATCCTAATTATCATACTGATAATAACGCAACCTTGCATTTGGCCGATTATCTGGCCATTCGCCTGACCTTAGATAGACTATGGCTGAATCAGGCTTGTAAAGATAATTGGAAGATTGAGGCCAAGCTAGGGACTATCGAATATTATTTTCGTAAGAATTTATCTGAGTTCATGGTTAGAAAGCAATTATACGAAGGTGATTTACCAGAATATCTGACGCATCTTGCAAAGGATCTGATCATGCGTGCGGGTTCTGAACGCCAGAAACGTGAAGAATGGCAATCTTTGGCTGATTTAACATGGACATGGCAATTCAGCCCATTGGTAGAAAATGATTTTGAACACGCAGCCTTTAATAGTGGATGGCGGCTTTTTTGCCTGTGCCAGCATTTGGGACTTACTGCTAAAGATATTCAGGGCATGCAGAAAAATGACCTTTTGCAAATGTTGACAGTTCTTGATGAATTTACTGCTCCGGAACACAGTAAAGTATGGCTGTATGCCTATGAATATCATTACAGAGAAGATTTCTTTCAGGCGATACGAGCAAATCTGAACCGTGGTCGTTGGGCCAAGCGTGACCTTCGTCCCGAAGCGCAAGTAGTATTTTGTATTGATGAGCGTGAAGAAAGTATTCGTCGCCAATTGGAGGAAATTAATCCTGTTATCGAAACATTAGGTGCAGCAGGATTCTATGGTCTACCCATGAATTATAAAGGACTGGATGACTCGCACCGGACAGCATTATGTCCAATTGTAGTTGTACCTTCTCATGATGTCGATGAGGTCCCCAGGAAAGGTACGGAAAAAATATTTCAAATACATAATGAGGGGCGCAATATATATCGAAAGCTTGCATATTTGCTAAACCAGTCTCTTCGTCGGAGTTTAATTTTTTCACAAGCTGTTATCGACATCTTAGCCCCCATTATTTTTATAGGGTTACTTGGTAAAACTTTTGTACCAAAGCAGCTTCTGGCATTTAACAGCACCCTACGTAAAAATATTGAAAAACAAGTACCAACTGAGCTTTTATTTAATACTTTTGAGCCCGACAAACCAGCGACCCCAGAGAACCCAAGACTAGGGTTTACAAATCAAGAACAAGCGGACAGGCTCGCAGCTTTTATGCATGGCACCGGATTAACCTATGGATTTGCAAAAATTGTATCCTTAATGGCGCATGGATCAACAAGCCAGAATAATCCGCATGAAGCAGCGCATGATTGTGGTGCTTGCAGTGGAAAACGGGGAGGACCCAATGCTCGTCTCTTTGCGGCTATGGCAAATCGCCCTGAAATCCGTAAGTTATTGACTGAACGCGGCATTAATATTCCTGATGATACTTGGTTTGTGGGCGCCGAGCATGACACCTGTAGTGATGTAGTTACCTGGTACGATGTAGAGGATATTCCTGAGGGTCTGCGATCGAATTTCGAATCGATCAAAGCTGATCTCATTAAAGCAAGGGATGCGTCAGCACATGAGCGTTGCCGGCGTTTTTATTCCGCAAATAATCCTAAATCGCTCGCAGCTGGCATTCAACATGTACATCTGCGATCAAATGATCTAAGTCAGGTACGACCTGAATATGGGCATGCGACCAATGCTTCAGCTATTGTAGGCAGGCGCTCTATTTCTCAAGGAATTTTTCTAGATAGACGTGCTTTTTTAATTTCTTATGATCCAACTCAAGATCCTGAAGGCAAATTTTTAGAAAATGTATTACTTGCAGTCGGGCCAGTAGGTGCAGGTATCAATCTCGAGTATTACTTTTCAACTATCGATAATGAACGCTTTGGTTGCAGCACAAAGATTCCTCATAATATAACGGGTTTGTTTGGCGTGATGGAAGGCGCCAGCAGCGATCTACGAACCGGATTACCAAAACAGATGGTTGAGATTCACGAACCTTTGCGTTTACAGATTCTTGTAGAGGCTAAAACAGAGACTCTTGGGAAGATTTATGCACGTCAACCAAGTATACAAGAGCTGGTTGGCGGGGGCTGGGTTTTACTCAGCGCCATTGATCCAGATACCGGAGAAATATCTGTTTTTGAGCGCGGCATTGGTTTTGTTCCTTGGCAAGCTGATAAACGAGAGATTCCTGAGTATGAATCATCGATTGCATATTATCAGGATATCAACGTGCCGCTGTCTCCCGTTTTAATTAAGCAACCCAAGATGACAGGAGCCTAAGATGGATTATCTAGTCGTTTTAATACCGTCATTGCCATTCATTGCTGCTGCGATCATCGGCTTTGGTCATTTGTTTAATCGAATCACTGGACAAGAAGGCGAATATATTAGCGCAGGTATTGCCAAAAGTGCCATCACCCTATCATGCCTGATCGCTATCAGCTTACTTGTTACTGATTTATTGGGTATGAATTCTGATTCAATTACGATAGGAAAATGGCTTGGTAGCGGTAATTTCCTTGTTGAGTTAAATTTTATTACAACAGGTTTTAGCGTCATCGTAGCCGCCTTATTTTCAATAATATTGGTTGTGGTAACTCGCTTTTCAACAAATTACATTCACAAAGAACCCGGATTCCACCGATTCTTCTTCGTTCTAAGCTTGTTCTCATCTGCAATGCTCTTTCTCATTCTATCTGGTAATGCGATTGGTACATTTGTTGGCTGGGAACTCGCTGGACTCTGTTCATACTTATTAATATCCTTTGCTTATGACCGGCCCGTTGCAGCCCTTAATGCCACTCGTGTTTTTGTGACTAATCGTATTGGTGACGCCGGTTTTATCCTGGGAATTGCTCTTTCTTTCTACTTTGCCGGGACAGTCAATTGGGTAAATTTGATTGAATTAACTGGAAGTTTGGCAACGCCTACGGTTACTGTAATCAGCTTATGTTTTGTAGTTGCTGCGATAGCTAAATCCGCACAACTGCCATTTACGCCCTGGCTGGCACGAGCGATGGAAGGACCGACACCTTCAAGCGCCGTGTTTTATGGGGGCGTGATGATACATGCCGGTATTTTTCTGGTTATTTTACTGCAACCGATTATTGAAAAGGCACCACTCACAATGGGCGTGCTTGTGGCTATAGGATTATTCACAGCCATCTATAGTTTTATTGTCGGATTAACACAAACAGACGTCAAAAGCTCATTATGTTTTGCGATTTCGGGACAATTAGGTCTTATGTTTCTGGAATGCGGTTTAGGTTTATGGGAATTAGCAAGCTGGCACCTTTGTGCACATGCCATCGTAAGAAGCTATCAGGTGTTAACGGCTCCCTCACTATTGCATTATGTACATGGTAATCCCATGAAACTAGTAGCATCCAATATTGCTAATAAGCGCTGGTTATATATTGCATCATTACAACGATTCTGGCTGGACCCGATTACCGATAGGATATTGGTTAAACCTATCAGTGGCTTAGGGCATGACCTGGATCGTTTTGATAAAAATATCATTGACAGTGCCATGGGTTCCCCGGTTTCTGCAAACTATACGATTTCATCGCTTACACAATTAGAAAAAAAACTCAACAAAAAGATTCAAGGCGGGATACAACTTGAATTTGTCCGCAGCAATGGAATAGTGGGTAAATTGTTTGAGTGGGTAGCGAATATCATGAATTGGTTTGAGGATCGTTTAGTGCTCCGTGGTATCGGTATGGATACAGTTGATATTGGAAGAAAGCTTGGGCAGCTCGCAAATTCTTTTGAACAACTTATTCTTAAGCCACGTTATCTGGTTTTGTTTGTATTCATTGTTTTAATGATTGCTGCTTCAATTTGAGGTTCTGATGGATATTACAAATATAACTTTGTGGTCGGAAACAATAGCTTTTCCTATCTTATCGGTATTAACGCTAATTCCGCTGGTAACTATGGCTTCTGTGATGTGGACCTCTTCTCCAGTCATGGCATTGCGGCTTGGCTTTGTTGGGGCCACTGTAACATTCTTACTCAGCATATACCTTCTTGCGGTCTTTAATGCGGATCAACCCGGCATTGAGTTCTATGAGCGATATCAGTTTCTAGGAATGACTTATAGTGTCGGTGTCGATGGCACCAATATTTTATTCGTACTGCTTACCACTGCTCTGGCATTATTGACGCTTATTTATACCCTCACGGCACGGCACGTGTCAGACCGGACGCATATCGCTTCAATACTTGGCTATGAAGCGATTCTAATCGGTGCTTTCGTTGCAATGAATGCACTGCAATTCTGGTTATGGTGTTTTCTTGAATTGATTCCAGTCGTATTAATGACACTAAGATCTGGATCAAGTCAGAACCGGCGCTGGGTTGTTGCGTTACTGTTACAACACTTTAGCAGTGGCTTAATGATGGTGTTGGCCGGATTCTTAATGCTCGGATTTAGCATTATGCTATCGACAGATGTCCTGTCATTTGATTGGCTTGTTTTAAAAGAAAGTAATGTCAAACACGAATATGCCACATTGATTTTTTTCCTGCTTTTATTTGGTTTTGCAATACGCATGCCATTATTCCCGTTTCATGGGTGGTTGCCGGTTGTTGCTGAGCATGGAACCATCGCGAGTGCAGGAATTTTTCTGGTCAGTCTAAAACTCGGTGTTTATGCCGTCGTACGCTTCTTGATTCCTTTGCTTCCCGAAGTTGCAGAACAATGGGCATGGTTTGTGATCATGCTCAGTTTAATCGGCATTTTCTACGGCGCCTTACTTGCATTTATGCAGATTAATTTTCGCCGTTTGCTGGCTTTTGCGATTATCAGTCAAACCGGTCTGATTACAATTGGTTTGTTTGATTTTAGCATCCATGGGATGGAGGGTGGTATTACGCTAGCCATAGCTTTTGGCATGGCAACTGCGGGGATACTGCTGAGTCTTGGCATGATCTATAAGCGCACCCATACTGCATTTATTCCACGCCTCGGTGGTATGTTTGACACCAATGCGGCCATTGCGGTTTTGTTTGTAATCTGTGCTTTAAGTACGATGGGCATGCCCGGAACGCCAAGCTTCGACGGCATCCATTTATTAATTGACGGCACTATTCAAGGTCAAGGATGGCTCATTGCAATTGCCATTTTATTCGGAAACGTTCTAACGGTTGGATTGCTGTTACGTGCTTTTCAGCAAATATTTATTGCCAATCCCAAACGTTTCCAAGGTCCTTATGTGAATACACATCACGCAAGCTCTCAGCCCTCACCCAAAAATGAATGGATTATTACAATCGCAATCTGTGGTTTACTTATTGTGACCGGAGTTAATACCTCGCCCTGGTTACATATCATAGATCAAAATATTCGCGCTACCAGTAGCAACAATTCTCATTCCAGTACGGAAACTCTCCATCCAGACAAGCTGCTGGCGACACAGTCTATTATTTCAAAGGACAATTAGGATGATTGAAGCTGATTTTCCACTTTTAAGTCTTACTATCACTATCCCTTTATTGGGAGCTGTACTGGCTGGCTCAATACGCAATACCGATCTTGCAAAACAAGTTGCTTTCTTTATTGCTTTGCTATCCCTTTTCCTAACATTCTGCGTTCTCATTTTATTTGACGCTGATAAAAGTGGTTTTCAATTAGTTGAACGGCATGGTTGGATATCGGTTTTAAATATTGAATATCTGGTTGGAATCGACGGAATCTCGGTATTATTTTTACCAGCGACCGCATTGCTCACTTTGATGACGATGCTTGCTTCATGGAACACGGTTTCTCATTCCTCGCGCTTTCATTTTTCTTTATTGCTGGCATTAGAGGGAGTCAGTATTGGAATATTTTGCGCACTTGATACCATATTATTTTTCTTATTCTGGGAGCTTACTTTACCGCCATTCTTCTTCTTGATTGGTCTATGGGGTATCGGTTCACAGCGCCGCAGTGCAGCCATGAAATATATATTATTTATGTTATCGGGCGGCGTTACATTATTGCTTGCAATCATCGTACTTGCCACGAACCATGCTACACAAACTGGCGGTCAAATCCCCAATGATTTAACTTTTAGCCTACCTATTTTATTAGGTACACCATTACCACATGATTTGCAGAATATTGTTTTCTTGTTGTTATTATTTGGATTTGCGGTTAAATCACCATTAGTTCCATTACATACCTGGCTACCAACCGTAGCTACAGAAGGCCCGACGCACATTGTCGCGATTCTAGTGGGTTTAAAATTAGGCATTTACGGAATCTTACGTTTTGCAATGCCACTAGCACCGGTTGCTGCGGTAGAATTTAGTTGGGTTCTCAGTGTGATTGGAGCCTTTACACTAATTTATGGTGCGTTGATAGCGTTGCAACAAACGAATTTGCGTCGCTTGCTTGCGTATGCAAGTATCAGCCACGTCGGATTAGTGATGGTAGGTATTGCATCATTAACCATACAGGGTTTTCAAGGAGCAGTTTTTCAACTGCTTAATTTTACTCTTGTAGCCAGTTCACTCATGCTGATCGCTGGTTTCATACACCATCGGCTCGGAAGCACAGAGGCCATACATCTAGGTGGATTGGCAAAGAGTATGCCAAAGCTGACGTTCTTCTATTTTCTATTCGCATTGGCCAGCATTGGGGTGCCTGGAACCAGTGGTTTTCCAGCTGAATTGCTGATGATTATTGGCGCACTCAGTGCGCATTCAATTTTAGGCTTCGCGGCACTATCCGGCGCAATTCTTGGTGCAGCATATATGCTTTCCTATACGCGCCGGGCTTTCTTAGGTCCAATTATTCATAGTGAAGTAAAACAAGTGATTGATTTACAGCCGCGCGAAATGATTTTACTACTCATTCCTGCACTGTTAATATTGGCATTTGGTTTATATCCAGATTATATTCTGGATATAAACCAAATGGCTTCGGAGGCCTGGTTGTCTCGTTTGACCATGCATTCTCCCTAGGATATAACTCATAACACACTGAAATAAATATGAAAATAATAATGAGGAACACCAATACAGGTATCGATTATCTGCTAGATTTAAATACACGGCATTCCCAAGCCTTTATGGATTTGGCTACGGAACGCCGGAGGTACAGAGGCGAGCATCCAACTGAAATTGCTGCACTGAAATGTATGGATGGCAGATTACATTTACCGGTGATGACGCAAAGTGCGCTAGGGATCATTCAACCATTTCGTAATTTGGGTGGTATATTTAATTTGGGTTGGCCATTTTTTCAGGCGGCTATTGACCAATGGGTGGATTATTCCATTAGCCGAGGCAGACATTGCCTAATTTTTGTAACTTATCACTTTGCGCGTGGCGACACACATCGGGGTTGCAGAGGATTTCAATATGACACTGATGCCGCCAAAGCTGCCGCTATAAATTTGAAGAATCAATTTGATTCAGTTTATGGTAAGGGAGGTGCGGTAGTACCGATTGTTTGTGGGATTGAAACCGACTTAGATGCCTTAATTTTACATGGAGACGATGGTCGTTCCATTGACCTGGCGAATGCAAAAGAATCTTCTCAACTCGAGTTGGAAGAAATGCTTCGTTCACTCTACCCATCAATGCCTGAACGGGTTATTCGAGATCTGATACCACTGATTCGGGGAAATATTAAACACATTGCAGAGATTCGTACGACAAACAGACCAATCGAGGAAGCCGAGCACAAAGAATGGGTACTGGGAGTTGGCCGTGGATTTGACTGGCTGCATGTTATCAATACGGCTTTCATTGTTGGGCCTTTTGACCCAAATCTTTCGGTTGCCATTGAAACTGCTGCCAGACTTCTGAAGAACAATATCGATGAAGGCCGAATTGATGCCGATGGTGTCGTACTCTTGACTTCAGGAGTGTATAGAGATGAAGCAGGCCCTGAATATCATTTATCGAGAGAGAAGGCATTATTTCTCAGCAAATTTGCACTCAATATCATAAAGGACAAAGTTCCTGATTTAGCGCCTCATTTACAAATACTTACGGGACGTACCAACTTAAATACCCGGAAGCTCGAAGTGATTGAGCGGGTTGGATAAAGCATAGTAGTATGCTGCTAATTAATGTAACTAGCCTTTCACTTTCAAGAGAATCGGAATGAACAACGCGCTCGCCGCCCAGGTAAATAGTTTTTATATCATTACTCCGGCAATTGGATTGTCGCTAGGGATGGTGAGCGTCTATTCAATTACCTTATATTGATTTCAATTAATCAATTCTTATTAAAACAGGAGACAATAGAGTTAATTTTAATTATGTGACCCATGCTATTGAAATTGATGTTGCATAATAGATTACTTCCGACTTATCAGTTTTTCGCTGTTCTAACAAAAGGAGATACACCAAGGGTTTATTTGATTGGCTTTCAGGTCTTTTCAGTTCTAAAAGTGACGAAGAAAATAACGATAGTGAAAACAACAGAGAAATTGATGATGGTAATGGTGTGGAGGTCATACAAAATACATATGAAGAAACCGAAACTCAGGATCATGTCCACAGTGACTTGAAAGCACAGGACGAACATGAAATCGAATCTAATTTAGTAGAAAGAGATACACAGCACGATAAAGACGAAGCATAGGAATCAACTCCAAAGTGACCGGTGCGCATAGTTGCATGAAACCAAAACACGGCACCTCAAACTAAATATGCAATTATGATGAAGAAAGATTTATAAATCAGCACATTGCCTCGTTTAGGCAGATCTATAATTACATTTAAAAAGGGGCTTGGCTTAATTCAAAATCCAGTTTCATGGGATCATACGTACAAGATTCAGCTGCTTTTCAAGCTAAATTTTTATTCCGCGATCTTCAGGCCGGAATTATAACTGGGACGATAGCGATCCCTTTGACAGTCGGAATTGCAATGATGTCAGAGTATCCCATCAAGGTTGCACTGGCTACAGTAGTTCTGGCCTGTTTTATTGGCTGGATCAAGCCGGAGCACCCGGCGTAGCAGCTGGATTGGCCCCCATTCTTGCATTAGGTGTAGCAAACTTTGGTATAGAAAATATGGCTTTTGTCATTTCTCTGACTGCATTTATGCAGGCCATTATCTGGAAATTCAACTTGCTGGCTATCTGGATAGCCAGATGGACTTAAGCTTTTTCGGTGGCATAACCATAATCTGGAGCTATAGTCAAATCTTGTGTATAGAGAATCAAGCGGCGTCCTGTTTTTGATCCTCTGCTTGTTTAAGGAAGCTCTGAATAAGTCTCAAAAACTTGTAAAATACACGGTATATCGTAACCATTGTAAGGAAGCGCATTGATGAAACAATTAGGCTTGTCGATTCCGTTATTTATCAAGAGACCGAAAGTAGCTCGTCGACAAAAGTTTCTCGAAGAAATGGGGCAAGTGATTCCTTGGGCAGAGTGGACGAATCGGATCGCGCCGCACTATCCGGTAGCAGGATTAGGACGCAAGCCATTTGAGCTGGAAGTGATGCTGCGGATTCATATGATGCAACAATGGTTTGGTTATTCAGATCCGGGGATGGAAGAAGCGTTACATGATGTGCCGATGTTGCGTGGATTTGCAGGACTAGATGCGGGAGAAGATGTCATGCCTGATGAAACGACGATCCTCAAATTTCGTCACCTGCTGGAGACACATCACTTGGCACAAAGCCTGTTTGCTGAAACAACTGCGCAGTTAGCGCAACAGGGATTATTGCTGCGTCAGGGCACGATAGTTGACGCCACGCTGATAGCGGCTGCGCCATCGAC
>CAMCBD010000075.1 GCA_945872825.1 Nitrosomonas ureae
CGGCGGCTTGCAAAGTTTAATGGTGTGTCAGTTAACTTTGAGTTGCATTTAAAAGAATCTGAATGGCGTTGGAAAAAACAACCTGATGAACTTGCTAGTGAACTATGGCAACTCATCAGATATTATTAACTCTCCTAGTCTAGAGCCAAAATAATTAATACTGATACAGTGCGCCAAAGTGATGGCACAGTGAATGTATATGTAGGTACTGGGCAGGCACTAGTAGTTGGGGCTCAAACACTTTCTTTGCAAGCGATCAAATCACCAGATAATCCGGATAATTTGACGATAGCCTTAATTAATGGCAGCAGTACCATTCAACTTCCTGAGAGTCAGATTACGGGCGGAATCTTAGGGGGTATTATGTCTTTCCGCAGCGAGACACTCGATAACTCGAAGAATGCTTTAGGGAGAATCGCAATTACGCTGGCTCAAACCATCAATGAGCAGCATCAGTTAGGGATGGATCTTAATGGTGACATGGGTGAAGATTTCTTTACCTTGCCATCACCAAAGGTGGTTTCTGCATTAACTAATAATCTAGCTTCGAATATTACGGCAGGAATAAGTGATTTCAGTGTTCTAACAACGAGTGATTATCAATTTTCTTATGATGGAACGGATTACACACTGACTAGGCTATCTGACAATACTTCGGTTAGCACTTCAGTTGTTCCATCAGGAGCTTCGCCATTAACGCTTGATGGTATCTCTGTTACTGGAGCAACTATTCTTGCAAATGAAAGATTTAGGATTCAACCCACTATTAATGGCGCTAAAGATATAGCGGTTAGTATTACCGACACAGCCAAAATTGCTGCAGCTGGGCCTAATCGTACCAATGCAGCATTAACAAATGCCGGTACAGGAAAAATCAGCCCTGGAGCTGTGAATCCTTTGCCGCTTGATCTCAATCTTCAGCAACCGCTTACTTTAACATTCCATGCGCCGTATGATGGATTATATGATGTGACTGGCATCGGTACCGGATTGCCGGCCACTAACCAGGCTTATGCCGACGGGGCTGATATCAGTTTTAATGGCTATACTTTTCAAATTAGCGGCAGTCCTGCTGCAGGAGATGTCTTTACAGTTACACCCAATAATAATGGATCTGCTGATAATCGGAATGCATTATTGTTGGGAGTTCTGCAAACCCAAAATACCTTGGGAAACGGCACAGCAACTTATCAATCCGCCTATGGGCAGCTTGTTAGTCAGATTGGTAACAAGACACGCGAACTAGAAATAACAAGTAAGGCGCAGGCTAATTTACTTGTACAAACTGAGAAATCGATACAATCAGTATCGGGTGTTAATTTGGATGAAGAAGCCGCGAATTTATTGCGCTTCCAACAGGCTTATCAAGCTGCGAGTAAGATCATTGAAATGAGCAACACACTATTTGATTCAATTCTTCGTTTTAGTTGAGTATATTTAGGCTAAAGGTACCATTATGCGCATCAGCACTAGCACAATTTATGAAACAGGAACCAATTTGATGCTTCAGCAGCAGGAAGCATTAATTAAAACGCAACAGCAGTTTTCTACTGGCAGGCGCATTTTGTCGCCTTCAGATGATCCAATTGCTGCAGCGCAGGTATTAAGTATTACACAATCAGCATCACTGAATACGCAATTCTCGGTGAATCGTGGCAGTGCAGATTCTTCGTTGAAATTAGAAGAAAACGTATTAAGGAAAGTGACAGGACTCCTCCAAGATATACACAGTTCAGCTGTTTACGCTGGGAATGCAACACTTACAGATCCCGATCGCAAGATTCTTGCGACAGAATTACGTGGACGACTGGAATCTCTCGTTAGTCTCGCCAATACAACAGATGAGAAAGGACAGTTTCTGTTCTCAGGATTTCAAGCAAGCACGAAACCCTTTGTTCAGACAGGGATAAATGTGCAGTACGCAGGCGATCAAGGACAAAGATTGAATCAAGTAGGGCCTGCACGCCAGATTGCTATTAGTGATTCAGGTACAGATATTTTTGAACGTATCAAGGATGGAAACGGTGTTTTCACAACAGCAGCTGATTCACTAAATTTAGGTACGGGCATCATTGATGTGGGGTCGGTGATTACACCAGCAAGTCTTACTGGCGATAATTATGATATAACTTTCACCGTTGCTGCGGGTGTAACTACCTATGATATTGTTGATACAACTACCGGATTGCCAGTTTCATCAGCCAATCCTTACGTAAGCAACAGTGTAATCAGTTTTGATGGAATACAATTAAGCATCAAAGGTGATCCAACAACTGGAGATAAATTTACGGTCTCCCCAAGTAGCAATCAGAGTATTTTTAAAACCGTGAGTGATCTGATTACAGCACTGGAAACACCGGCCAGTGGTCAGCCTGGAGGCGCTCGACTTACCAATAGTTTAAATACAGCGTTGCAGAAAATAAATAACAGCCTGGAACATGTACTTTCAAAAGAGTCTTCTATTGGCGCACGGCTTGTAGAAATCGAAACATTGGAGAATGTTGGCAGTGATCAAGATATCCAATTCGAGCATTTGCTTTCCCAATTACAAGATGTTGACATGGCAAAAGCAGCATCAAATTTACAACAGCAGAAGCTATATCTGGAAGCCGCACAGCAGTCCTATATTAAAGTTTCTGGGCTATCCTTGTTTAATTATATTTAAAGTACTCAGTTTCTCCTTGATCTATTTTTTACGCTGATAGCTTATGCCTTGGTATCCGATATCGTGACGAATCTGATAGTCATCAAAGTGGATTTTTTCAATCAATTTGTAGGCATTTTGCTGAGCAATTTTAACGTTTTCACCTAATGTTGTTACGCATAAAACACGTCCTCCAGCCGTCATAATTTCTTTTTCATCTTTTCCTCCCATGCGCGTTCCGGCATGAAAAATATGAAAACTGCCGGTGTTTTCTTGGTCAATGATAAGATCCTGTAAGCCTTGGATTGCATCATTCTTTCTTGGATCCTCCGGATAACCATATGCTGCCATCACAACACCCAGAGCAGCACGCCGATCCCATTCGGCATCAACTTTATCCAGTGTTCCATTCACAGCATGCTCTATTAATGTCAGAAGATCGTTTTTTAAGCGCAGCATGATGGGTTGAGTTTCTGGGTCTCCTAGCCGGCAATTAAATTCCAATACTTTTGCTTGATCTTCCGCAGTAATCATTAATCCGGCATACAGAAAACCGGTATAGTGAATGCCTTCCTCTTTTAATCCATTGATAACGGGATAGATGATATTACGCATGATTTGCGCATGCAGGCTGGGTGATATAAAAGGCGTCGGCGAATACGCGCCCATTCCGCCAGTATTGGGGCCCAAATCTCCATCATATAAGCGTTTATGATCCTGGCTGGTAGCTAAAGGTAGAATATGACATCCATCTGTCATGACAATAAAACTGACCTCTGTACCGTGTAAAAATTCTTCAATAATAATTTCATAACCTGCGCTGCCAAAATTCTTTTCGACCAGTATGGCGTTAATAGCAGAATGTGCTTGCTCATTGGTTTGAGCAACTACAACACCTTTTCCCGCGGCGAGTCCATCGGCTTTAATGACCAGTGGTGCGGATTTTTGATCGACATACGCATGTGCCAGCACGGGGTCTTGAAATCTTGCATAGTTGGCTGTTGGAATATGGTGCCGTTGCATGAATTCCTTAGCGAAGATCTTTGAAGTTTCGAGTTGAGCGGCTTGCTGGATCGGACCAAATATTTTCAGACCAGCAGCTTGGAATGCATCCACGATACCCGCGGCCAGTGAAGTTTCTGGGCCTACTAGCGTTATTGCAATTTGTTCTTGCTTTGCAAATTCGATTAATTCAGGAATAGATGTGATTGAAATATTTTCAAGCCCACGTTCTAATGCGGTACCCGCATTACCTGGTGCCACAAATACTTTATGTACGCGAGGTGATAAACTCAGTTTCCATGCTAATGCATGTTCTCTGCCGCCGCTGCCAATAACCAGTAACTTCATGATATTTTTAGATTCTCTAATGCCTGAAATGGCGAATACCGGTGAAAACCATTGAAACACCTTGTTCATCGGCGGCAGCAATAACTTCGTTGTCACGGATACTGCCACCGGGTTGAATTATTGCCGTTGCACCTGCTTGCACCACAACGTCTAAACCATCCCGGAAGGGGAAAAACGCATCCGATGCAACCACGGATCCTGCAAGTACGAGACCTGCTTGTTGCGCTTTAATAGAAGCGATACGTGCACTATCGACACGACTCATTTGACCAGCACCGATACCCGCGGTTTGACCATTACTGCAAAATACAATAGCGTTAGATTTAACAAATTTTGCAACGCGCCATGCGAAAAGTAAGTCTTCCAGTTGTTGCGGTGAGGGTATTACTTTGGTGACTATTTTAAGATCTGCAACTGTAATATTCAGAATGTCGGGTGTTTGTACAAGAATGCCACCACCAACTCGTTTTAAATCATAGCGATGATGCCCATTTTGTAATGGCAGAATCAATACGCGGATGTTATTCTTTTGCAACAGAATCTGTTGGGCTTCCTGCGTTATTTCCGGTGCAATAATGACTTCGACAAATTGTTTTAGAACAGCTTCAGCAGTGTCTGTATCGATGATTCGGTTAAATGCAATGATGCCGCCAAAAGCAGACGTTGGATCGGTTGCAAATGCAAGCTGGTAAGCTCGCAGAGTTGTTTCAGCAATGGCTATGCCACAAGGATTTGCATGTTTAACAATTACACAGGCTGGGCTGTCAAAAGTTTTAACACATTCCCAAGCTGCATCGGTATCAGCGATGTTGTTGTAGGATAACTCTTTTCCTTGCAATTGCTGATAATTCGCTAAACTGCCTGGGATTATGGTTTCATCACGATAGAAAGCAGCTTTCTGATGCGGATTTTCTCCATAACGTAAATGCTGTGCAATTCTGAAATTAAGACTGAGGGAATCTGGGAAATCTTTTTGATGATAGTCGGTATCCAATGCAGTTAAATAGTTACTGATGGCACTGTCATAAGAAGCTGTATGCGTAAAGGCTCTTTTTGCCCACATAAAACGGGTAGTCAAACTAATCGATCCAGAATTCGCTGCTAATTCTTCACATAGCAGTGAATAATCTTGAGGATCCGTGACAACAGTTACTTTTTGGTAATTTTTCGCTGCTGCGCGGACCATGGTAGGACCACCAATATCAATATTCTCAATAGCGTCGTCCAGACTACAATTTTGTTTTGCGATCGTTTGTCTGAAAGGATACAGATTGACGATGACGAGTTCTATATTCGGAATAGATGCTTTAATAAGCGCATCCTGGTGATCTGATAAATCATTGCGCGCGAGTATGCCGGCATGAATTTTTGGGTGCAATGTTTTGACCCGGCCATCGAGCATTTCTGGAAAACCAGTGTAGTCGCTGACTTCAATAACACTTATTCCAGCTTCAGATAATAATTTGGCAGTCCCGCCTGTTGACAGGATAGTTATATCGTATTGAATCAGTTTTTTTGCTAAATCGATAATCCCGGTTTTATCTGAGACACTGATGAGCGCATATTTAATAGTCATTTAATTTGGAATTGTTTCATTTTTTGACGTAGCGTATTTCGATTTATTCCAAGTAACTCCGCTGCTTGGGTTTGATTGCCTTTGGTATGTTGTATGGCAATTTCAATCAGGGGTTTCTCAACGCTCTGAATTACCATGCTATATAGATTTCCTGGCTTCTCTCCATCCAGGTCATTGAGATAGCCACCGATCGCTTTGCGAATACAGGATGCAATTTCATTCTCCTTGACTGCATTCATAAACTAACTGCTCCCTCTTTGATATAACTCAATCTTTGACCTTCTTCAGCTAATTTTGAGAAAAATTTATTGGTCTCTATAATTTGCTGTTCACTGGTTTGTAATTGATTCATTGACTGACGAAAGCCAGCAGAGCCAACGAGTCCCTTGGTGTACCAGGATATGTGTTTACGTGCAATGCGAACACCCGAGTATTCGCCGTAGAAATCATATAAATCATGCAGATGATTAATGAGTACTTGATGTATTTCAGCTACTTCGGGTGGTTGTAGATATTGATCAGTTTTAAGGTAATGATTTATTTCACGAAATATCCATGGCCTGCCTTGTGCGGCACGACCTATCATAATTGCATCGGCTTTTGTATAGGCAAGAATATGTTTTGCTTTTTCGGGAGTAGTGATATCGCCATTTGCAATGATGGGGATTTTGGCGGCGGCTTTAACAGCCGCAATCGTGTCATATTCGGCAGTGCCGGTATATGCACAAGCTCTTGTGCGGCCATGAATAGCGAGCGCTTGAATCCCCGAGTTTTCAGCAATATGTGCTATGGCTAATGCATTCTTATGTTGTTTGTCCCAGCCGGTACGAATCTTAAGTGTGACCGGTATGTCGACAGCCTTTACGACCGCATCAAGAATCCTTTCCACTAATTTTTCATCTTGGAGTAATGCGGATCCGGCCATTACATTGCATATTTTTTTTGCTGGACAACCCATATTAATATCAATAATCTGAGCGCCATTTTCAACATTGTAACGTGCTGCAGCTGCAAGCATTTTGGGATCAGCACCAGCAATCTGAACTGAGATGGGAGAAACCTCACCTTCATGATTCGCTCGCCGCAGTGTTTTTTGGGAACCCCATAGTAACGAATTACTCGACACCATTTCAGAGACAGCCATACCGGCACCCATTATTTTGCATAACTGTCTAAACGGACGATCGGTAACACCTGCCATCGGAGCAACAATCAGTTTGTTTTTTAGAATGTGTGTGCCAATTTGCATGTAAACGGTGTCTATAGGCTGGTGGTTATTGATAATCAAAATATTGTTGCTGAGTAACGATTATCTGAGCACTCAGTGGCGATCCTGGTAATTGGAACGAGTGATCACACAATTTTCACATTTCGTTGGAGCTAATTATAGCTTTTGTCAGACTGATAGTGGAGGTATGATTGAAAATTATCCTCTGGCTCCAAATATCATACGACGGGCAACAAATCTTTTAAGGGGCGGGATACAGTTCAATGTACCTAACCCGGCTCCGCAAGCGTGTTTGAGTATTTTATTTTCATTAGAAAAAAGTTTGATCAATGAATCTGTAAATAGTCTGCCGGCATTACTATCAATGTGTCTACTTTGACGGTACCTCGATAACATACTCGGCGTGCCGATCGCCAGCGCCGAGCATTGTGTATTGATAATTTCGCAAGCCAATTCATAGGCATCTCTTAGGCCCAGATTAAACCCTTGCCCTGCCACGGGATGTAATGTTTGGGCCGCATTGCCAATTAGTGCAACTCTTTGAGTTGTTGGCGGTGTTGCGTATTTGAGTGCCAATGGGAATGCAGATCTTTTTCCTGTTTTAATGAATTTTCCAAGCCTATTACCAAAATGCTGATGTAATCGAATCAGAAAATCCGTATCATCCAGTACGGTAATTTCTTTCACTCCCTCGGGGCTTACAGTCCACACTAAAGCAAAATTATCACCGTTTGGAAGCAATGCAACCGGTCCGTCATCTGTAAAACGTTCGTAAGCAATACCTGTTTGCTTTTTTTCAGCTTGAACATTGGCAACAATTGCCCATTGCTGATAATCATATGTTTGATAAGTGATATTAGGTATTTGCTTGGCCAACTGGCCGCCATCGGCGAGAATTAGTAGTTTAGCTGAAATCTTTTTTTCCTTGCCCTGGTAATCGAAATAGACATAGCCTAAATTTTCATCGGTATCGAGTTGAGTGACAATAGCACCAGCAATATAGTCAGACTTTTTTTCAGTCAATTTCTTGTGCATGGAGCAGAAAAGGTCATGATAATTTACTACATAGCCTAATGCCGGAACACCCGCGTCATCCGGCGTTAAAACAGTTTGACCGAAACTGCCGCGGTTGGAAATATGAATAGTAGTGATTGGAGTATTTTGTGTTAATTCGCCCCATACCCCTAAGCGATGCAATATCAGACGACTTCCGTGTGATAATGCCAATGGGCGAGGATCTTCGTCTTTCTCGGGTAGCCCACGTGCCTCGAGTAGTAAATTTGAAACGCCGGTGTCGCGCAAAGCAAGTGCCAGAGCCATGCCTACCGGGCCACCGCCAATGATAACGATGTCATAATGATCAGTGGTCATATTATTTATGATTTGAATTGTTTAAGGATATAAACTGTAATCTATAAACCAGATAAGATGCTAAATTCAATAATTTCGATTGATATAAATCACGTTCAGTATTTGAATCAGAATTCATGAATGAATGAATTACTGAGCAAGAATAGCACACTGCACATAGTCATGGCATGCGGGAACCAAGGCACCTCATATGATGCGCTGATCAAAAATTGGTGCCATTGTATAATCCTACTTCTAATCGGATGGTTATTGATACAGTCAGTTTAATTTAAAATGTTATACAAATGATGGTGTTAGAATTTTTTGTGTGAATATGTTGATGGAAAGGAATTTTGCATGACAAGATTATTAGAAAATAGAACGACAAGATGGATCGTATGCTTATTGATCTTTGTTTCTACCCATGCCTGGTCGGTGAATCTTGATACCGAACTGATTGGTGCCGCAGACAAAGGTAATTTTTCATTGGTAAAAAAGATACTGGATATGCAACAGATCGGGCAAGAAGAATTGAATGCAGCCTTTCTGGTGGCGGTTAAGAAAGGAAATGCTGCGATTGTTGAACGCTTCTTGCAAGCAGGAGCAGATCAAAATTTAAGAGCAGAGAATGGTTACACGCCATTGATGCAGGCTGCTCGCGATGGGCGAGAGCAGGTTGTTGAAGTTCTGCTAGCAGCTGACGCTGATGTTAATGCTGTTTCGGAGGAAAATGATACAGCTTTGATATTGGCCGCTGAAAAAGACAGAAGAAAAGTGATCGCTTTATTGTTAGCTGCTCAAGCCAATGCCAATGCAAAAAGAACGAATGGCATGACAGCACTTTTACTGGCAGCGCAAGAAGGTCATCAGCAGACTATTCAAACCTTGATCAAGGCGAATGCTGAAGTCAATTATCCGTTGGAGAATGGCGCGACAGCATTAATGTTGGCTGTTCAGAATGGTCATCTGGGGGCAGTTCATTCGTTGGTAGCGGCAAATGCCAATCTCAATGTTAAAGCAAGCAATGGCGTAACTCCGCTAATGCTGGCTGAACGTTATCGCTATCGGGAAATTATTGAATTGTTAAAGAAGTCCGGTGCCAAATAGCAAACATTAATACACAACTTCTAATCAAGTTGTTATAGTGCTCCGGCTTGTTATTGTTAAACTAAGGAAATAAAGGAAATTATAAATGAAATTTTTAGCTGTTCTATTACTAGTTGTAACAGCTTTGTTGCTTACTGGTTGCGGTGAAGAATCAAAAAGTGATAAATCAGAAATTAGCACATCACCAACACCTACGAATGAAGTAACCAAGCTGGGTGAAATTCCATCGTTCATCGGTGAAGGGTTGACCAATGAAGAAAAAGCAGAACTAAAAGAACAAATTTTGCCTGCAGGGGTCGGCGATGTTAAAACGGCCGAAGAAAAATTTAAAGCTTTAATGGAAGATGCTAAAGCGGGAAATCCTGCTGCTCAGAATGGTCTAGGTGTTATGTATTATACCGGTGAAGCGGTTTCAAAGAGTCCGTCTGGCCAATTGTTGGATAATGACCCTGAAGTGGCAGCCGGGTGGTTCTTTCGTGCTGCAGAGCAAGGTTACGCGGATGCGCAATTTAATCTGGGACTTATGTACGCAAATGGTGAAGGTATCCCGCAAGATATGGCACAGGCTGCCGAGCTATTTAAGAAAGCTGCAGAACAAGGGCATGTCGATGCACAGAATAATTTAGGTGCCATGTACTTTACTGGGGAAGGGGTAGCAAGGGATGAGAAAAAAGCTGTTGAATGGTTTGAAAAAGCAGCAGCTCAAGGTAATGAAGACGCGCGTGCAAACCTGGAAGCCATAAAAGCATCAGGCAAATAATCCCGCGATTGTATACCTGATGTTGTTATTAAAGGCGAGACTCTGCCATGTCTTCTTCATTATGCATTTAGAGGAACAACGAAAGCTCAATTCCTACAGTCTGTTCAGATATGACAACTCAGGCAATAGTTACTTCTTTGGATAAGTACACATCCTGAATTGCATGGAGTAATTTGACACCTTCATCGAAAGGTTTCTGGAATGCTTTTCGTCCGGAAATTAGTCCCATACCGCCTGCACGCTTGTTGATGATTGCAGTTCGAATCGCCTGGTGCAGATCATCACTACCGGATTCACCGCCCGAATTAATCATGCCAATCCTACCCATGTAACAATTTGCGACCTGATAGCGTACCAGATCAATCGGATGATCTGTCGTCAGGTCGCTGTATACTTTGGAGTGGGTCTTGCCAAATTTAATTGCGTTATAACCACCGTTATTGGTCGCCATTTTCTGTTTGACGATATCAGCGCCGATAGTTACGGCCAGATGATTAGCCTGACCAGTCAGGTCAGCACTAACATGATAATCCTTGTCGGCAGTTTTAAAAGCGTTATTACGTGTATAAGCCCATAATATGGTTACCATGCCCAAATTATGCGCATGTTCAAATGCTGCCGAAACTTCCTGGATTTGCCGGCGTGATTCATCCGAACCAAAAAAAACTGTAGCGCCTATTGCGCAAACACCCATATCGAAAGCCTGATTGACACTGGCAAAAAGAGTTTGGTCGAACTTATTCGGATAAGTCAGCAACTCGTTGTGATTAATTTTAAGAATCATGGGAATCTTGTGCGCATACTGCCGCGACACGATGCCCAACACGCCCAACGTGGAAGCGACTCCGTTACAGCCGCCTTCAATGGCAAGTTCAACAATGTGCTTGGGATCAAAGAACATTGGATTGGGTGCAAATGACGCGCCTGCTGAATGCTCAACACCTTGATCGACGGGTAGAAGTGACAAATAGCCTGTACCTGCCAAACGTCCTTGATTATAAAGTGCTTGAAGATTGCGCAATACACTCGGCTTTCGATTGCTTAAAGCCATTACGCGATCGATGAAATCAGCGCCGGGAAGCTGTAGGTCATGCTTGGGTATAGTAGTACAGACATGCTGAAGAAGGAAATCACTTTCATTGTTCAAAATGCTAATAATATCCGTCATTTTTTCTCCTGTTTAAAGTTCTTGCAGCTCATTTTTGTTAGATTGAGAATGAGTAATCATAGCTGAAGCGTATAATCGATTAAATAAGCATTTTCCTTATTTCTTAATGTAATAAATCCAGTCACCGTTTGCTGATAAATCCAATTGTGTCTGGTTTTAATGAACGTTGCGCTATGGCTGGCATTATTGAGCATACCGAAAACCAGAGTACGTGCAGTAGGGTGTTGCGCTTTGATCCGGTGAATTGCTTCAAGTCCACCAATACCTAACATATTTAAATTAAGAATTGTGACATTGGATCGATGCTCTAAATAGAGTTGACAGCCTACTCACTATTTTTTGCTTCTGCCACCACACGCATATCGGCTGTGCTTTTATGCAAGCGGCGATATCCAGTATGTCCGACAGGATGATCATCAATCAGTAAAAAGGAGATTGGTTTTTTCATTGTTTGAATTTTCTATCAGTGGCCCAATATCAATTTCTGTGCCTTCGTTGTTGCACATTACGCACTGAAAGTGTGCCACTCATTGTAAATGTACCTGTTTGCGCATATGCAATAATCCTAACCCCGTATATCATTGATTGGCATCGTAGCCTTTTCCGTTGTCTTCTATATTTTTAAACTGACTGATGTCGGGCATGATCATGAAGCATGTGTTGCTATCGCACATAAGTGCTTTCTAGACAGATCGTGCTTAACTGTCCATCTGTATTTGTAATTTTTAGGTCAATCGTGGCTTTGCCAGAAGTAACGAAATTTCTTATAGATAAGCGATAAAGGTTTGATGGTCGGTATCTGGACAAGCTGTAAATGGTTTACCTATAAGGAATCCTCGTTCATTCTGCAGCAAAACGCCGCCAGGTCAGGTTAATAGACAGGATGTGTCCGGTTTGTCCACGGTTAAATAGCCTACGGAGGCATGATCATAAAGGTTTGCATAGCGGTCGTGAGATTCTTTCAATGTTGCCTAAGTTACTACGCCTGATACTATCATCTCCTCTTCTCAATGCAACATCCTGGTTATGCTGATTCATAAGATTTTTTGTGTATTATTCGTATAGCTGGAACTTTTCGTTCCTATCCGGATGGCGTAACAATTGCAATACAGCGTTTAAATTATCACCATCTTATAGTATCAAATTATTGCAAATGGTAACGTTATAATTTGATGAAAAAACTTTCGATAGGGTGCTGGAAATTTCTTGAGATAATCAAGTAGCATGCCATACAGCGATCTAAAATAAAATTTGCTTGGCAAAGGAGTTTAGAAAATTTGTTAGTGCAATCAAATATTCTTGCTTTTGTTTTGGGTACTAGTGAAGTGAAGTGGTCTCCTGCAACTGTCCAACCTGAGAGTAGAATTAAGCTCTGATATGGGTAGTTAATCAAGCTCAGGCAGCCTGATGAATTGCTTGATATTGATAATAAACCTCATTGGGAGTTTGGTTATCAAGACCTTGATGAAAGC
>CAMCBD010000076.1 GCA_945872825.1 Nitrosomonas ureae
GATGAAACGGGGTGCAAAGAATTGCCTGACCAAGGACAAGGATTTTATGTTGGCTTTCTATGATTATCCTGCCGAGAACTGGCAGCACATCAGAACCACCAACCCGATTGAGTCTGTATTTGCTACTGTCAGACTTAGAACTGTCAAAACGAAAAATTGTGGAAGCCGTATAACAACATTGACGATGGCGTTCAAACTTATGGAGACAGCACAGAAAAAGTGGTTCTGCTTAAGAGGCTATAATCTGCTAGCAGATGTAATCAATGGCGTTAAATTTGTTAACGGTATTAAACATACACCAGATCAAAAACAAAATGCCGCTTGATTCTCTATACACCAGATTTGACTACAGCTCTTTTGCACTACCCAGGTGATAAAGACGATGGGCTTGTGCAGAAACATTTTCCACGATATCACGCAAACTGGTCCGGCCTGCCAGTTGAGCCATTGCAAGTGTCACAAATTGCGACCATCTGGATGCAGTACGGAAAGAACGGCCTGAATGATGCTGCTTTGCAATCGTCTCAAATTCATGCCTCGGAACAAGTTTTAGTGTTTTGGGAAAGATTGATTACAATGGGCCATGGCCTGATTCTTCTATCTGGTTCAACAAGTTATGCGAAGACTTATTAATTGGTGCGCTATTGCTATCGCATTTTACCTTTGATAAAACCCACTACATGCGACACCGAGTACTTCGGTGGAATACTTATGCACATATGAATGTGATCCAGCATCCAATGACCTTCCACAATCGCACTTTCCTTTCGATTTGCCAGGTCGTGTAGAACTTCCCCTATATGCTTCCTGAGTTTCCCAAATAACAACTTTTTTCCCCGCTTCGGAATAAATACCACATGATATTTACAATCCCAGCTCGTATGACTCAAACTTTGGTACTCCTTCATCTTTGACTCCTCGTCTCGTGGTTGGCGAGAACGTTACGATGAATGCCGTAACGGTCAAACCTTCGGGAGTCCCCCGGCTGAGCCGGGGGTTTACCTATTATTAATTAGGCCTGAATTGGGCCGCAGTACTTTCTGGTTAATGGGACAGCAGTGGTTATTCATAGTTAATTTTTCTAGTCGCATAAGTCACTTCGTGTGCTATCTCAGTTTTTTGCCGACGCTACTGATGATAAGATGATCCAATGAAACTGAGCGATCTAAAAAACTGGACAGAATACTGGGAGCAGCTCCGCACGGCGCTGCTCGAACCCGGTGTTGATAAAACCTTGCTGGAGGCATCGTTGCGCGAGGCGCGCGCGAAGATGCCGGTTCCCGTGTTATGGCTACTGGGCAAAACGCAATCTGGAAAAACGTCGATTATCCGGGCGTTGACCGGTAGCGAAACCGCTGAGATCGGCAATGGTTTCCAGCCATGCACGCGCAGTTCCCGGTTTTATGATTTTCCGGCTGAAGTGCCGGTTATCCGGTTTCTGGATACGCGCGGTCTGGGTGAGGTTTCATATGATCCCGGTGACGATATGCAGTACTGCGAGTCTCAGGCGCATTTGCTGGTTGCTGTGATGAAAGTGGCTGACATCAATCAGACTGCGGTGTTTGACGTGCTGCATACCATTCGTCAGCGTCATCCCGAATGGCCTTTGCTGATTGTGCAGACCGGTTTGCATGAGCTTTACCCCAATGGATGCGGACATATTCATCCGTGGCCGTATGCCGAGGATCCCTTACCGGAAACTATTCCGCTCGATTTGCGCCGTGCTTTCCTGGCACAACGGGATGCTTTAAAGCAATTACCTGGATTTGCTCCGATGCGCTGGGTGGCGGTCGATTTGACGTTGCCGGAAGATGGCTTTGATCCGCCGGATTATGGTTTAGAAGCGTTGTGGCAGGCGATTGAGTCACTTTTGCCGTTAGGCTTGCAACACCAGCTCAGCGGCGATAAAGAAGTGCATGACCTGTATGCACGTACTGCGCACCAGCAAATTTCGGGTTATGCGCTTGCAGCGGCAGGCTTGGGTGCTTTGCCGGTGGTGGACCTGGTTGCGGTGTCGGCGGTTCAGGCCAAACTCTTGCATAGCTTGGCTATCCTATACGGGCAGCGCTGGGATAAAAGCACCATGACAGAATTTTTGGGGTTGATGGGTGCGGGGATTGCATCCAGTTATCTGATACGGTTGCTCAGCCGGGCGGTGGTTAAGGTGATTCCTTTCTGGGGACAAACGGTGGGTGCAGTGTGGGGTGCCAGTTCCAGTGGTGCGACTACATACGCATTAGGCAAGGCAGCGATCTATTTCTTTGTCCGGCGCAAGGATGGTTTGAATGTCGATCCTGAGGCATTGCGTCGTATCTATGCGGATGAGCTGGAGCGTGGAGCATCGCTACTGAAGGAACGTTTGCGGGGTAAACCTGAATGAAAGCGCCGCTTCCTGCTGTTGACCCGCTACGATTATTAGTACTCATTCTGCTGATATTACCTGTGCTGGCGTTGCTGGGCTTCGGTATGTTGTGGCTGTGGCAGAGCGGCAATCTACAGGTTTGGCTGATTGCGATGGTGGTATGCGGCGGTCTGGGTTACGCTTTGCAGCAATGGCTGGCGCGGCGTGAACGACAATTATTAACGGACACGGTCACCGAGCCTAATCCAGATTGGCCGCCGAGTGCGGAAGTCGTGTGGCAAAAAGTCGAAGCATTGGCGGAAACCTGTAACCCTGAGGACTGGCCGCTTGAAGACGGTACCTGGGTGCTGGAATTGGGGCGGAAAGCGATGCAAACCGTTGCGCACTGCTATCACCCGAATGTTGAAAAACCGCTGCTCGAACTGACGGTGCCGCATACTTTATTGATTATCGAACGCGCGAGCCGTGATCTGCGCCGGGATGTCGCTGAAAAAATACCGTTTAGCAATCGCCTGACGATCGGTGATTTGTTCCGGATACAGCGCTGGAAGGTCAAAGCGGAACAAATAGTGAATATCTACCGGGCGGGCAGTATCATTTTCAATCCGGTCAATGCTTTGCTTGGCGAAGCCTGGCGGCATTTGCGTGAGCGCAGTTTTGATCAGGCCAGGAATGAATTGCACAGTTGGTTTCTGCGTGCCTATGTGTGCAAGGTTGGGTATTATGCTATTGATCTGTATAGCGGCCGCTTACCGTTAGGTGACGAAGAGCCGACAGCATCTCCAACACCGTTATCTGAGGCGGATCTAAACCAAATTGAAGAAACTGCAAAGGCGGTTACGGAACCGCTGCGTATTCTCGTTCTTGGGCGATCCAATGCGGGTAAATCCAGTTTGATCAATGCCTTGTTTGGAAAACTCGCAACAACCACGGATGTATTGCCTGACACGACCCGGGTACTTCAACCATTTACTTTGTCACGCGAAGGACTAATTCGGGCATTGATTTTCGACAGCCCGGGGTGCGACAGCTCGTTTTTTGACAATCAGCAGATGCTGACAGCAGCCGGGAATGCCGATCTGATTTTGTGGATTAGTCCGGCTAATCGTCCCGATCGGCAGAGTGAGCGTAACTGCATCGATGCTTTGCGTACATCCCAGGCTGCGCGAATGGATCGTCGTGCGCCGCCGTTGCTGGTTGTTGCCAGTTTTATCGATCGCTTGCGGCCAGTAAATGAATGGCGTCCCCCTTATGATTTGACAAATCGGCAGGATATCAAGGCAGCCAACATCACTGCTGCAGTTCGGGCCATCGCTACTGATCTGGCTGTGCCGGTTGAACAAGTCATTCCTGTTTGTCTGTTCGAAGGTAAGGTTTATAACGTGGATGACACCTTGTGGGCGGCGATATTGAATCATCAGGATGAAGCACTCAGAGTGCGCCTGTTGCGTTGTCTGGATGCCAGAAAGTGCGCCGAGGACTGGGTCATGCTGCGCCGCCAGATGGCCGGTGCCGGGCGGTTTCTGCGGGATTTGCCGGAGATGCTGGGAAAACGCTCCGGGCGGTAGTTGCATTGGCTGGATCGAATTGGTATTGCACGGTTTTAATCTCTTTCGGGTTTAATTCCTCGCTGCTTGCGACGGGGTGCTTTATTTTTGCGGACGGTGGAAAGGCTAAGAAATGTTTAAAAATCAAGTTGGATTTCTAATATACTTCGTCAACTTAAGCCCTGCGCTGCACAGTTTTAATTTTGAATGAACGCATTTACCTTACCTATTTGAGTAAATAATTGAGTCGCGTCCTACCAGCATTTCCCCTTCTTCTTTTGCTGAGTTTCATAGCATTAGCGGTTAATCCTGATCATGTGCAGGCTCAGTATTGGTGGAATGCCAGCCGTGAACCAGTTGGGTTGGCGCCTGATCCCGCCACAACGCCGGAAGCGATTATTCAGATTTATGGTGCGCGTGCTTATAGCTGGCGGGGTTATTTGGGAATCCATACCTGGATTGCGGTGAAGCCCACTCGGGCAAAGTCATATACCATCTATGAAGTGATCGGATGGTTGCAACGCAGGAAAATGCCAGTAGTGGTGATTTACGAGAATGTGCCTGATAGGCGTTGGTACGGCAATATGCCAGAAGTTTTGCTGGAGAAACGCGGTGATGGCGTGGATGCATTGATTGAGAAAATTGATCAAGCCGCGCGAAGTTATCCCTATGCGAAGGAATATACAATTTGGCCGGGGCCTAATTCCAATACATTCACGGCTTGGGTTTCGCGGGCAGTGCCGGAACTGCGACTTGATCTGCCGCCAACTGCGATCGGTAAGGATTATCTGGGTTATCAGTTGATCTCGCAAGCACCGAGTGGCAGCGGCTTTCAGATTTCATTTTTTGGTTTGATGGGTGTTCTGGTCAGTGCTGTGGAAGGCATTGAATTCAATCTGTTAGGCTTGTCGTTTGGTGCTAATTGGAACTCGCCAGCAATCAGATTGCCACTGGTAGGACGCAAAGACTTGGATTTATGGCCTCAGCCAGTGATTGAAAAATAGGTGTAATTATTAGATCCTAAGCCTACGATATTTAATTGATAATTATTCGTATTCATAATATAGTAAACAACGATGAAGTGTCGAGCCTATGAACATTTTTCCTGGAAGTTTTGTCATGCCAAGATTTAACGCAAGTCGTTTCGTTGTCGCAGTTTCGTGCCTTTTCTCTTTGTTTGCTGCGTACTCGGCACATGCCGAAGAAGTGGTGGTTTATTCTGCGCGGATTGAGCAACTGATTAAACCGATGTTCGATGCTTTTACCAAGGAAACTGGGATTAAGGTCAAATATACAACGGACAATGAAGGCGCATTGCTTGCTCGACTGGAAGCGGAGGGAAAAAATACACCGGCTGACATGCTGATAACGGCGGATGCCGGTAATCTTTGGGCGGCTGCGCGGGCAGGGTTGCTGAAACCTGTTAAATCCGATGTGCTAGAGAGCCATATTCCGGCGCATTTGCGGGATCCGCAAAATGAATGGTTTGGCTTGTCAATACGTGCACGAACATTGATTTATAACACAAAGAAAGTGAATCCTTCTGAACTCTCCACGTATGAGGATTTGGCTGATCCCAAGTGGCACAAACGGCTATGCTTGCGCACTTCGAAGAAAGTGTATAACCAGTCTTTGGTGGCGATGTTGATCGCGGAACATGGTGAGGCTGAAGCGGAGAAAATTGTCAGGGGCTGGGTGGCCAACTTGGCAACAGATCCGCTATCGGATGACACGCGGGCTTTGGAATTTGTTGCAGCCGGCAAATGTGATGTGACTTTGGTCAATACTTATTACTTTGGCCGGTTAATGCAGAAAGATCCCAGCTTGCCCTTGGCAGTTTTCTGGCCAAACCAGAATAACAGCGGCGTGCATGTCAATATTTCAGGTGCAGGTATTACGCGTTACAGCCGGAATGAGCAAGCTGCGATTAAATTGCTGGAATTTTTATCGTCCGATAAAGCACAAAATCTTTTTGCGGATGTGAATATGGAATATCCAGCCAATCCAAGAATTAAAGTGGATCCATTTGTTGCGGCCTGGGGCAGTTTTAAGCAAAATCCCATGAATTTGGTTAAAGCCGGTGAATTACAGACAACCGCTGTGAAATTGATGGATCGCGCAGGTTACCGGTAAATAATCAGGATAAATGCGAGGAATATTGCTGACTGCATGGGGTGGTAGAAAATAGAGCCCTTTCAGCTAAGAATTTTTCTGTACCCTCCTATCCCTATCGTTTAATGATCATCTGGCGTCTGATTCCTTTTGTAGCGGCAGCATTGGTGCTGGCGCCTGTTGGCGTGATCGTTTCATCTTTTTTTGCGCCTGCCAGTGATATCTGGCAGCATCTGGTTGAGACCACGCTCTCCCTATTGCTAATTAATACGCTTTGGCTTGCATTGGGCGTGATCATTGGGACTGCGTTCCTGGGTATCAGTCTGGCTTGGTTTACGGCTGTTTATGAATTTCCCGGCCGCCGTTTTTTTTCCTGGGCATTGTTATTACCACTGGCAATACCTGCTTATGTGACAGCATTTGTTGCATTGGGTCTGTTTGATTTTACCGGTCCTATACAGACCATACTACGTGCACGGCTGGATTCCGATTTATCCTGGTTCCCGGATATACGAAGCAGGGCAGGGGTCATCATTGTTATGACTCTGGCTTTTTATCCTTATGTGTATTTACTGGCCAGGAATGCTTTCTTGAGCCAGGGAAAACGTTCGCTGGAAGTGGCGCAATCTCTCGGTTTAAACCGAAAACAAGGTTTTTTCAAGGTGGTGTTACCGATGGCACGTCCCTGGATTGCCGGAGGTATTATGCTGGTGCTGATGGAGACATTGGCCGATTTCGGTACTGTTTCGGTGTTTAATTACAATACATTTACGACAGCTATTTACAAGGCATGGTTTAGCATGTTTTCGTTGCATGCAGCTTCTCAGCTGGCTTCCTTGCTAATTGTTATTGTTTTTGTTGTGATTGTTCTGGAGCAGCAATTCAGGTCACGCATGCGCTATGCTGAAAATAAAAGAACTGAGCGGGCGCAACGTATTCAGCTCACAGGCTGGCATAATTGGGTGGTTACCGGTTTTGTTCTATGCGTATTATTTTTGGCATTTTTGTTACCGGTCATGCAATTGTGTATTTGGGCCGTGCAGTCGTTTACACAAGATTATGACGTAGCCCGGTACTTGGAATTTCTCTGGCATTCATTATCATTGTCTGGTTTGGCAGCTTTGTTGATCTGTTTGGTTGTGATTACCATGGTTTATGCGGCGCGGCGTTATCCTGGCCCAGCTACGCGGTATGCAGTGCGAACCGCAACTATTGGTTATGCATTGCCTGGGACAGTTTTGGCGATTGGCGTGTATGTGCCGCTGACTTGGCTGGATGGGCAGCTCAGTGAATTAGCGCTGCGCTGGTTCCAGATTGAAACAGGGCAATTGATTCAAGGAACGCTGATTACTATGTTGATTGCCTATTTGATACGGTTTATGGCAGTCAGTCACTATCCCATTGATGGCGCCATGCAACGCATTACACATAGCATCGATGAGGCGGCAATGAGCCTCGGACTGCATGGCTGGGCAATGATCAGAAAAGTGCATGTTCCGATATTGAAATCGGGTATTTTTACGGCTGCCACCTTAGTGTTCGTCGATGTTATGAAGGAAATGCCGATTACGCTGATGACGCGTCCATTCGGTTGGGATACGCTGGCCGTCCGGATTTTTGAGATGACTTCAGAAGGACAATGGGAGCAAGCGGCTTTGCCTGCTGTAACGCTTGTACTGGCGGGATTGATACCGATTTTCTTATTTATGCGTCAAACTGAGAAGTAAATTGATGAGTACCGTGCTGCTGCAACTTAATAATGTCCGGCATGCTTATGGCGAGCAAGTCGTTATTCATGATTTATCCCTGGCATTGCAAAAAGGGACTATCGGTTGTTTGCTGGGCCCGAGTGGTTGTGGTAAGACTACCGCATTACGGTGTATCGCTGGTTTCGAGCCGGTGTCTGCAGGAGAAATTCTACTCAATGGTGTTTGTGTGAGCAGTGCAGATTTTTTTGTGCCGCCGGAACAAAGGCGAATTGGTATGGTTTTTCAGGATTACGCGCTATTTCCTCATCTGGATGTGTCTGCCAATATTGGTTTCGGCTTGCATCGGTTAACCAGAGCGGAATGCGCGAGCCGTGTTGATGAGTTGTTGCAGGTTGTGCAACTAACTAATGTATCCAAAAAATATCCACATGAATTATCAGGTGGCCAACAACAGCGCGTAGCCCTTGCGCGTGCGCTGGCGCCTAAACCAGAATTGCTGTTGTTGGATGAGCCTTTTTCCAATCTGGATGTCAGTTTGCGTGAACGCTTAAGCATGGAAGTGCGCGAAATTCTTAAGGATCAGGGAATTACGGCTATATTGGTAACCCATGATCAAGCAGAGGCATTTGCGATAGCCGATGAGATCGGTGTTATGCACCAAGGTGAGATTCAGCAATGGGATACAGCTTTTAATCTTTATCATCGCCCGGTAAATCGTTTTGTGGCAAATTTTGTCGGTCAAGGTGTATTTCTTCCAGGCAGAATCATTAATGCTCGGCAGGTTGAAATTGAATTGGGGATTTTAACTGGAGAAATTCCACAGCCCTGCGATAGTGGTTGCAAGGTAGACGTGTTAGTGCGCCCGGATGATATTGTTCACGATGATGCCAGTCCGTTGCAGGCAACAGTAATTCACAAAGCATTTCGCGGTGCAGAGATTTTATATACATTGTGCCTTGCTGATGGAGCCAAAGTGCTATCATTAGTACCTAGCCATCATAATCATGTAATTGGTGAGAAAATAGGCATTAAGCTTGAAGCAGATCATATCGTGGCATTCCATCAATCAACGCAGTGACCGTCCATTTTAAATCCATTTTTTGTAGAAACTTTACCCAATTTGTTTTTCTGGATGCACTTTAAAAAAATGATGCTTCCCTTTTAACAATTTTTTCTATAGGATAGCAAATTAGTGTGTATACCTTTCTTTTACAGCTCTATTCCAAGCAATCCCGTAAACCAATCTCTGAGATAATGTTAGAGTTTACTAATCTTAAAACTGAATAATTTGAATGAGGATTATATGAGTCAGCATATTCATTACGTTACTGATGCTAATTTTGATGCGGAAGTTTTACAATCGACAATTCCTGTGCTGGTTGATTACTGGGCAGAATGGTGTGGTCCGTGCAAGATGATAGCGCCGATACTCGATGAAATTGCAGGTGAATATGGAGAACGCCTTAAAGTGGCCAAACTCAATATTGATGAGAATCAAATAACGCCACCAAAATATGGCATTCGCGGTATTCCGACATTGATGTTATTTAAGAGCGGAAATATTGAAGCGACTAAAGTCGGGGCATTATCGAAATCACAATTAACAGCATTTATTGACAGTCATATTTAAACCCGCTAGCCTTATACGATTAGTAGATTTGTGGGCGATACAGATTTGTAAAAGACCACACCTTATATTTAATTATCCCGTCCGTAACAACTTTCCTCCCAGCATCACTATCTTTCAAGTAAGTATTCTTTTTTCACGAGCTTCTTCATGCGTTTATCCGATCTAAAAAACCTACATGTAACTGAATTAGTAAAAATGGCCATCGAAAATGAAATTGATGGCGCTAACCGAATGCGAAAGCAGGATCTAATTTTTGCATTGCTTAAAAATCAGGCGCGTAAAGGTGAGAATATTTATGGCCATGGAACACTGGAAGTATTACAGGATGGGTTTGGTTTTTTACGCTCTCCAGACACCTCGTATTTGGCCGGTCCTGATGATATTTATATTTCTCCCAGTCAAATCAGACGTTTTAATCTGCATACTGGCGATTCAATCGATGGCGAAATTCGCCCTCCCAAGGATGGTGAACGTTATTTTGCGTTGGTAAAAGTTGATAAAGTTAATAACGAGCCTCCAGAGAATTCCAAACAGAAAATCTTGTTTGAGAATCTGACACCATTATTTCCTGATGAACGATTGATACTTGAACGTGACATTAAGGCTGAGGAGAATATTACAAGCCGTATTATTGATTTGATTGCGCCTATCGGTAAAGGTCAGCGTGGTTTACTAGTTGCTAGCCCAAAATCAGGTAAAACCGTGATGTTGCAACATATCGCACATGCCATTGCAGCTAATTATCCAGATGTGATTCTGATTGTGCTACTGATTGACGAACGTCCTGAAGAGGTAACAGAGATGATCCGCTCTGTCAGGGGCGAAGTGATTTCTTCAACTTTTGATGAATCAGCCATGCGACATGTGCAAGTGGCTGACATGGTAATTGAGAAAGCTAAGCGCTTGGTTGAGCATAAGAAAGATGTCGTCATATTGCTTGATTCGATCACGCGACTGGCGCGTGCTTATAATACGGTGGTGCCTGCTTCTGGTAAGGTACTGACCGGTGGTGTGGATGCAAGTGCACTGCAACGACCTAAACGTTTCTTTGGAGCTGCCAGAAATGTCGAAGAAGGCGGATCGCTGACTATTATTGCAACAGCGTTGATTGATACAGGATCACGCATGGATGACGTAATTTATGAAGAATTCAAGGGAACTGGCAATATGGAAATTCATCTTGACCGGAAAATGGCTGAGAAACGGATTTATCCAGCGATTAATGTGAATCGATCAGGTACTCGTCGAGAAGAATTGCTAATTCCTCCAGAGGTTTTACAAAAAATCTGGGTATTACGTAAATTGTTGCATCCAATGGACGATATGGACGCTATGGCGTTTTTGCTGGATAAAATTAAGGCGACCAAGAATAATTCTGACTTTTTTGATTCTATGAGACGAGTTTAGGAGTGGATTTTGTAGTTGCGCCGATACGTACATTAAAGGATAATAAGCGGTTTTTTAATTTCCCTTTAGGGATGAAATAATAGAGGAATTGGCCATGAAAGCAGACATTCATCCAGACTACCAGGAGATAACCGTAACTTGCAGTTGCGGTAGTGTTTTTAATACGCGCTCGACCATGAATAAACCTCTGAATATAGAGGTGTGTTCGCTTTGCCACCCGTTTTATACTGGTAAGCAGAAAATTGTAGATACTGCGGGTAGAGTTGAGAAATTCCGCCAGAAATACGGCAAGCCAGCACCAAAATAATCACCGATATAATGTCATGGTGATATTGATTCGCCCTTTTGATTTTCAATTTGCATGTTGCTTGCATAAACCGGATGCTTTTAATTATTTAGGCATCTGATTCGAGTTCGAATAATACTATCGATAGTGCACAGCAAGCCAGATAGTTTCGTTATCGGGATCTGTCCATGCAACTCTGTGTTTCTTGTGAGCGGGGATATTAATGAAATCTCCTTCATTAAGTTGCACTGACGTTTGATCTTCAAAAGACAATACAGCTTTTCCTTTTAAAACCATAACCCATTCATTCTTTTCCTGATCATACCAATCAGATGCTGGCGATTTTTGGCCTTTTGAAATAATTTTTTCTATCATTACCGCATCATTCTTAATAAGAAATTCAAAGAACTCTTCTTTTCCTAAGTTTAGAGGAGTTTTAGAGAAAATATTTTGTGATTTCATTCTTTATATAAGTATTACACATATCGTTTTTTTACTGGTTAATTTCATGACCCGGTACGAATGGGTACTGAGTGATCCCCCATTCATTGTGCAGCATGCTCTGATCACTATGGCAAATACCGCAACGCTCGATCGCTATTTCAACATCGTGAGTACTTAATAAACCTGGCTCGTATTCAAAGGGTTGAATCTTTCCACCTGCTTCAAATGCTGCATATGCTTTAATCATTAGTTTTTCTCTCGAGATAATTTATCATTTAATTGTTATGTCATTAAAATGAAAAATGTATTCAGTACATTAAGTTTATGATTGACAGATTCAAATTCGAAGTGCAACTTTTGCTGGTTGCTTGGTGTAATTTACCGACAATCCAAAGAATATCTCATGCGGAGTTCTAAATCCAAGTACTTTGCGTGGGAGGTGATTAAGTCTATCAACAGCCCACTGCACTTGTTCCTCGGTAACATCCGTTAAATCCATATTCTTAGGGAAATACTATCGTAGCAAACCATTGCTGTTCTCATTCAAGCCCTGCTCCCAGGAATGATAAGGGTGTGCGAAGTAGATGGCTGCTTCCAGTTCTAAAGCGATGGTTTCATGTTCCGCAAATTCTTTGCCATCGTCGAATGTCACGGTATGGCATTTGTGCTTGTAAAGACGCAATAGACTGTTGACCTTCTCAGTCACACCTTTGCTGTGTTTGCTGCGCAATAGGCCAGCCAAGACATAGCGCGTTTCCTTTCTGCCAGCGTTACCAAGTACACCCTTATGGTTCTTGCCAATCACTGTATCACCTTCCCAATCGGCAATACGAACTCTCTGCTCAGCGATCTTCGGACGTTCATCAATGCTGACCCGGTTGCGGATGGTGCCACGACGCTCGAATCCACTTGCATAGCGCTTGCGCCATGGTTTCTGGCAGCGCAAATGCCGCCACAACTTAGCCCCTGACCGTTTGTCAGCGTAAATGTACTGGTAGATGTGAAGTGGTCTCCTGCAACTGTCCAACCTGAGAGTAGAATTAAGCTCTGATATGGGTAGTTAATCAAGCTCAGGCAGCCTGATGAATTGCTTGATATTGATAATAAACCTCATTGGGAGTTTGGTTATCAAGACCTTGATGAAA
>CAMCBD010000077.1 GCA_945872825.1 Nitrosomonas ureae
TGGTTTCATCGCCCCGTATCGCAGCCAGCGCTATTTTTGCTTTGAATTCACTGGAATATTGTGTGCGTTTCTTGCTCATGATTATGATCCTCTATAGTGTCCATAACAGAGCTTAACAACCTGTCCAGTTTTGCGGTACCACTTCACACATCTTTTATCAAGGCAGATTGGTTTTCATACCGGATAGATAATATACGTGATAGCTATTCGCTGGTAATATTGCCGATTGGGAAAAGGTTAATATGCTTGCTTGCGAGTAGCCTTTCAAAAGAACAATAAGATATAGGCTTTTTAATGACAACACTTAAGAATGATACGTTTTTACGCGCACTTCTGAAACAACCTGTTGAATATACACCTGTCTGGTTAATGCGTCAGGCGGGTAGATACCTAGCAGAATATAATGAGACGCGTGCTCGCGCCGGGGATTTTCTTTCTTTATGCAAGAATCCGGGTTTTGCTACCGAGGTGACACTGCAACCGCTGGCGCGTTTCCCGCTGGATGCTGCAATATTGTTTTCGGATATCCTGACAATTCCGGATGCAATGGGATTGGGATTGTATTTTTCACAAGGTGAAGGACCCATGTTTGAACGTCCTTTACGCGAAGAAAAAGAAATTCGTGCATTAAAAGTGCCTGATCCCGGCCAAGAATTGCGTTATGTGATGGATGCAGTTGCAGAAATCCGCAAAGCTCTGGATAACCGGGTGCCGTTAATTGGTTTTTCCGGAAGTCCCTTTACACTGGCTTGTTATATGGTTGAGGGTCGTGGTGGTACTGAATTTCGTGAAATCAAAACCATGCTGTATCAGCGCCCCGAATTGCTGCATCACATACTGGATGTGAATGCAAAGGCTGTGACGGCCTACCTGAATGCGCAGATTGAATCCGGTGCGCAGGCTGTAATGATTTTTGATACCTGGGGCGGGGCACTTTCACATGCGGCTTATAGAGAATTTTCATTGCGTTATATCCAGCAGATTGTTTCCGGATTAAAGCGTGAGCAGGATGGCGTGCGTATTCCAAGTATTGTTTTCACCAAAGGTGGCGGTTTATGGCTGGAATCCATTGCGGATATTGGCTGTGATGCGGTCGGGTTAGACTGGACAATAGATATTGGTGACGCACGCCGCCGTGTCGGGGATAAAGTTGCTTTGCAGGGTAATTTAGATCCTTCAGTGCTTTTTGCATCGCCCGAAGTAATCACTGCGGAGGTGGAAAAGATACTTGCCAGTTATGGGGCTGGAAGTGGTCATGTATTTAATTTGGGGCATGGTATTTCTCAGTTTACTCCCCCGGAAAATGCAGCGGCATTGGTAGAGGCTGTTCATACATTGAGCCGTAAATTTCATTCGGTGGGCGTGTAAACAGATTTGAACGATCATCGCAAGTAATTTGTAACTGTAAGCTTATGCATATATTGATTATTGAGGACGATTTGGCTATCGCTGCCAATCTTTATGATTTTCTGGAATCACGAGGACATACAGCAGATGCTGCTGTCAATGGTATTGCGGGACTTCATCTTGCCGTAACACAGCGATTTGACGCAATTTTGCTTGATTTAGGTTTGCCCGGAATGAATGGGATGACCTTGTGCCGTAAACTGCGGCAGGAATCACAGATTGATACGCCGATTTTGATGTTAACAGCCCGCGATACACTGGATGATAAGCTGGCCGGTTTTGAGCAAGGAGCGGATGATTATCTCGTCAAGCCATTCGCATTAAAAGAAGTCGAAGCGCGTTTGTTGGCGATGCATAAGAGGCATGTCGGAAAAGTTGCGAACCGCAAACTGGAGTTTGACAAACTGTCTTTTGACCCGAAAACATTTTCCATTCTTTTCGACAATCAGACTGTAAAGATTCCGCCCAAGTGCATACGTTTATTGGCACTGATGATGAGTGAACCGGGCAGGGTATTCAGCCGGGAAGAGCTTGAGCTGGAAGCTTGGGAAGATGTCCAAGAAACAAGTGATACCTTGCGTAGTCATATGCACATTTTACGACGTGCCTTATCCAAGGCCGGCGGTTACGACCCAATTGAGACTGTTCATGGTCTTGGTTATTGTTTGACATCTCGTGCGCAGATTCCCGATAGAACATAGTCTGCGCTATCGTGTTGCTGTAGCGCTGGCGACATTCAGCATTTTTACTGTTGGTACACTGTGCATTATTCTTTATTTTGTTTCAGACAACATAGAGGAAGATCATATTGAACAAGTGATTGAAATGGAAATGGATCATCTTGTTTATCGCTATCAGAAGCATTCGGACTTTATTTCTCAAGTTGGCTCACATCTTAAAACCTATGTAATTCATGATATAGACGATGAGTTGCAGATCCCCGCTTATTTACGTGGACTAAATGCTGGTTATCATCGTATTTACTACGGCATTGAGGATTTCCATGTTTTAGTACGCATTGTTGATGAAGTGAAGTTTCTTGTAGCATATCGGATTGCGCTTCATCAGCAGCGATTGAGTAAACTGAGGTTACTCATTTTATTATCTTGGGTTGTGGTAGTTGCGATTGCGTTTGCAGTCGGGTATCTACTTGCAAGAATCCTGGTTAAACAAGTGACAGATCTGGCTGAGCGAGTCAATTTACTTGCTCCTGGAGATGTCCAAGTTGGATTATTAACGCAGCCTGGAATGGATGAGGAAGTAGCACAACTTGCGCGCGCATTGGATGATTATCAGAATCGTATCAAGCGCATGCTGCAACGTGAGCAAGAATTTACTGCCAATATCAGTCACGAATTAAGAACACCGATTACAACTATTTTAACCAGTTGCGAGTTGTTGGTTGCGGCAGCCGATATACCCATCAAAGCCTATCAACGTATAAAAATGATTGAAGCCGCTGCCACCCGTATGGGTGAACAGATCCAAGCCTTGTTATTCCTTGCGCGTGAACAGGCGCTTGGCGTCATAGAGACAGTGGCAGTTGCGGAATGTGTTTATGATGCAGCTGATCCATTAATGGTTGAGATTTTCAGAAAGAAGCTTGCTTTTGAAGTACTGATTGCTCCCGATGTGGTGCTTACGGTCAATCGTCAGGCGTTGCATACAGTACTGATGAATTTGATTCGTAACGCTGTGCAATATACCCAAATAGGGTATATCCGGGTTGGGTTTGATAATCAACGATTGTCGATTTCAGATTCCGGAATCGGGATAGAACCGGCTTATTTGCCATTGCTGTATGAACGTTTCTTTCGTGGTTCAACACAGGGGCAAGGATTAGGGATTGGGCTGGCTATTGTTAAGCGAATCTGTGATCACTATGGTTGGTTAATCGAAGTAGATAGCACGCCTGGGCAGGGTACAACTTTTCATATTGTTTTTCCCGGGCACGCTAATAGCTGATAGCTAATCAGATCAATAGTATTCACGAATTCTTCACATTTCCTGTGTTAACGTTTTCACCCTTAGAGTTTCGTAGCGTTTCAGATAAATTAGAGTAGTGTCTTGCTATCTACAGAATTTGTTCGGATTAATTTTGTTCTGGATCTGCGATGCTTTGAAGAAGGGACTGTGGTAAGGGACGAATTTCTTTTAAAATTATAATATTATAAAATATCAAATGAATAGGGAGTATTTGTATGGCATCTATACAACCAGTTGTACTTTTTTTTGTATTCGGAGTTTTGGCAGGTGTAATCAAATCTGACCTCAAAATACCCGAAGCTTTATATAAGAGCTTAAGTATTTTTCTGTTGATCGCCATTGGTTTTAAAGGCGGTGTGTCGATGGCCAAGTATGAAATCATGGAGGTGCTGCCCGTCGCGCTTTCCATGGTTGTTTTATCAGCACTCATTCCACTGACAGCTTACCCGATTTTAAGGTACCTAGGTAAATTCACCCAGGCTGATGCGGGCGCTATTTCCGCGCATTATGGCTCGGTGAGCGCGGTCACTTTCGCTGTGGGCGTGGCCTTTCTGGCTGCAAAGGACGAGCCTTCCGAAGGTTATATGGTGCTGATTATGGCGCTGATGGAGATACCAGCGTTGGTAACCGGTACGATCTTGGCACGTGCAGGTGCTGGCGGTGAAAAAACACAATGGGGCAAGTTGATGCACGAAATCTTGACCGGTACCAGTCTGTATCTCTTGGTAATGGGTGTAATTATTGGTTATTACGCTGGTATTGTGAAGCTGGTATCGCCACTAGACAAAATGTTTATGGACTTGTTTATGGGTGTGCTCGCCTTCTTCCTGTTGGAAATGGGTTTGCTGGCAGCGGCGCGACTGAAAGTGGTTGCCGAAAAAGGTCTATTCATAATTAGTTTTGGTATACTTTTTCCGATGTTGATGGCAGCGTTAGGCGCTTACTTGGGCTGGATATTTGGTTTGTCGGAAGGCGGCACGATGTTACTGGCAGTCTTGTATGCTAGCTGTTCCTATATTGCCGCGCCTGCAGCCATGCGTCTTGCGGTACCCGATGCGGATCCAGCGCTTTCATTAGGCGCCTCTCTTGGCGTGACTTTTCCCTTTAACATCTTTATTGGTGTACCAATTTACTGGGAAATGTCGCATTGGTTCCATAGCATCGCAGTTTAAAAACAATTGAATTTATTGAATGTTTATTGATGGGAAAAATTTATGAATAACACAATAGCAATGAAACGATTTGAGATTGTTATCGGTATTGAACAACTCGAACAATTGACGGAATTGTTAGAAAAATGCTCAGTGCGTGGTTACACTGTTCTTAAAAATGCAGGTGGACTCGGTTCACGCGGTGTGCGAGACCCCGGTGATGTTTTGATGGAACAAGAAAATGTTATGGTTGTTCTTGCTTGTAAAGAAGAGCAAGCACAAAAAGTACTTAATGAAATCAGACCTGCACTAAAGAAATTGGGAGGTATGTGTTTGATTTCCGATTGTAATTGGGTTGAGGGTCCGGCGGTTTCTTATTAATTCCGGCTGCTTCTAGATCCTTTTTATCTTTCTGTAATACGCGCAATAGTTTTAAGTTGTAAGTTGCGCGTATTACAGAATATTCCGTTTAATAGCGTGGTGATATGTGATGTGAAGTCACCAATGCAATATTTATCCAATCAAATACGTATTATTTTCTATACTCTGCGCAAGATTTAAAGATTTTTTATTGTTTAATCCATGCCCGGTACATATTAGTATTCCGTTACAGAAGTTCACACACATTTGTCTGTATAATCCCGTTGGCTGGTCTTGATAAGAATCGAGATTGACGGACCACAATAAATTTAACTACCGGTGAGTCTTCCTGGTAAATTTCTGACCTCCTGAGATCCACGCTGCCGTTATCCAGCACAGTTCGCTACATGCAAAAAACCACCCCTCTGTTACTGCGTGTTATTCGCATGATCCGCTTGCTGTTCCAAATTGCCTCAGGATTATTGCAATCCATTGTCTATCCGTATTTTCCTCTGAATGTTCAGCAACGCATGATGCAGAAATGGGCGACCGGTTTACTGTCTATCTTCAATATCAGGCTGCATTGTTATGGTAGATTGCCGGCAGCGGAAATACCGCGCGTGTTGTTTGCCGCTAATCACGTATCCTGGTTGGATGTTTGTGTGCTCATGGCAGCTTGCCCGACTCGTTTTGTGGCAAAAGCAGAAATCAGCAAATGGCCGGTATTGGGTTTGTTGAGTCGAAATGCTGGCACATTATTTATTGAACGTGCAAAACGTAGCGACACCTTGCGAATCAATCAGCAAATCAGCGAAGTATTGGGAAAAGGTGAGCGGGTCGCCGTATTTCCCGAGGGCACGACAACCACTGGTATGCAATTAAATCATTTTCATGCGTCATTGCTGCAATCGGCAGTAACATCCGATGCATTACTTTATCCAGTAGCTATTAGTTATCGCAATAGCGTAGGCGATATCTGCCAGGAGGCTGCTTATATAGAGCCCTCCTTGGTCTTGTCGTTACAGAAAATACTGAGCCAGACAAGCATTGATGTTAATTTGACTTTTAATCTGCCGATTCAATGTGGCTTGAAGAATCGGCGGGAATTGGCACGTTTATCGGAACAAGCGATCGCTGATACGCTGGCGCTGCCTATTGCGCACAAGGAAGCTGAAAAACTTTCCGGTCTTCCAGACGAATAGCAGTCAGTTGCCCACCCCAAACACAACCAGTATCCAATGCGATCAAGTTATCCGTTATGTGCAGCCCTAATGCTGACCAGTGGCCACAAATAATGGTTTCTTTCTGGCTGGCTCGTTGCGGTACGCTAAACCACGGCACATAGCCCGGGGGAATGGACTGTAGATTACCTTTAAAAGCAAAATTCATGTTGCCTTTTACAGTGCAGATACGCATTCGCGTCATGGCATTGATAATTACCCGCAAGCGGATATAACCGGTCCATTCATCTTGCCAGTAATTGGGTTCATTGCCATACATCTGTGAGAAAAATTCCTGATAGTTATCCTGACGCAAAGCATGCTCGGCTTCGTGTGCTAATTGTCCAGCTTGCGCAACGGACCAGCTGGGCAACAAACCGGCGTGTACCATGGCATATTGCCCTTGTGTATGAAACAGCTTCTGCTGCCGCAACCAATGCAATAATTCATCCCGGTCAGGCGCATCCAAGATGGGCTGAATTGTGTCACTGGAATGGCTTTTTGCGATGCCTGCTGCGACCATCAGTAGGTGCAAGTCATGATTGCCCAGCACCATGATCATCGCGTTGTCTGCTTGTTTGATATAGCGCAATAGGGATAATGAGTCGGGGCCGCGATTAACAATATCCCCAACCAACCACAATTTATCCTGTGCCGGATCAAACTGGATTAAATCAATAAGCCGTTGGAATGCGGTAAAACAGCCTTGCAAATCACCAATTGCATAAGTTCCCATCTTTGGATTATCGCTGAACGAATGTATCGTTACATTGCTATTTTAGTAAGAGAATATTAGCGGAGTCCCAGCACATCCTGCATATCGAATAAGCCATTGGGTTTGTCTGTCAGAAAACGCACCGCGCGCAATGCGCCCATCGCAAAGGTCATGCGACTACTGGCTTTGTGAGTAATCTCCACGCGTTCACCGATACCGGCAAATAGCGCGGTATGATCACCCACAATATCACCCGCACGGATGGTCGCAAATCCGATGGTTTCCGGGTTTCTCTCACCGGTCACGCCTTCACGTCCGTAAACTGCCACTTTACTCAAATCTCTTCCCAAGGTTTCCGCAATTACTTCGCCCATACGCAGTGCAGTGCCGGATGGCGCATCCACTTTGTGCCGGTGATGTGCTTCGATAATTTCAATATCGTAACCTTCATTCAGGACTTTTGCGGCAATTTCCAGTAACTTGAAAGTCACATTTACACCAACACTCATATTGGGCGCAAATACAATCGCAATATCCTTGGCTGCTGCTTTAAGTTGGGCTTTTTCTTCAACCGAAAAACCGGTAGTGCCAATTACCATTTTTACGCCAGCTTTCTGACAAGCGGACAGGTGAGCCAATGTGCCTTCCGGGCGGGTGAAGTCAATCAATTGCTGGCAGCTTTCTAGGGCGCTAGAAAAGTCGCTCACTATAGGGGTACCACAATGGGCACCTATCAATTCACCTGCATCTTTATTCAGATAAGGGCTACCAACTCTTTCGAGCGCGGCAGCGATCTGCATATCGGACGCTTGAGTGACTGCTTCCAGCAATGTGCGACCCATACGTCCAGCGCTACCTGCGATAGCAATCTTTTGAATTATCATTTTATTTTCGCTTGGTTTTAAATTTAAATTAAGAATTAATATCAATGACCAACTTTCTTAGCTTCCGCATCGTCAGTCTGAGTTTTTGCTGCATCAGGGCTAGCCTCGACTGGCTTCGGTTTGACGGGATCCTTAGAGAAAGACAGATGATTCTCGATATTCACCAACATGTCATTTTCAAAAAAAACGGTCATTCTTTTTTGTTCGATTAATTCTCCCTTCTCACGAAATAAGTAGACATAATCCCATCGGTTATCACGGAAAGCATCCATGATTAGCGGTGATCCCAAAACGAAGAGTACTTGGGATTTAGTCATGCCAGGTTTTAATTTTTCTACCATTTCTTCTGAAACAACATTGCCTTGCTGCACATCTATCCTGTAGAGAATAGCAGGCAGGTATGAACACCCTACCAACAACAGGCACGTAAGCAGTGCGAAAATTTTTGCGACCATTTTGTTGATATTATATGTTTCCAAAGTGAACACAGCACTATATGATACAGTAAATAATTTTACGAACAGAGAGAACCATGGGTAACTTCAACGATCTGAAAAGTAAAGATCTCAAAAATATTGGCCTAAAAACAACACTGCCAAGGCTCAAAATACTGAATTTGTTCGAGCAAAGCAGCGTACGCCACCTATCTGCTGAAGATGTTTATAAAGTATTGATCAGTGAAGGTGAAGATATCGGATTGGCTACGGTCTATCGTGTTCTAACACAATTTGAACAAGCTGGATTGTTGGAGCGGCATCATTTTGAAAGTGGAAAAGCTGTTTTTGAGCTGAAAGGTGATGGTCATCATGATCACTTGGTTTGTTTGCAGTGTGGTCGTGTTGAAGAGTTCTATGATGCAGAAATAGAGAAACGCCAGACAGCCATTGCGAAAGATCGGGGATTTACGCTGCAGGAACATTCACTGTCACTTTATGCGGATTGTATTAAACCAAACTGCCCACATCGAAAATAACAAAATGTCAGTGATCGCCACACGCTATCTCCCTGCTTTTATTTTTTCTTTGGCGCATAGCGCATGTTGCAGGAAGATAGGCTCAGGAATCATGGTGTTTGTTCTTTTGACGTTTACACACACTGTTCATGCCGAAAATAACGATTTTGGCGAGTGCATTGCTCGAATCAAATCACAAGCCAAAGCAGAAGGTATTTCTGATAGAACAGTCAGTAAGGTTCTGGATAAGGCCAAATACATACCGCGTGTGATTGAACTGGACCGGCGTCAACCGGAATTCACGCAAACATTTGCAAATTACTTTAGCACACGGATCAATGATGAGCGCATTCAACGTGGCCGGGAATTATTTACCAGACACCGTCCGTTACTGAATCAGATTCAGCAGGAAACGGATATTCCGGCACAATATCTGGTTTCATTCTGGGGCCTGGAAACTAACTACGGCGGACATTTTGGCGACTGGTCAGTGATCGATTCATTAGCCACGCTTGCCTGTGATCTGCGCCGCAGCACGTTTTTCACACAGGAATTGTTTAATGCCATGCGCATTGTCGATGCGGGAGACATTTCTCCAGAGCGAATGATCGGTTCGTGGGCAGGAGCCATGGGGCATATGCAATTCATGCCATCAACTTTCTTACGCTATGCCAAAGATATCGATGGTGACGGGCGTCGTGATTTGTGGGGCAGCATCCCGGATGCCATGGGATCTGCAGCAAATTTTTTACGGCAATTGGGTTGGACGCCTGGTTTAGACTGGGGGCGGGAAGTCCGATTGCCGCCAGCTTTCGATTATTTGCTGGCAGGGCGCGATCAGATGCTGAGTGAGGCGGAATGGGCAAAACTGGGTGTTACCACAGCCGCTGGAGCGCCATTGGCACCCACCGAACAAAAAGCTGCATTGCTCGTTCCTTCAGGCCATCAAGGACCGGCTTTTTTGATTACCAAGAATTTTTATGTGATTATGCGCTGGAATCGCTCTGAATTTTATGCTCTGGCAGTCGGGCATCTGGCAGATCGCATTGCGGGCGCGACCGCATTACATCGCACTCCACTGGCTGATACGGAAAAAATATCCCGCGAACAAGTACGCCAGCTTCAGATGGATTTGTCTACACTGGGTATTGATGCCGGTGAAGTGGATGGTGTAATGGGTTCAGTTACCCGTCAGGCAATCAGCCGATTTCAGAAAAATACACAGCGTATTGCGGATGGTCATTTGGATACAACATTATTGATGGCTATTCGTGAAGCGGCCAGTATGGTGCGCTAAAGAAAGATCTGCAGAGAATTGGAGATGTTTTCACAATTTAGGCGAATAGATGCTGAATAGCCTCCTGCTCAGCAATCAATTCTTGATAGCTTTTCTGCATTTTTTCCCGGTCCGACGAAGTTATTTCTAACCCTTCGACAATTTTATACTGACCGTTCTTGCAAGTGACTGGGTAACTAAAGATAACCCCTTTGGGTATGTCGTAGCATCCATTGGACGGCACTCCCATAGATACCCAATCATCCTCCGGAGTACCGAAAATCCAACTCTGCATATGATTGATGATCGCATTGGCCGCGCTGGCTGCGCTGGATTTGCCACGACGCGCCTCAATAATCGCCGTGCCGCGTTTTTGCACTGTCGGGATAAAGTGATTTTCAACCCAAGCTGCATCTCTTATTAGCGATTCCACCTTGTCATTGCCAGCAGTTGCATGGCTTAAATCAGGAAATTGCGTATTGGAATGATTACCCCACACGATTATTTTTTTTATGTCTGACACAGGGACATGGAGCTTCAGTGCAACTTGAGACACTGCGCGATTATGATCAAGCCGCAACATTGCCGAGAAATTCGCGGGATCCAGATCGGGTGCATTTTTTAAGGTAATGTAGGCATTCGTATTGGCAGGATTGCCGACAACCAGTACTTTGACATTACGTTTGGCAGCGGCATTCAGTGCTCTTCCTTGCGCGATGAAAATAGGGCCATTAGCCGCGAGGAGATCCTTGCGTTCCATATTCTCGCCACGTGGCCGGGCACCTACCAGCAAGGCAATGTCCACATTATCAAATACAACTTCTGGATTATCGGTAGTGATAATTTCAGTTAATAATGGGAAAGCACAGTCATACAACTCCATGACGATAGCCGCGAAAAACGGCTGTGCATCAGTAATGTCGTGCAGTTGCAGAATAACCGGTTGGTCTTTGCCAAACATATCGCCAGCTGCAATGCGAAATAGCAAGCTATAACAAATCTGTCCAGTTGCGCCGGTGACAGCAATACGAATAGGCGGTTTCATTTTTTCCAATCCTCGAGAAGCCGCCAATAGCTTAGAAAATTGGCGGTATATGGGGAAAAGTGAACGAATTATACTTGCAATCAGGGTCTCGCGGAAGAGCAAGTTCATTTAAGAAAAAATAATTGCTATATGGTGTTGATTACATATTAGAATATAAGATTTAATCTCTCGGGACTCAGTTCTTCGCCTTTTGGAATGAAAGCCAGTTGAGAATTGGGGAGTGCAGTTAATACCCGGCTAATTGCGGCGAAGCGCTTTATTTGATAATGAGTCAAGTAGATCATTAATTGGAAGGCAGTCAATTTGACCGAAAAGTCGAAGATGATCAACTGCGATTAATTAATAATAGGTAAACTCCCGGCTCTGCCGGGGGACTCCTGAAGGTTTGACCGTTACGGCAATCGTCGTACCGTTCTCGTCCCAACCACGAGACGAGGAGTCAAAGATGAAGGAGTACCAAAGTTTGAGTCATACGAGCTGGGATTGTAAATATCATGTAGTATTTATTCCGAAGCGGGGAAAAAAGTTGTTATTTGGGAAACTCAGGGAGAGTAATAGGGGAAGTTCTACACGACCTGGCAAATCGGAAGGAAAGCGCGATTGTGGAAGGTCATTTGATGCTGGATCACATTTATATGTGCATAAGTATTCCACCGAAGTGTGAGGTCTATTTTGGTTGTAGACATGAAATATTTTTCTACGCCTTGTTTTGCATCACATACGCTGTCGTAAGCGTGCAGATATACTTCTTCGTATTTGACGCTCTTCCAAAGCCGTTCGACAAACACATGATCACGCCAGCTACCCTTGCCGTCCATACTGATCTGGATACCGTTATCCTTCAGCAGCCCGGTGAATTCCAAGCTGGTGAATTAGCAACCTTGGTCAGTATTGAAGATATCCGGCTTGCCATGCTTGTTTATGGCTGCAAAGGGATGGTTCAGATGCAATTTTCGTCTATCCGGCGCATCAGTGCAAGCTCTTCCGCTGATAGCGGAACCGGTCGGCAGTATGCTGTTGAGCGTGTCACATCCAGCAGCCGACATTGCTTCACCAGCGATAGTGCGTGAGTTCGGTTTATCATCGCTTTGCGCTCAGCAATCCCGCCTTGATGAGCGCGCCTTCTAAAAAATCATTCTCCAACGTGAGCTGTCCAATCCTGGCGTGAAGTATCTTGAGATCAGACGCGGCGGCCCTTACTTTTGAATTACTCCCGAATACATCGATTGCAGATTCCTGTAACTGCTGCTTCCATTCCGAAATCTGGTTCGGATGTACATTAAAGGCTCTAGACTAGGAGAGTTAATAATATCTGATGAGTTGCCATAGTTCACTAGCAAGTTCATCAGGTTGTTTTTTCCAACGCCATTCAGATTCTTTTAAATGCAACTCAAAGTTAACTGACACACCATTAAACTTTGCAAGCCGCCG
>CAMCBD010000078.1 GCA_945872825.1 Nitrosomonas ureae
TAATACGTTAAGAATCAATGAGAGATCATGAATTTTTCGGTAATATATAATATTTCTGATGCAATTTATCAAATCATTTCAGGGATCTGATTGTAAACGACGCTTGTATATCACTTCATAAATGCGCAATATGAAATCGAAGCACTGCGAAATCGTCGCTTAAAAATCTCACGGATTATGGAATTGAACGATCCATTTGAGTTTCTTGCCGTTGATTTATCTGTTCAAGGATTTCGGGAAGTTATGGAAAATACAAAACCAGAGCTTTCTAAAATCAATGGTATTCTTTGCTTTTGCAAGACTTGGACGCACCCGATTCTTTGGAGTCATTATGCAGACAAACACAAGGGAGTTTGCCTTGGATTCGAAGTGCCTTCCTCCTTTATTAATGAGATCGATTACGTTGATCAACGGTTTAACAAACCAGACATACTAGATGAGGCATTCATGAAGAAACTTCTATTGACAAAATTTAATCACTGGAAATACGAACAGGAATATCGTGCTTACCTAGGGCTGACAGACGAGACAAATGGATTGTATTTTGCCGATTTTTCCGAAAACCTCTCGTTAAAGCGCATCATAGTCGGAGCTCAATCAGAAATAACACGCGCCGAGATTTCGCAAGCACTCGGGAGTCTGAGCAAGAACGTAGAAGTATTCAAAGCTAGAGCGGGGTTTAAGTCATTTGAGGTTGAGAGAAACGAGAATGAATCAATGTGGATCTAACCAACGAATCGCAACAAAGCAGAGTGGAACGCAATTTTTCTTATTGCCAAATAAGAATTCCGGTGCAATGCGCTTCGCTTATTGACACCCTACCAACGTCCGTTTCCGCAATATCTGCACAATCCGATAAGCCGCATACGCCGCAATCAGGTGCTTTAGCGTGTGACCACTTACCCAGCTACTCGTCCAAACAAAGACTTGCCCATCCAGCATTTCAGCCAGCTTCGCTATCGCGTACAAGACAATCACTTGATAGACATCGTTGCCACGGGTGTAGCGTGATGGAAAATGCAGACTAATCCAGACAATCAGCAAAATCGAATAAAACTGCATCACAATATAAAAGTTCAAGTTACCCGTGCCTTGCAGCTCAGTCCAATACCAATGCAACACGCTGAATACGGCTGAAACGACGAGCAGGGGTAATGCCCACAAACCGACAGCCGGGCTTATGCGGTCAACCAGCGTTGCGGACAGCAAAGCGGCAATACCGATGATAATGGGTAATCGGTCCCACACCAAATGATCAACATCCGGCATCCAGTGATAATACATCGATCCGAGTGCGGCTACGGTCACACTGAAAAATAACACCCCGTACGGTAAGCATTCTCTGAGGTCATGAAATGTGGTTTGTGCAGGCGTCCGATAAACCCGCCATAGAAACACCAGCCCAGCACCGCCACTGAGCAAAAAAGCCAGGTTGGAAATAACATCGTTGAAATTGGGAATACCGAGAAAATTGCGCTGATCGGCGAACTGGTAGTAATCGGCTGGCTGCGAAATGGGTGGCAGGATCATAGCGGCCACAACGACCAAAACCGATACTCCTGCGAGTATCCAGAGCTGCCGGTGCATTTTCATCAAATCAATCCTTGATTGCGTCGTTCAACAAGCCAGAACGAAAGAGTGATTGTTGATTATGTTCGTGGTGAGATTGTCGAACCATGAATGTAATCAATTGTTTCAATGTTTTTCTAATGCATATGCGCAACAGCATCCCTGATCCGCGCTACGGCAATGATGTCCATGCCGGGAATGGCTTGCTTGGGCTTATTGGCCAGCGGAATGATGGCTTGTTTAAAACCCAGTTTCGCCGCTTCTTTCAATCTTTCCTGTCCGCGTTGCACGGGACGTATTTCGCCTGCCAAGCCGACTTCACCGATGACGATCATTTTTTCCGCCAGTGGTTTGTTTTTCAGCGACGAGACCACCGCCAGTAAAATCGCGAGATCAGCACCCGGTTCGGTAATTTTTACGCCACCGACAGCATTGACGAATACATCCTGATCGAAACAGGGAATCCCCGCGTGGCGATGCAATACCGCCAGCAGCATCGCTAACCGGTTTTGTTCCAATCCGACGCATAGCCGGCGCGGGTTGGGTGAGCGCGCTTCGTCGACCAAAGCCTGTATTTCCACTAACAGCGGGCGCGTGCCTTCTTGCGTGACCATGATGCACGATCCCGGCACCTGCGTGTCATGATGCGAGAGAAATAGCGCCGAAGGATTCTTGACCTCACGCAGGCCCTTCTCGCTCATAGAAAACACACCTAATTCATTGACTGCGCCAAAACGATTCTTGAAAGCACGGATCATGCGAAAACTGGAATGCATGTCGCCTTCAAAATACAACACCGTATCGACCATATGCTCCAGCACACGCGGACCGGCCAGCGCACCTTCCTTAGTCACATGGCCAACCAGAATAATGCAAATTCCGCTTGCCTTCGCCAGGCGTGTTAATTGCGCTGCACACTCGCGTACTTGCGCAACCGATCCCGGCGCCGACTGCAATACCTCCGAGTAGATCGTTTGGATAGAGTCGATCACGGCCACAGCCGGTTTCCGTTCAATCAGAACAGACTGGATTTTCTCCAGTTGGATTTCCGCAAATAAATTTACTGTTTCCACATTCAGCGCTAAACGCTTGGCGCGTAATGCCACCTGGTGCGCTGATTCTTCACCGCTTACATACAATACCGCATGATGACTCGACAAATGTGAGAGCGTTTGCAGTAATAACGTCGACTTTCCAATACCAGGATCTCCGCCCAACAGCACCACACCGCCTTGCACCAGACCACCGCCAAGAACCCGGTCCAGCTCATCCACACCTGTCGGATAACGTGGTTCTTCACGTGCTTCAATAGTACTTAAATTTTGTACCTGGCCGATTTCTGATACTGGACTGAAGCGCGATACAGATTTCTCTGCAATGGTTTCTATTAAGGTATTCCATGACTGGCAATGCGGACACTGGCCTTGCCATTTTAAGGTTTGCCCGCCACACTCAGTACACGAATAGATCGTTTTCTGCTTGGCCATTCTCAACCGCTAATCATAAACTTCTGCAGCATTGAATGAGATTCCACGCGCATCCTTTTCAGACAGAACAGGCTGCTTGCCAGCAAGCGGCCAATCTATCGCCAAGGCTGCATCATTCCACACAATGCAGCGCTCGTATTCGGGTGCCCAGTAATCGGTTGTGTTGTACAAAAACTCCGCATGATCAGAAAGGACTATAAACCCGTGCGCAAAGCCTGCCGGAACCCATAATTGTTTTTTGTTCTCTGCGCTCAGTATCTCTCCCACCCACTGCCCAAATGTTGGGGATGAACGGCGGATATCTACTGCCACGTCGAATACTTCTCCCACCACCACACGTACTAGCTTTCCCTGGGCTTGTTTGATCTGGTAATGCAGGCCGCGCAAAACGTGTTGAATGGACCGTGAATGATTACTTTGCACAAAGTTTATTTTTTTTCCGACTGCGGATTCAAATTCACGCTGATTAAAGCTTTCGAAAAAAAATCCGCGTTCATCGCCAAAAACACGTGGTTCAAATAACAGAACTTCCGGAATAGCCAGTCGGGTTGATTTCATCTATCGGTCTCAATCAAAATTCACGTTTTAACACTTGCAGCAAATACTGCCCATAGCCATTTTTGGCCAACGGAATCGCCAGTTTCTCCAGTTGCGCTGCGTCGATCCATCCTTGCCTGAAGGCTATTTCTTCCGGGCAGGCAATTTTCAATCCCTGCCGATGTTCAATGGTGGCGACAAACTGACTCGCATCCAGCAATGATTCGTGCGTACCGGTATCCAGCCATGCATAGCCACGCCCCATAATTTCAACACGCAATGCAGATCGCTCCAGGTAAATACGATTCAAATCGGTGATTTCCAGTTCATTGCGTACCGATGGTTTCAGGCTTTTGGCGTAATCAACCACCTGCTGATCATAAAAATACAGGCCGGTCACTGCATAATGGGATTTCGGATGTTTGGGTTTTTCTTCCAGATTAATCACACTACCCTGCGCATCAAACTCAACCACGCCATAACGCTCCGGATCATGTACATGATAGGCAAAAACACTGGCCCCTTGCGTCCGTTCCATCGCGCTTGTGAGTAAATGGTGAAAGTCGTGTCCATGAAAAATGTTATCGCCCAATACAAGCGCTGAACAATCGTTACCAATAAACGATTCACCGATGATAAATGCTTGCGCAAGGCCGTCGGGCGAGGGTTGTTCGGCATACGATATATTCAATCCCCACTGATGACCATCACGCAACAGCTCTGCGTAATTTCCAACATCACGCGGTGTTGAGATGACCAGAATATCCCGGATTCCCGCCAACATTAATGTACTGAGCGGATAATAAATCATCGGCTTATCAAACACCGGCAACAACTGTTTGGAAACAGTCTGAGTAACCGGATAAAGCCGCGTACCGGAACCGCCCGCAAGTACAATACCTTTGCGCCGTGGGATAGTAGATCTTGGAAAATCTCTTGTCGTATATGAAGTATTTGATGTTGGCATAAATAAAATCCCGATGTTCACACGCTTATGAACGAATCGCTTTCACCCGGATTAATTCACTAGAAATAATGATGCTTGTATTATATCTGTTTCACGTTCCGGATAATTGCACGATGCAATAGCCGCTGAATGTTCAGGTAGAATTACGCATTATGATCCGCGCACACCTTTTCCTCCGCTTACTCAGAAGACTTTTTCCCTATTGGAAATTACTCTTGCTGGCATTATTTGCCATGGTGGTCATGGCAGCAACTTTGGCTTCCCTGCCCATACTGATTAAACAAATACTTGAAAGCACCTTTATCGATAAAGACCAATCGCTGATGCAAACAGCATCGTTGGCGATTATTGCATTATTTATGATCCGTGGAATCGCAGGTTATATCAGCATCTATACTGCCAACAAAGCCGTTGGCAAATTAGCTATTGATTTACGTATGGATTTTTTTATCAAACTGCTGACACTACCGGTCAATCACTATAGCCAACTCAATAAAAATAATGTAATTGACGCGCTGATATCCAATATCAACCAAATATCTCAATCTACATCTCGTTATATCACCGCCATTACGCAAGATAGCCTAACAATCATAGGGTTGATTATTTGCACGCTTTATCTCAATCAAGAATTCTCTTTGTTTCTACTTCTGGTAACTTCGTTCGTCATATTAGTTACTCAGATGACGCACAGTCATTTAAACAAGCCTGACCAAAAAAGCTTGTTGGCCTCGAGAAACCTGATTCAGCACTTGTCTCAATCCATTGCACACAACAGAAAAATCAGATTAGATGGCGGACAAATGTATGAAAGTCAGCGCCTTGGAAAAATTTCAGAAACTATTTATCACGCAGAAATGCAACAAACAATAGTCAGAGCAATAGCCGTCCCAGCAAGCCAAATCGTTACGGCATTGATTTTGACAGCCGTCATTTACATGATCGCACTGCAAGCTATTGACGGTGCATTGAATCTGCATGAAGTCGGCGCACTCATTTCCGTTGTATTGCTCCTCATCATGCCGATACAACGCATCGCTGGCATACCCAAACAACTTGAGCATGAACAAAAGACCCTAGAAACCATCTTTTCATTCCTAGATCAAGCACCCGAACAAGATACCGGTGTCATTAGCATTCCTCATATCAGCGGGAAATTAGTTTTTGAACAAGTACGCTTCTGTAGTGATGAACAAGCAACGCCCATTCTGAATCATATTAACTTCACCGTAAAACCAGGCGAAATAACTATTTTTACCGGTTATACCGCAGGAGAGAAAAATATGCTTATTAATCTGATACTACGCTTACAACAACCCACCAGTGGAAGAATATTGCTGGATGATCATCCGCTCGCCGATATCCAGTTAAATAACTTACATGCCAATATCGCCATAGTGACGGAAGATGATTATTTGCTGGATGAAAAAATTGCGGGCAATATCGCGTACGGCACGATGCGTTGTGCCAACGAAGCGAAAATTACCACTGCAGCACACGCCTCTCACGCGATGGAATTTATCCGGCACATGCCCAGTGGTTTACAGACGCAGATTGGCAAAGAAGGTACAACAATCAATAAACAACAATTTCATCAGCTTGCTATTGCACGCGCGTTAGTTAAAAACGCTCCCATCCTGATTCTAGATGAAATATTTATCGTACATGAAGAATCTAATTCTGGAAATCTACTGTCAGCCTTGGAAAAACTAATGCAAAACCGCACGACTCTAATTTTCAATCAATATATTCCCCGACTGAAAAAGATTGATCGAATTGTTGTTCTGGAAAATGGATGTATCACAGAAAGTTTGAAAGGGCCAAACCATTCCTAGACAAAGCAAGAAGAACAAGCAGTAAGCAATTAGCGTTAGTCTCTTGGAATCACGAGAAACTGAAGGCCAATCAGTTAGTTAATGCTCCGTTTCCTTCGTGGTATATTCTGGCACCCACTTTGCCAGTTGATCCCGGACTTCCTGATCACTTAAGACAGTAATTTTACCTAACCAGGCTATCAACTCGGATAGCCACGGCTCATCAACCTGGCGTGCCTGCGCAATACGTAATTTTTGATGCAGTGTCGGAAAAGTATTTTCACTGGCTGCCAGCAGTTCTTCATGCAACTTTTCACCAGGCCGTAGTCCGCTGAAAACAATTCGTACATCATCCTCACCCAATCCCGACAAATGAATTAGATCGTTGGCCAGATCAACAATTTTTACCGGATCGCCCATATCCAACACAAATATTTCTCCACCGCCTTTTGTCCCTCCCATCAGTCCGGCTTGTAAAACCAGTTGCGCCGCTTCCGGGATAGACATAAAATAACGTGTCATTTCCGGATGCGTGATCGTTATAGGGCCGCCTCTGGCGATCTGTTCGCGAAATTTTGGAATAACACTACCGGTACTGCCCAATACATTGCCGAAACGCACCATCACAAAACAGGTTTGATTCGATTGATTATTCTGATCAGGTTTCGTATTCTTTGTAATGGATTGCTGCAAAGCTTGACACACCATCTCAGCCAACCGCTTACTGGCTCCCATAACACTCACAGGATTAACCGCTTTGTCTGTCGAAACCAGAACAAATTTTTCCACGCCAAAACTTATCGCTACTTGAGCCAGTACCTGCGTACCCAGGACATTATTCAGCAAAGCTTGGCACGCATTCTCTTGTTCCATGAGCGGAACATGTTTGTAAGCAGCTGCATGAAAAACCACGGAAGGCTGGAACTGCGTGAACAATTGCGTCATGCGTGCGTGGTCTTTGATATCACCGATGACGAACGACATGGCCATGTCAGGAAAACGTGATAAGAATTCCTCTTGTATGCTGTAGAGTGCAAACTCGTTCAGTTCGAGGAAAACAATGCGATTGGGTTCAAATGCAGCGAGCTGCCTACATAATTCTGAGCCTATCGAACCACCCGCTCCTGTGACCAGGATAACCTTTCCTGTCAATAAACCATGCAACCCGTCATTATCCAGAACGACAGGCGCTCTACCCAGCAAATCATCGAGCTCTATTTCACGAATCTGTGATACGGTTGTTTTACCACTGATCAGATCTGCGTAAGACGGCACCGTCATCGCTTTCACCCCGATCTCCGAGCACATCTCCAAAGCTTGGCGGTGTATTCGACGAGAAACGGATGGTATGGCAATAATCACATGACCGACATTCAGTTTCTGCACCCATTGCGGCAATTCATTAATCGTGCCGAGTACACGAATGCCTTGCAGTCGCGTACCCAATTTTCTTGGATCATCATCCAGCATTCCAACAACGTGCCAGTCACGGCTTCTCGTCAAATCCTTAACCAGACTCACCGCAGTGCTGCCGGCACCGAGTATCAATACCAGCTTCGCTTCATTACTCTCCAGACCATACAGGCGGCGCTCTTTCCATGCACGATAAGTCAAACGGCTGCCGCCCATGATCAGCAGCAATAACAATGGCACCAACAGAATGACCGCTGTTGGAATATTGACCAGCAAACCCAATGGCCACAAGATCAGTAATACAGTCACAGTGCCGCTCATCACCGCAACAAAAATTCTCTTTAGATCGGGTAAACTGGCATAGCGCCATAACCCCCGGTAAAGTCCGAACCACAAAAAGAAACTGCCCTGAACAAGCACTGTCCACGGCAAGATTTCCAGCAAGAACTGTAATGAAGGCGCAGGAATCTCAAAATTAAAGCGAAATAGAAAAGCAAGCCACCAAGCTACGGGAATTGCAACAAAATCATGCGTAAAAGCAATGAAGGTGCGTATTCCGTATTTTCTCCGAAACATACTATCCCCGATTGGAATAATATTTCTGATTCCGATCAGAAATAAACATTAATAGCAAATAAAAACCTCCCCATAGCATTGCAATCCAACTTTGCACCGCTGGGCTTTGTCCACTTGCCCATACCGCGCTTGCTCCTACCGTAAGCATCAAAGCATAGGCTGATAACGCCGTATTACGATGACCAAAACCGCTTTGCACCAAGCGCTGATAATAATGTTCACGATGCGCCTGCCAGATTTTTTCCCCGCGCAATAAACGCTTTATCAGCGTGACTGTCGAATCAGCGATGAAAGGTGAAAATATCAACAGCGGTACCCACGATGACCACAAATTATCCAGCCATCCGAGTATTCCCAATGCAGCGGCCAGGAATCCAAGTGGAATAGCGCCCACGTCCCCCAGGAAAATGCGCGCCGGATAAAAATTATGCAGCAGAAATGCGCCAGCAGCGGCGGCTATTGAAAAATTCAGCACAGCGAAATCGTTACCCCCTGCCAAATATGCAATTAAGCCATAATAGCCAAACCCAATCACTGTCATTCCACCTGCCAGGCCATCCGAGCCATCCATAAAGTTGTAAAGATTAGACATCCAGATAACTGCAACTGTGCTACACAAGACCATTGTCCAATCATAAGTATCCAACAATAGAATCATAGAAAATCCAGCGGCAACGATACTCTGTATCAGCAGCCGGCACCATACCGGCGCCTGCCAAACATCATCAATTAATGATATAACCACCAGCAGGCCTATGCCTATCCAAACCGTAATGGGCATGACAACCGAAAAACATAACCAGGCAGTTATGACCCCGAATAACAAGCCTAAGCCACCAATACGAGACACCGGCACAGCATGTAGCGAACGTGAATTCGGGTGGTCCAGTACCCAATCAGCTTTTCTCCTGATCAACCATAAAATTGAGAAAAAAGAGATAAAAAAAGATACCAGCGGTGCTGCTACAACTGATAGGGGAAAATCCAAAACCATAATGACCGGATTATCCGTGATAAGTGTCAACAAAAGACATATGCCACTTTCTCATCGTACACGACAAGAAAGTGGCATGGAGCGGCTAAGATGCCAGCAATTCTGGTCAAACCTTAAAACATAGGCTTTTCTGCATACTTCTGATGCGCCGCTGATGCCGCAGCACCGCGTTCCACTTTCATACCCATGTCGAGTAGAATACTTTCCAGTGCATTCAAGCAGAAAATCACGTTTTCTACGCGGCTGGAAGTGCCCATCAAGCCGAAACGCCATACTTTTCCTGCAAAATCACCCAAACCGGCGCCAATTTCAAGACTATAGTCATCCAACAAGCGGCGGCGGACTTCTTTTTCATCCACGCCAGCCGGTACAAAAACGGAATTCAGTTGCGGCAAGCGATATTGTTCCGCAACCACATAATTCATGCCCAATGTGGCGAATCCGGCTTTTAATGCTTCATAATTATACCGATGCCGTGCCCAGGAATGTTCCAATCCTTCTTCAGCCAGCATCAACAATGACTCATGTAGTGCATACAGCGCATTGGTTGGCGCTGTATGGTGATACGTGCGGGTTGATGATCCCCAGTAGTTCAACAACAAGCCGATATCCATAAACCAGCTATGTACTTTCGTCTTACGATTCTTAACCAGTTCGGTTACGCGCTCGGAGAAACTAACTGGTGACAATCCTGGCGGGCAAGATAAACATTTCTGGCTACCGGAATAGATCGCATCAATTCCCCACTCATCGACTTTAATCGGCGTGCCACCCAACGAAGTGACGGTATCCACAATCGTCAGGCAATTATATTTGCGCGCAATTTCACACAAGGTTTTGACATCCGATGAGGCGCCCGTTGAAGTCTCCGCATGACAAAACGCAATAATCTTAGTATCGGGGTTCTTTTTAAGCGCATCTTCCACTTTCTGCGGATCAACTGGTTCACCCCATTTATCATCCACTACTACCGCAACGCCGCCATGACGCTCAACGTTTTCAATCATGCGCCCGCCAAACACGCCATTGCGACACACAATCACTTTATCACCGGGTTCGATCATGTTAACAAAGCACATTTCCATCCCCACAGATCCCGGTCCGGAAACCGGGAAGGTCATCCGGTTTTTGGTTTGAAATGCATAGCGCATCAAACTCTTAATCTCTTCCATCATTTCGGTGAAAACGGGATCAAGGTGACCTAAGGTCGGGCGTGCCATGGCATTCAGCACGCGCGGATGGGTATCCGATGGTCCCGGTCCCATCAGAACACGTTGGGGTGGGTAAAATATTTTGATTTCTTTCTCTGGGCGAAAATCTTCGGTATTCATGAACAATCCTAAGTTAATAATGTAATCTGATCTGTTTTTGAAAAATGTTGATTCTAACAAGTGAAACGAGAGTTTACTATAAACAGAGGTGTGCTCAATAAATTATCCTTATAGAAAAGCAAAGAAATTCTCATAACAGTCTGAAATTCTGAACCATTAGCATAACTAATTACCCGCCCCTTAGCCATTTAAAACGCAATCAATTCCAAAATGGAACATAAAGACCATCAACAAAATTCTTGCACACAAAATGTAATTACATTATAGTCACAAAATATAATTCCATAATCTATGATGATCCCATGACTCACCTCGTTAAAATTGGCAATTCCCACGGCATCCGTATCCCCAAACCACTGATTGAACAAGCGCAATTGGAAGGCAAGGATCTGCAATTACAAGTCGTAGAAGGGGGTTTATTGATTACACCTAAAAAAGATGCGAGAGAGGGTTGGAAGGAATCCATCGAAAATACGCTGAAAACCCATGGCAAGGAAACACTAGATCAGAAATGGCTGAGTGCCCGTTTATCCACTGATGATGATTTAACTTGGTAACTCCAACGATTCTGCGGTTCCAAGTCTGGCTAGTACAGCTTGATCCTACCCAAGGCTCGGAAATTAATAAAACTAGACCTTGCGTTGTGATATCCCCCAATGAACTATCCGCCTTATCGATTGTGCTCATGGCACCGATGACGACCAAAGGTTTTGAATTTCCTTGCCGGGTTGCTTGCACTTTCAAGAACAAACAAGGCCTCATTCTTCTGGATCAAATCCGGGCAGTAGATAAAACACGTTTAGTCAGCAAGCTCGGCGTGATTGACGAAGCCACTCAAATCGAATTGTGTCTTCGGCTGCAAGAGTTATTTGCTTACTAATTTCCACTCTCGGTTTAGCAAAATTACAAGATTTAATCCTTCAACCGTGTGCAATACAAAATGGTTCTGATACCATTCAATTTACCCTCAAAATTAGAATTCTCAGCTTTCCATCTTATGCGCCATTCTCTAAAAAAATCGATCCTGCTTCTGCTCTGTATACTCATGTTATCCGCTTGCATGACAACGCCCACACGAGAAGAATTACTCAGCCAGAAAGTGATTTATAGCCGCAGCAGTGACAAAAATTATCTGGAAATTGCGGAATGTCTAAAAAGTGAGGAGGGATTTCCTTTACCGAAATGGCATCGTCATACCTGGCGTGATATCAATACGTATTTTATCTACCATGAATCTTTGCAAGTCGACGGATACCCGCAAATGCACGACGAAGCTGCCAAGACATATTATATTACTGAAATTCATGATCCTAAGTCTTCAGGAAGCATCAACAAACCGATAACCCACGGCAATGGAAACTGGATCATGACGATTAAAGATGCTGGTAATGCGCAAAACACCCAATCCGTAATCGAAATTCGTAGCAGCAAAGACCTGCTAAGTGATTATCCACTGGCTTCTTATACTCCGGATCCGAGCGCATCACTTGAAGTGGTACCGCAAAACTGGACAGGTTGTTAAGCTCTGTTATGGACACTATAGAGGATCATAATCATGAGCAAGAAACGCACACAATATTCCAGTGAATTCAAAGCAAAAATAGCGCTGGCTGCGATACGGGGCGATGAAACCA
>CAMCBD010000079.1 GCA_945872825.1 Nitrosomonas ureae
ATTATGTATCACGCTTTCCGTTTTCAGTAGGAGAAGGCCGTCCAACACCTAAATCGGCAATAATTGCACCTATTGTACTGGTGCTTGCAATTGGCGCTCTCGTCTATATGCGAAGCAAACGCAAATCAGATAAACAAGCCGCTGCTTAAACATTCAAAGCTAAGGACACAACAAAGAGAATCTGTTGTGTCCTTTTTTAAAATAAATTTATTCAAAAGAAAGGTTATATTAGGAATTTAACGACTCGAACGTCGGTGATAGTTCCAATAGAATGCAATGCCTACCACGCAACTAATTATGAGGCCAATGACGATATCACGTAAATATTCTTTAATCAGCAATTCATTTTCACCGATGAAGTAACCTAGCAGTGTCAAAATAATTACCCAAATTCCTGCACCAAGACTAGTATAAAAGCAAAAAATAGGTAGATTCATTCTTGCCAGACCAGCAGGGATGGAGATATATTGCCGAATCATAGGGATTAAACGACCAGTAAATGTGGAAATATGACCGTGGCGTGCAAAGAAATTTTCCATTTGCTGTAGGTTGTGTTCTTTGAACATAACATATTTGCCGTAGCGTATCAGTAATGGACGACCCAATTTAATCGCTAAATAGTAGTTGACTAGCGCACCCAATAAGCTTCCTAAAATACCGCATAGTATTATGGCTATCATGTTCATTTCACCTTTTGAAGCCAAGTAACCTGCGGGAATCATAATGACTTCACTGGGAAAAGGTATAAAGCTTGATTCAATCAGCATAAGCAAGAAAATACCCGGGTATCCTAGGTTGCCGACCGTGTTGACAATCCAGTTGATGATTTCTGTTAACAAAAGTCTTCTTTACCTTGATTTGATAATAAATAGATATTTTTAGTTGGTTGTCAGAAACTTCTATACCACTGCACCATCATTTTCTAGTGGTTTCTTCTCTAATTTAACGAGATCTTCTCGCTTAACGCCTAGAAGCATAATAATAGAACTGCCTACCATAATTGAAGAGTAGATTCCAAACAGAATGCCAATTGTTAATGCCAATGAAAAATAGTAGAGCACTTCACCACCGAACAAAAGCATGGCGATAACTACCATCTGAGTACTGCCATGCGTAATGATTGTACGTGACATGGTTTGTGTAATGGCATTATCGATTATTTGTGTGATAGATGCTCTGCGGTGTTTTCTGAAATTTTCGCGTATGCGATCAAAAATGACAACGGATTCATTGACAGAATAACCTAATATGGCCAATACAGCAGCTAATACAGTTAGGGAGAATTCCCATTGAAAGAACGCAAAACAACCAACGATAATTACGACATCATGTAAGTTAGCGATAATGCCTGCTACACCAAACTTCCATTCGAATCGCACGGCCAGATAGGCAACTATACCTAATGAAACAAACAGTAAGGCCAAAGCACCATTTTCGAGTAATTCTTCACCAACTTGCGGACCGACGAATTCTACACGCTTCATTTCCACCGAGGAATCCGCTTGTTTAAGTGCATTTAATACGATTTCAGATAACTGTGCGCTAGATACTTCAGGTTTAATGGGTAAACGTATGAGAACTTCACGGGAAGACCCAAAGTTTTGTACACTGGCATCAGACATTTCAAGATCAGCTAGAACACTTCTAATTTTTCCGAGATCAGCCGTCTGATTATAGCCAACTTCCAGAACCGTTCCGCCAGTGAAGTCCACTCCAAGGTTTAATCCTTTTGTGGCAATAAAGAAGACAGAAAGAATGAATGTTACTATCGAAATAACAGCTCCTGGCCGTCTCCAGCTCATGAAGGGAATGTCACGATTAAATCTAAAAAATTCCATATTTTTTGCTTCCTTATGAACTGATTATTGCTTAGGTGACTTGGTATCAGATGTTTTACGCTTACTTTTGGTTTTAGCAGTGCTATCAACCTTATTATCAGTTTCGATTGTGGTTTCTATTTGGCCGATTTCTTTTTTTTGTTCGCTGATTTTTACTTTGGTGCTGATGGTATCTTCGTCAATCTCATCTTCATGATGTGAGATAGATTTACCGCTCGCTACACTATGCTTGGGTATCCAGATTTTGCCGATAGGAACGTGATCCAGTCGACGCCGGCTTCCATACATCAGATTTACCATACCTCTAGATACAAAAGTTGCAGTAAATACAGAAGTTAAAATACCCAAGCACAGAACCACCGCAAACCCTTTGATCGGTCCTGAACCAAAAGCAAATAGTGCAATGCCTGCAATTAATGTTGTGATATTGGAATCCACAATCGTACCAAATGCGCGTTCAAATCCAGCGTGAATGGCGAGTTGCGGAGAAGCGCCAGCGCGTAATTCATCCCGGATACGTTCATTAATCAGCACATTCGCATCGATAGCCATACCCACAGTCAGCGCCAAAGCAGCCATTCCGGGTAGAGTCAATGTGGCTTGCATGATCGATAATAAACCCACTAACAGCAATATATTGAGAGCGAGCGCGATGACTGAGATAACACCAAACGCCGTGTAATAAATTATGACGAAGCAGGAAACAGCCAAGAATCCATATAGCGTGGAGTTATACCCCCGAGCGATATTTTCGGCACCCAAGCTTGGGCCTACTGTACGCTCTTCAATAATATCCATCGGCGCTGCCAGTGCACCTGCACGTAGCAGCAATGCTACATCTCGAGCTTCTCTACTGGTCATGCGTCCACTGATCTGGACACGTCCACCGCCAATTTCTTCACGTATCACCGGCGCCGTAACAACTTCTGTTTGGTTCTTCTCGATTAAAAGAATCGCCATTCTTTTGCCAACGTTTTCACGCGTCAATTGCTTGAAAATACGTGAGCCGCTGTTGTCTAGATTGATATGTACTGCCGGTTGATTGTCTTTATCAAAGCCGGGCTGCGCATCGGTAATACGCTCACCTGTGAGTAAAACTTGTTTCTTGACGAGTATTGGACCGCCGCCACGTTCCTCATAAAGCTCTGTCCCAAATGGAATTTTTCCACGTATGGCAGCATCGAGATCATGTTCATCATCGACCATACGAATTTCCAATGTGGCCGTCCGTCCTAGGATATCTTTTGCCTTGGCTGTATCCTGTACACCCGGCAATTGAACAATGACACGATCCACTCCAGCTTTCTGTATGATTGGTTCGGCGACGCCCAGTTCATTAACACGATTACGTAGTGTAGTGATATTCTGCATCACTGCTGAATCTTGCATGCGAATTTGGGCTTCGGGTTTGATCGCAGCAATGAGGTGATACCGGTTATCGGCTTCTTTTTCACTTAAACCGAGATCAGGGAAATTCGATTTTAATTCAGCTTGTGCCTTTGCGCGTGCCTCAGTATCACGAAACTTCAAGATGAGTTTTTTCTCTTGTTTCTCAAGTCCGGCATATGGAATCTTATTTTCACGTAATGTGCTGCGAATATCAGCACTGTAACGATCCAGTGATTTCTCGAGAGCACCTTCCATATCAACCGCAAGCATGAAATGCACACCACCACGCAGATCAAGCCCCAGATACATTGGCAGAGCGCCAAGATCGGTTAACCATTGAGGAGAGTTGGGTAGTAGATTCAGTGCAACTATGTATTCTCTACCAAGCGTTGATTCCAAAAGATCTTTTGCCTTGATTTGTATGTCAGTATCAGCGAAACGTGCCTTGATACTGCCTTCTTCAAGAAAAATTCCAACGGTTTCAATGTTAGCTTTTTTTAATGCGTCTTCGACTCGTTGCAGCAAGGTTATATCAACGTTTGCCGAAACCCGTAACGATGAAATCTGTACTGCAGGAGATTCACCGTAAAAATTAGGTAATGTGTAAAGCAATCCGAGTAGAAGCGAAACCGCAATAATCAGATACTTCCAAAGTGCGTAGCGGTTCATGGGTGTCTGTTAAGTATCAAATGATAAAAGGTAAAAAGATATGCAAGGGCAGGTATTAAATAATAATTCCCTACGTTACTGTGCGTGATTATTTCTTTTCTGTATTATTTTCAGCTTCAGTTTCTTTGTTATCTGAAGCTTCTCCGGTATCTTCAGTTTTTTTGGATTCCGGTGCAGCAGTTGTTTTTGCTGTTTTGGTTTTTTGTGTTTTTCCTTTGGGTTCAATACTTTTCAGTGTTCCTTTGGGTAATAAGGTTTGCACCGAAGATTTAAGCGCAGTAATCTCTACGGTAGGCGCAATTTCGATAACCACATAATTTTCACTGACATTAATGACCAAACCTAATATGCCGCCGTTAGTGATGACTTCATCACCTCTTTGCAATGCTTCCACCATCTGTTTTTGTTCTTTTGCACGTTTGGCCTGGGGGCGGATCAGCAATAAATAAAAAATGACAAGTATACCGAGCATCGGTAATAGACTCAGCCAGTCTGCGCCAGCTTGCGTTGACGAAGCAGCTTGGGCAAATGCGTCATTTATCAGCATAAAATTCTCCCTTTTATTAAAAGGGTACATATTAGCATGATGACCGCTTATGTCAGAAATTCTTGTGCATATTCTTCAAATTGTTTGTTTTCAATTGCCGTTCGAATTTCCGCCATTAGTTGCTGATAATAGAATAAATTGTGGACAGTATTTAAGTGTGCGCCCAACATTTCATTGATGCGCTGTAAGTGATGCAGGTAAGCGCGACTGAAATGCTGACAGGTATAGCAACCACAGTGTTCATCAGGAGGCGAAGTATCTAAGCGATAGCGGCTATTACGCAATTTGATAATGCCATGTCGCGTATACAGCCACCCGTTCCGGGCGTTGCGCGTAGGTAGCACGCAATCGAACATATCAATGCCTTGTGCCACTGCGTTGACAATATCTGCTGGTGTTCCTACGCCCATCAAGTAGCGTGGCTTGTCAGCGGGCAGCAGCGGTGAAGTGTGTTTCAGGATACGCTGCATATCTGTTTTCGGTTCACCGACGGATAATCCGCCAATGGCATACCCATCAAAGCCGATGTTGTGCAAACCAGCAAAAGATTGATTGCGCAAAGGCTCATACATGCCGCCTTGCACGATACCGAACAATGCATTCGGGTTGTCACTGTGCGCTTGCTTGGAACGTTCTGCCCAACGAAGACTGAGTTCCATGGAAAGTCTGGTTGCAGTTTCATCTGCCGGATAAGGCGTGCATTCATCAAAGATCATCACAATATCGGAATTGAGTGTGCGTTGAATCCGCATCGACTCTTCCGGCGATAGAAAACAGTTATCGCCATTGACCGGGGATTTGAATTGAACGCCCTGTTCAGTGATTTTGCGCAACTCTCCCAGGCTATATACCTGGAATCCGCCTGAGTCGGTTAATATCGGGCCATGCCAGCCCATGAAATCGTGTAGTCCGCCATGCGCTTGGATGGCCTCCAGTCCGGGACGCAGCCACAAATGAAACGTATTGCCCAGGATGATCTGTGCGTTCGTAGCTTGTAGTGTGGCAGGGGACATGCTTTTGACTGCGCCATAAGTGCCTACCGGCATGAAAGCCGGTGTTTCGACCGTACCGTGCGTCAAAGTTAACGTGCCGCGGCGGGCGGCATGATCGGTGGAATGTAATTGAAATTTCATAAATTCTTCTCGATAAGCATGGCATCGCCATAACTAAAAAAACGATAACGTGCTGTCACAGCATGTTGGTAAGTGCGTTGAATATTTTCCATGCCGGCGAAAGCTGAAACCAGCATCAACAATGTCGAACAAGGCAAATGAAAGTTGGTTAATAACCGTTCGACTACATGAAAGCGATAGCCTGGCGTAATAAAAATCTGCGTATTGCCATAACCTGCTACCAATCGACCCCGATGAAGCGATGCACAAGCCTCCAATGCGCGTAACGATGTAGTGCCTACCGAGAGAATACGGCCTCCTGTCGTTTTAGCACGCTCGATAGCGTCCACGGTGGCTTGGGGGATGTGGAATGTTTCGCTATGCATGGTGTGATCGGCGATATTTTCAACGCGCACTGGATGAAACGTCCCTGCACCGACATGTAAAGTGATGTAAACAATGATAACGCCCATCGCACGCAATTGATCCATTATGCCGGTATCGAAATGCAGACCGGCAGTCGGTGCCGCAACGGCTCCTGAGTTTCTGGCGTAAACAGTTTGATAACGCGACTCATCTGCAGCAGTAGCCGGTCGCGCAATGTAAGGAGGCAGCGGCAGTTGACCGTAACATTCCAATAATTCTGCGACCGATTTCTCATGTTCAAAACGTAATGTATAAAATTCGTTTTCACGCACGATTACGGTTACTGGAATGGCGTCAGCTAATAACAGTTTAGAATCTGGTTTAGGTGCGTGGCTGGCGCGGATAGCAGCCAAAACATGACGATCATTCAACACACGCTCAACCATGACTTCCACTTTGCCGCCACTGTCTTTTTTTCCAAATAAGCGCGCTTTGATCACCTGAGTATCGTTAAATACCATGACATCCCCAGCACGAAGGTAATTGGGCAGGTTGGAGAATATAAAGTATCCTGCCGTTGATTACTGATGCTATCCAGATAGAGTAAGCGGCTGCTGGTACGCCGCCCGGCGGGGAATTGCGCGATTAGCTCAGCAGGCAGGTAATAATCAAAATCCTGAGTTTTCATACCGCCTATTATACTGGTGCAACATGATTTCCGCCCATGCGGCTTGCTGTACTGCAGGTTTTCAGTGATAATTGCGCCTTCTGTTGATTCAAATACAAACAGATAGTCTAGCCGGGATGGCGGAATTGGTAGACGCACGGGACTCAAAATCCCGCGAAGGCGACTTCATGGGGGTTCGATTCCCCCTCCCGGCACCACAAGACAAAAATACACTTCATACTGTTTTATATCTTTCCTCTTAGAACACAACAAACAAGACACTCTAATCAGTTAATTCGATGGCTTCGTTTAAATTTTTTCTACTCTTTTATTCCGTTTTGCCGCTATACTTTACGTCAAATTTACGTCTGGTATTACGGAATGGCATCATTTAGGAAGAAAGGAAACGGCTGGGAAGCTTCGATTTGTAGAAAAGGTATCCGCACATCCAAGACTTTTGATACCAAACTTGAAGCAAGTCACTGGGCCGCAGAGACCGAAAAAAATGTTTTATCAGGCAACCGAGGGGAAATACCAAATAAAACATTTGGCGATTTGCTTAATCGTTATGCTGATAATGTATCAGTAACAAAACGTGGCGGAGACTGGGAGGTGAAGCGTATTAATGCGTTTTTGCGTGATGAAATATCACGGGTAATGCTGTGCGATTTATCGGCCAGCCATTTGTCTTCCTGGCGCGACAGGAGGCTTGCAAGCGTAACGTCTGGCACTGTATTACGTGAAATAAATTTGTTATCACACGCAATCAATACGGCCATAAAAGACTGGGGCTGGCTAAAAGAAAATCCGCTAAAAGGAATACGCAGACCTGCAGAGCCATTGCCGAGAGACCGACTTATATCAGATCGCGAAATTGAGAAACTACTTTTCTCGCTTGGATATGATTACGACCGTAAACCTGTCGCGGTGTCTGAGAGAGTAGCAGCGGCAATGCTATTTGCGATTGAAACCGCCATGCGAGCCGGGGAAATAGCCAAATTAACCTGGGGATATGTGAATATCGAGAGAAGCGCACAGCCAGACTTATTGAAACAAAAAACGGCTATAAGCGAGACATTCCGTTATCAGGAGAAGCGATACGTATACTCGAACAAATCGAAACTGATGGTGATTCAGTGTTTAATCTTGAAGCAAGCCAGATTGACGTAAATTTCCGTAAAGCGAAATCACGTTGCATGATCGATGATCTGCATTTCCACGACACCCGCCATTTGGCTATTACCCGGCTGGCACAAAAAATTGATGTTCTTGACCTGGCAAGGATGACAGGACACCGTGATCTAAAAAAATTAATGGTCTACTACAATCCTACAGCGGAAGATATCGCAAAGAAGCTTTAACATATAATTATGTTACATTAGATGGTCTGGTTAATACCAAGCCACCCCCAAAAGTATGCTTTCCTTCCATCGAGTTCAGGTACCGCACAAAGTCCTCATCGTTAGGTAATCCAGATCTAGTATTAACCTCAGTATCGTATGTAATCATGATGTAACGACATTTTAGCTCTGTTACACAGAAATCAATAAGATGCTTTTTAGATGGCACATAACCCATCGAGTCCCCTGTTATTCCTGGATCGTAACTGAATACATTACCGAGAGGATCGGTTCCATAAGGATAGCCGCCAGCAGGAGCGAGCGATACCTGTGCAGCAGGACTACCCAATCCACTAGCTACAGCTCTAGCATAAGTAAGTGATCTAGCAGCTAAGCTAGTTGTGATAGTTGTGCTCGCCACAGTCTGAGATACACTGACTGTGTAAGTACCTGTCCCACCAGCCCCAGTTCCAAACGCGGTAATAGTAGCTGCCGTCACACCTGATCCAGATATAGTGGCTCCTAGGAATATCCTCTTACCAGCAGGTACAGCAGAAACTGTCATTGTTGTACCAGCTATAGACGCTGTAGCAGCACAAGTTAATGCTGACCTATTAGTCACTGTCAGGTTATTATCACTATCTACACTGAGGATATCGTAATAGCCTGATGGATTATTATTCACAGCAGCTAGTAACCTTATAGCTGCTCCGGCATCCGATGTATTAACAGTCTCCCCGGCTGTCATACCGTGCGCCCCAGTACTTTGCCATTGAAAGTTTCCACCGTTATCAGCCACTGATATAGTACCAACCCAGGTTGATGCAGGCTCCTTGATAATAGATAGGTTACTATATCTCATCTCAGGCCGCTGAAGCTCCACGAGCTGACCTAACTCACCATCGTTTATCTTAAGGTGCTGGAACTCTCCGATCCCCGGAGCTGCGTTGATACACAACGGTGTTACCACCATCAATGGTAAATGTGTCAAATGGAGTGCTGGCGCCATGCAGGGTGAATGCCGTGGTGTTGACTTTGTTGACGGCTTGCGGCGCCAGGAATGCGCTGTAATCGGAATCAACCGGCAAGGTGGTGTCCGTTGTTGCGGAATATAGGCCGGTGAATTTGATTGTCGCCATGGGTATGCCGCGCGAACTCAAGCTGAATGATGGCGATCCTGCACAGCCAATCATTTTATGACGCAGGCCATCCAGGAAATAATAGATGGATACGGTCTTAAATGATGCGGAAAGTGGTTTGTACGTGACGCTGGTCACAGCAACAATGGTTTCGCTGTATCCGCAAGCTTTGAGTAATGGCCCCCAACCCGGAACGGTGCCGGCCGCTGATGCTCCGGCCAACTCGAATTCAACCGTTATCTCAGAGTGGTTTGACACAGCCACTTTACCCGAGGAGCCAAGATATGCCATGACGTTATTGCGGTCTGCAAATTCCGCCGATATCGGCTGTGCGTCAGATACCCTGGCTAATATTGAGTTCGCCAGTGATGTCGGCACGATATCCGTGCCGGACGTGGTTTCTTCTTTAATTGCGAGTACCACATTGCGCATTAACTTTGCCATGCTCAGACCTCCTTAGGATTGTGTTCTGATTCTGAAATTCTGAAAATACGCATACACGCCGGGCAGTTCTTCAAACTGCGCTGACCCGCTTTCTTCTTCTGTGATGAATCCGGTGATAGCTTCAATGGCCGATGGGATCGATGCAGCAAGCGTCGCTAGTTCAGTCTTGGTGTATGCGAACGTGGTGACCGTGACCACGTGCTGCGTATATCCGTTATCCTTCGTTGGACGATTAACCACTGGATCGCACCAATCCCTGGAGAGAATCGCGCCCATCTGATTTTCAGAAACCTCAGTCTTGACATACTCGATGCATTCATGCTTATTGAGGCACAGGCAATACGATGATCCATAGGCTGCCATCGATACCTGGATACTGCACGGATCGCCATACTGACCTATCTCTTCGAACAAATAGAAGCCATCTGCAGCAGATGCGAAACCGTAATAACCTGTAGGCTCTTTATCTTGACCAACGAATCTATAAAAACAACTGATCATATAAATAATCCTCGCAGAGGTGTGGCAGGTGTGGCGCAGGTGTGGCAGTCTGAAACCCTTGTGGATATTGCCTCTGACACACCTATCATCAGCAACAAGTTCCAACCCCTGAACCAAATGCTTATCATTCGGAGAGAAACCATAGTTCTCATTTACCCAGACAATAGCCCTAACCGTGTCAATATCGCCCCATTTACCAATACTGCCGCCACTGAACGGCGGCGGCTTTACCTTATCGATCGCGTAGGTAAACTCGTTGTATCTAATCACACCATTCCAATCAGGATGACTACTGATGATTCGGTACACATTCATCGGGCAGGACTCGACCAGTCCGCCTTTCATCTGTAGATTAGAATCGCCCTTCTTGGCACGACCCACCTTCTTCTTTGGCTCGATTCTGTAAGCAGCAGCCAAACACAGCCTGACCGCATCAATACCAGCATGCTGCTGCAAATCATTGAAATCGGTGGAGCCATTCGTCCGGGCATCGCCAAAATCTGGCTTAACCATAAAACCGCCAACCGCCTCAGCAGCCTCAGTCGCTCTGGTTATTCCAGGATTCCCATCCGTTTGGTAATCATCGTCCGCACAAATAACAATCTTAGAATCTGGATATTTACCGCGCAGCGCACTGCACACCGGCAACAAATTGCCCGCATCAAAACACACAGCCACAGGCTGACCGGTCGCAGCATAAACACTGCAACCAGTCGCCCAGCCTTCGACCACATAAAATGTCTTGATATCAGCATCTTTGATACCATCCGGACTAATCAGGTTAAAACACCCTTTCTTTCGCCCGCCTGTCAGAAACTGTTTCGACCCATCCGGCATAATGAACTGCAACGAATGCAGATCACCCTCAATATCCCGCACCGGCAGCACAATCATGGCCTTGATCTGCTTAGCAGCAATCGGCTTAATGCCTTTCTCGACCACATAGCCATGCTTCGCATCAACTGACCCTGCGCGCTCCCAAATCTTGCCTGCCTTATCTTTGGCAGCCGCACGCAAAAAGGTTTCCTCCTTTTCCCTCAAAGCGCGCGCTGCGGCCATGCGCCGTTTATTCTCTTTGATTTCATCCGCCGACAGCTCATGGTCGGACTTGGCACACCAACTGCAAGTCTGCCCAGTGCGCCATGATCCGAATGAACCTGCCGGGACACCATCCAAAAACAGCACATACCAGCCGTTTTTCTTGCCCTTTTTGTCACCGGTCATCTCGCAGCGGTGAATTTTTCCATCCGCAGTAATCCGCCCTTTGATTTCCAGACCGGCATCCCGCGCAGCCTGGGAGAATCCCGCTACTGGATCAATAGGTATTTGAGCGCTCATGATTTCACCGCCGTGCTGGCTGGTTGTGCGCTGGCACGCAGCGCGGTTTGCATGATTTCATCCAGGGCGCGGCGCGCTTTGATCAAGCCTTCTCGCATGGCCGTGTATTCCGCGTAAGGCGCATCGACGTTATGGCCGTCAATACCCAATTCAAGCAGCAGCTCCAACAACGTGGATGAAAACTCTCTTTCGTGCCCGAGCATGGATAGGCTGAGCGGGGCATGCCGCGAGGGTGAGGTGAAATATTCTTGTTCCAGCAGGTGGCGCGGATAATTGTAGCGCTTAGGCTGTTTTGCGGATTTATCCGTGACCTGTTTTTGTGATCCGGAATAACCTCCGGTTTTGCGGATCGCCGGGAGAATTTCTTCCATCACCAGCCGTTCAAACTTTCCCGCTTCCGGTTTTTTGGATTTGATGATCAGGCGGAATAGATTGCCTTCGTTGATCAATAATGTGTGAGAATCACTAGTGTTGTTTACAGATTGAAGAAAAAGTTTCTCAATTTTTCATACGGAGTCATATTACTAATTCCGGTATGAGGTTTCACAGTATTATAGAAGTTAACGAATGTGGCGAGGCTGAGTTCACGATCTTTTCG
>CAMCBD010000080.1 GCA_945872825.1 Nitrosomonas ureae
TGGTTTCATCGCCCCGTATCGCAGCCAGCGCTATTTTTGCTTTGAATTCACTGGAATATTGTGTGCGTTTCTTGCTCATGATTATGATCCTCTATAGTGTCCATAACAGAGCTTAACAACCTGTCCAGTTTTGCGGTACCACTTCACTATGCAACGAGTAATCGGGGAAATATGCATCACTATTCCTATATTTGTTAAATTAGTCTCGAGTCCAATCGATTCCCAGAATAATCCTAAAAAACTTCATCACCCGTCGGCTCAATAGGCTTGACAGCGTTCATGCTGCGTCTAAGAGTGGCGGTGGACGTGTAAACCACTTTGCGGATTCGATTGACCCCGCCGAGCGGACGATGTTCGAATACTGAGTGCCAAGGCGTGTACGAAAGATTCTCACAAAATCTGTGCTGCTCCGGCTTATCAAAATCCTGTTTGGGGATCGTGATCGTGGCGACTTTAAAAAAAGGCGCTATGCTTTCTTCCCATTCGTTTGTGGCCATCTCGACGCTAAGCGCTGTGCTTGCCGCTGTGCGGGTATCTCGCGTTTGAATCAGGAAATCGAAACAAGCATTATCTGTGTCGAGATGATTTTTCATCGCCGTGCGCAAGTAATTGGGATCCTGGAATTGATCTGCTTGGGGAGCGTTGTCCAATTGACCGCAAGGTTTTGCAGAATATTTCATTGCGCGGCGGTTTGATCCGGCGCCGAGCTGATAAGGCACCATCGACCAGTAGCGCGCGTAAAGCGGGTTTCTGATTTTCTTACCATTGATTTTTGCCGCAATGATTGAACCTTCGATTCCGAGTGAAAGGGGTGCGGACAATCGGGCTAGCAGATTGGAACTGCTGAGCGACTCGATCAGACTCAGATATTTTTGTGGATCGTTGATGAAAAACACAGGGTGATTGATCATCACAAAATCCTGAGTATGGTTCTCGTCGGGCAAGAGTTTCTCTCCGGAAACACCCATCAGTTTGATTGCCATGCCGCGCCCGTCACCTTCTTTATCTTCGCGCGTTGCATCACTGTCGCCGTTTGAAAAGCGAATCCAAGCCTTATAGCTCGCACCGGGTTGGAAGACGCCCTGCTGGTGTTCATCCTGCAGCGTCTTATTAACCTGAAAATCCGCCAGTACACAGCCATGTGCTTTAGAGTGAACATGGCGAATGCGGGAAGATCGCTCGCATAGCGCGCCTTGATCGTTTGCTGGATGCTTTCCGTGATAGCCAAGGTGGTTGCTCCCTCTTCCGGCCAAGGCGATTCGCCGAGTTCTGCGTCAAATTCGATGTCACTAGCTTGCACCAATTGATTACCGGATAGCTTTGTATTCGCAACCGCGCTGTCTTGTGAGGTACTGCAAGCGGTTACAAGGACCAAGCTTGATAAAAGTACTGCAAGAATCGGCAAAGTTGAGCCAGGGACTAATGGGTGCATGATAGTGGTCTCATAGCAAAGTGGAATGGGATTCAGGTTGGTCTAAAAATGGTAATGTAGCCCGAGGCCGATATATTCAACTTTCTCCCTAAAGAACTGACCGGTCGGTGAATTGCCATTGAAATATTCGGCCAGCACTTGAAATCTTCTGTTGAAGGCTTGAAAATTATCGAACTGAACGCCAGCGCGGGCGGATATATCGGCGTTCCAATTGTTTTGCTCATGATTCTTGACGTCAACCGCCATAATTGGCCGCATTGCTGCGCTTTCTATGCGCCATGGACTTCTAAATTCCATGCCATATTGCACGGACCAAGGTTTGATGGTCGATGGTTCTTTGTGAAAAATACCACCGCCTCCGCCATAGACCCTAACCCCATAGGGAAGCTCATAGGAAAGCTTGAGATCAATGCCTTCGTAGCTAAGGTTGACGCGCTCCAGGCTAGTTTGTGTTCTCAGTAAAAATTCATCGCCAAGATGAGAGCTTTGATGATAGATACGGGCAAACGCCGATGCGTTTTTCGCGCGCATACTGGAATAGGCCGATGCAATAAAATCCGTGTTGATGAGATCTTTTGAAGAAGCACCTAGGTTGAAGTCACTAAAGACGGCGGCCTGAATACCTGTTTCCCATTGCACAATGGATCGCCCGATATTAGCGCGATAAAACGGTATCGTTTCACCGAAGCTGACCGAGCCATTGTTATTTCCATCAATGTTGTTGCCTACATAATTGCGATAAGCGACCGAAAAGTGAGCCCACCGCGGATCGGCAAGTAACGGCTTAAACAAATGGCCCTCGGGCAGAAAACCCGTGGCTAGCATTGTTGAGCCTATTGCAGGTGTGCTTTTTTTAGGGGTGATTTCTTTATCCGGCACGGAAGCGGTCGCGACAGATCGCTGAACAGCGTGTTCTCCCACTTCCACTCTGGCGACGCCTGGAATCTCGGAAAGTACCTGCACAACTTTGGCGCGATCTCCTGCAGATACTTTATCGGCTGGTATCGTAATGGTACCGTTACGTACAATTAATGCAGGCGCATCGATTTGGAACTGATGTTTGAGAATTCCTGCAGCGTAACCAGCGATATAAGAATCATCAGGCATCGCAGCATTCACAGCGGATGACCAAAGTATCATGACTGCGATGATTGGCAGAAACTGCATAGCATTCCTTATTTTATTAAAAATTTAACTTGAATAACGTTTAATCACGAGGGCATTCTCTTTTTCATCCATCTATACCCCAGGTACTACTTCTTGTAGGAACAGGATTTAATAGTTTGCGATCATCCGGTCTGCTGGCACTGCGTATTCCGAGAAAGTGGAGGAAAGGAACATTTGCCCACTCAAAGTATTGCAGGGATCGCATATTGAGTATGTGCGCCAGCGCACAGATGTTCATAGGTATTGAGAATAATCTTAAAAATATAAGAATTTCCTTATATCTTGATGTTTAATAAAGAGGCCTCCAATGAAAACAATACGAAGATTTTCAATCAGTACGTTAGTTATCGCAGTGATACTCAGCTTAAATGGTTGTGCTGGGATGTCCGCGCGGGATAGGAACACGGCGATCGGTGCTGGTGTGGGTGTGCTGTTGGCGGTGCAGCCCTTACCGGTGGCAGTGCGCTCGGAACGGTCGGCGGTGCAGCAGTTGGTGGTGTCGTCGGTCACGAGGTCGGTAAAGGCAAAAAGTAGCGCCAGTGCAATCGGAACAGCTGAGTGGACGTGATCTCGCTTAACCAAGTCTACGAATCACTCTACCCTTCCTTCGAGAAAAGATCACATGGTGAATCGAGTTCTCATTATCACGAGCGATGCCGCCGACGCCGAGTCGTTGGAGAATGTGCTCGACCAAGCAGAGGATGGCGCATTCGACATTGAATGGGTCACGTGCCTCGCCGATGGGCTTGAGCGACTGCGCGTAGGTGATATCGACGCTATTCTGGCGGATTTGTTTCTGTCCGACAGCCAAGGCATGGCAACATTTGATCAACTGTTCGCCGTCGTGCCTCAAACACCGATCTTAACGCTCCATGCGACAGATAATAATATGCTTGCGGAGGAAACAATGCAGCGCGGCGCACAAGGTCATCTGTCGAAAGATTACTTTAGCAACAGTCTGGTGCCGCACTCGCTTCGTAATATCATCCAGCGCAAGGCCGTCGAGGAATCACTCTTCATAGAAAGAACCCGCGCTGAAATCACGCTTAACTCTATCAGTGATGCAGTCATCAGCACGGATATGGCAGGCAATATCGATTATTTGAATACTGCAGCGGAGAATATGACCGGATGGTTGAAAGAAGAGGCGCGCGGGTATCCAATTCGCGAGGTGATGCGAATTATCAATAGCAAGACTTACAACCCAGTATCCAATCCGGTCGAGTTGGTGTTGCAGCAAGACAAACCAATGACATTGGCTGTGGATACGATTTTGATCCGGCGTGACGGAAACGAAGTGGCGATTGGAGATTCCGCCGCACCGATCCATGATTCAAACGGGCGGATATGTGGCGCAGTAATTGTGTTCCATGATGTCACACCGGCGCGGGCGATAGTCGCGAAAATGGCCTATCTGGCGCAGCACGATTCGCTGACTAATTTGCCGAACCGCGCGTTACTGAATGACCGCATCACTCAAGCCATCGAGTCGGCAAAACGGCGTGGTACGTACCTTTCCCTGCTATTTCTTGATCTGGATAATTTCAAGCACATTAATGATTCGCTCGGACATTCAACCGGCGATAAGCTCCTGCAATCCATTGCACAAGACTTGAGCGCCTGTGTACGTAGTTCCGACACGGTTAGCCGGTTGGGCGGGGATGAATTCGTGATACTGCTGACACAGGACAAGCACGCACAAGATGCTACCCTGACTGCTGACAAGATACTCACTGTGTTGGCAAAGCCACACACTATTGCCGAGCATGTCTTGTATATAACGACTAGTATCGGGATCAGTGTTTATCCCACAGATGGCCAGGATCCGGAAACATTGATCAAGAATGCGGATATCGCGATGTATCACGCTAAGGAAAGAGGCCGGAACAATTGCCAGTTTTTCAAGAATGACATGAACCTCGGTGCGTTTGAGCGATTAGCCATTGAGACCCATCTCCGGTATGCGTTGATGCGGCAGGAATTCATCTTGTATTACCAGCCTAAGGTCAATCTGGATAACGGAATGATCACCGGTGCCGAGGCATTGTTGCGTTGGAAGCATCCGGAATGGGGTTTGGTGTTGCCGGATCGCTTTGTGCAGATTGCAGAAGATTGCGGATTGATCGTGCCGATTGGCCGCTGGGTGTTACGCGAAGCCTGCGCGCAAGCCAAGCGCTGGGAAGCAGCGGGACTGAAACTGGGATCAATCGCCGTGAATATCTCGGCGCTGGAATTTCGCTTCAAAGATTTCGTTGCGGGCGTGCAATTAATTTTAAACGAAACCGGGTTTGATCCCTGTCACCTGCAACTGGAAATTACCGAAAGCGTGTTGATGCGCGATGTTGAATCCAGCAACCTGATACTTCAGCAACTTAAGAATATGGGGATACAGCTGGCGGTAGATGATTTTGGTACAGGCTACTCCAGTTTGAGTTATCTGCATCAATTTTCGATCGATATCCTCAAAATCGACCAATCGTTTGTGCGGGATATCAGTTGTGATAACGGAATCATCGCGAGCGCGGTCATCGCCATGGGCGCTAGCCTTAAACAACTGGTAATCGCCGAAGGTGTAGAGAAACAGGATCAGTTAACTTTTCTGAAAACACAGCATTGTGAAGAAGGGCAGGGTTATTTTTTTAGCCGGCCAATTATCGCAGAACAATTTGCACAACTGCTGGCAACAGGGCATTGCGGTAAGCAAGAAAGTCAGGAAAGTGATGATGAGTATCGCTGTGTAGCCATTGGGTAACACAACAACGGCCGCTAAATCTGTTCAATAACGCTGCATTTTATCTGCCGATGAGTTTTTATTGCTGGCATCCCCTGTTTTCCCGATTGCCCCATCTATTCTCTCTCTAAATGCTCAATCGTTGTTTGGCTGCTCGGCTCTCCATACGCAGCACCTCTACTGGTCAAAAAATTCATCGAACTGCTGTTTAGTCAGACTGGCCAGATGACTACTAAATATGACCGGGGAAATTTCAGTAAATTCGATTTCTCAGTAATTTTTAATAACGTGCGCTAGCGTACAGAGTTGACATGATTAATCCGAGATGATTGCAATTGGATGGTTTATCCCATGGCTGAATCTGCTGAAAACCACAAGTTATACGGGTCAGGCTGTACTCGAAAAAATCATTAAAGAAAGTTGCCATCCCGTACCAGAAGTCGTGATGCAGAGCGGATTAGCTATCCTGTATGACCTGCGCGCACGCGGCGTGTTGCTGGGTGTTAAATGTAACTGTGAAAAAGGAGCGATTTAACTACCTTTTGTCAGTCAAATAGTTAGAGCCGCTTTCGATTGCGCAATTATTGAATCGCGCTTCTATTACTTTCTAGAATCAATTCATCGGCAAGGAGTCAGTATGTTTTTCTGTAAACGCTCGCTGCAAGCTACATTATTCCTATGCGCAATATTCAGTCAACTGTTATGGGCGCAAAACCTGCCCAACGCACAACAGTTCCTGGAAAACTTCGGCATCAGCGTTGAGCAAATTAGCCAACTTGATCGCGGTGAAATTGTCACTTACGAAGTCAGTGAAACCAGTCAGAAAGAGCTGGCGGTTGGTGTTGCTATGTATATGCCGGTGCAGTTAGCGCAAGTTCTCGAGTATCTGAAGCGCGGTAACCTGATAATACAGGACAGCAACATCACCGCTTCAGGGTTGATTCCGGATAATGCTGATATCAATACTTTTAAGAAATTTGCGTTTGGCGAGAAACAGCTTGATGAAGCCACAGCCTTTTTGAAAGCCGAAGCCGGTAACAAATTTAACTTATCGAAACAGGAAATCGAAGCGTTGCAGTCGTTACTGCCCAAACCGGATGATATCGATAAGAAAATACTGCTGAAAACCGCTTCGCAAAAGTATCGAGAGATCCTGTTGCAGCACTGGAAAGACTATCGCAAAAGCGGCTTGGCAGGGATCTCTGCCTATAGTCGCGACGGCAGCAATGCCGACCCGGCTACGGAATTGCGCACAGACGCGGTTAATAGCAAAACCTGGGCGCATTATTTTCCGCAACTGCAACAGGGTTGGCTGAATTACCCTGTGGGTTTACCCAAGTCAGCAACCGAGCAATTTTTCTGGATGAACCGCATCGTCGAGGACCGACCCACTGCAATCTTGAGCCATCGTGTCATCATCGCGGGCGCTGAGGGCGGCATCATTCTGCACAGACAGTTTTACGTGGGTCATTCCTATAACTCCAGTCATGTTGTGGCAGGCGGCATACCCTATAAAGACGGCACGCTGATGTTTTATTCCACCCACAGCTCTACCGATCAGGTTGGCGGCGTTGGCAGCAGTTTGAAACACGTAATAGGTCGCGAGCAAATGAAAAAATTAATGATCAAAAACTTGCTGCAGTTGAACAAAAATTTGCAAAAAAAGTCGAGTAAGTGAGCCGGGGGAATCAAATACGCTTCCCTTTCCAAGCCAATGATTTATTCCCTGATGAAGGAGCGATCAGAGTTCTGGATGGGAGAATTACTCGGATTCTTTGTTGTAACAGGAGGTTACCTTGTAGCAAAAGAAGCCTGCCCAGTTGTACTGAGCAGGCTTTGTAACAACATACCGATACTATGACTTATTGTTTAGTGTCTGTGTTTGCGATGATGATTTCAACGCGACGGTTTTGCTGACGACCCGTTGCAGATTCGTTATCGCTAATTGGAAAATCCTCACCTTTGCCATATGCCACTATCCGACTGGGATGTACACCCTGATTGATCAAATAGGCCATCACTGAATTGGCACGATGTTGCGACAGGTTTAGGTTTGATTCTTCGCTACCGACATTGTCGGTATGACCTTCTATAATAACGCTACGATCCTGATTCTTATTAAGAAAACCAGAGAGCTTGTTAAGATGACCAATTGTGCCGCCCTTGAGAGTCGCTTTGCCCGTATCAAACAGAAGATCGCCGAGTGTTACGACCAGACCGCGGTCTGTGGCTTTGGCATTCAACTCCGCAATCTGTCTCTGCAGATCCGCGGCCTGTTGCTGTGCTATCTGGGCTTCCATGTGCGCTTGGTCGGCTTCGCGTGTGCGCGAATCAAGACGTGCATTATCGCGTTGTTCACTGAGCTGTTTGCGCTGATCTTCTGACAAACGGCTTTGTGCCTGGAACACGGCAATATCGATCTTGCGATCAGCCATAAACACCAGATGCTTTCCTAACCCCACATCTTCTTGCGGTACTTCTGCAGCACGCACGGCAAGTTCGGCTTCCTGAATCGCAACCGGTGCGCGACTGGCCAGTTGCGGATCAGATTGTAGCTGTATTAACTTGTTCCGAGCCATGTCGGCACCTTCCGGTTTTATCGGTCCCGCCGAGCACGCGGCAAAAATAACGGGAGTGAGCGTGATGGCAATCAATTTTTTAAATCGATAGATTTGCGTGTTCATTGTTTGTCTCCCGTATTGCGTTGCATTTCTTGCTTCATGACGTCGGTACTTTTTAGCATTTCATCGTTAATTGCCTTGGCCTTAGTTGCTTCAGCCTTGGCTAAAGCTAATTCGGCATCAACACGGGACTGTTCGGCAAGTTGCTGGGCCAAGATCATTTTCTCCTGCTGGACGGCAGCTCGGGCGGCGGCAAGCTTTGTACGCGCTTCATGCAGTTCAGCGGATGCATAGTCTACGGCGCGTGCTTGATCGGCACTGTTAATTGTCATTTCTGCGGCTGCTAGTTCTTGGTTTGGGGGCTGCGGAACTGTCGCACAAGCAACGAGTGAGAACAGAATCGCAACGGCGGTTACAAGCTGCAACGGTGATTTGTGCGTGCCCATTACTTTCATTATTGTAAGTCTATGAATCATGTTGATTCTCCTAAATGGAATTTTCGGCGTAGCATTCAACCTTGTGATCATTATCATCAGACTCAGTGAGCAATTCTGTGCGTTATCGTACATAGTCCTTATTTCTTAGTCAGATTATTCCAGGGGTCAAACTGTTTTCCGTTATGTGGGACAAAGTGTGCAACCATCGGGATTGTTCGGCATGCTCGGTCAAACGGATTGTTGTGGTGTAATCAATCAGTCATCCGATCCGGCAGTAGGATAACCCAGAGACTTTCGGAAATTCGGCAAAGCATGGTAATTTTCCCAGTGCCGTGGCACTTTAGCCTTTGTCTCAGCGAATGTGAAACCAGTCAGCGGGGGAGGCTATACTCATTTCAACCGCCGCTTGTTTCGTTTCCTGCAACAATGAACTAAGAGGGAGATAGGATTAAGGAAACAATCTGGTGTAGTGATCGTTCAGTAAGCCGTAGCACGCGCAAGATGCTGCTTCGAGTTCCTTTCGATCAAGGATATTGATGTCACCACGGATATAACTGATGAGCTTTTGCTGTTGTAGCTTACCCGCAGCGATGGTAATGCTACTTCTGCGCACCCCGAGCATGTTGGCAAGGCATTCTTGCGTGAGATGGAAATGATCAGTATGCGCGCGGTCGTGCGTCATCAGCAACCAACGTGCCAGCCGCGGTTCAATCTCATGAAAATGGGTACAGGCAGCGGTTTGCGACAACTGCATCACCAATACATACAGATAACGGTTGAGTGTGGATAGCATGCTGGGGCTGTTGCGCAATTCGTGCTGAAATTGTGCGGCTGTCATCCGTAGCGCACTGCCAGAACCTTGAACCACTGCCTTCAGTGGTGCATCTACGATCCCCAGCGCGAGTGTTGCGCCGAGCATGCCCTCATTACCGATCAATCCTACTTCCAGCGATTGATGACCATCCATTGATATTACCAGCGAGATGAAACCGGCAAGGGGAAAGTATACTTGCTGAATGGACTGATCCGGCTCACACAGAATGTCACCAAAAACCAACTCTATCGATTCGCAATGCTGTAAGAATCTGTTTTGTTCCTCACGTGACAAACAGCTGATCAGGTGATTGGTCACTACAGGTATTGCTGCTGACATTTTTATTTATCCTATAACACGAAAAACGAGCAGAAGTAGCGTGGAAGATATAAATCATTCCATTGCATGCAGACTAAACAACAGTTACGCAATTGTCTGTACGCTACGACACACAAAAATACGCAGAAATACTTATATTTTTCTGATAAGCATAATGTGCTTGTAATTACGGTGATTTTGTCCGCAAGTTATTGAATATAGGTAAGAGGATGGCCTGGCAACAAGCGATCAGTTTCTCGTTTGACTACGGCGTAACACTCATACAAAACCTTACCAAGTGGCAGTGACACCAGGTCAAGATCCGGAAACAAACGGCTCTGAATTTCAGCTGGCAAGGCAGCCAAAAGATAATTCTGCTGTGGAGCGGGTGAGGTCGGTGCTGTGGATATAAAGCCCCATTTTGAGAAAACTGCTACTGCTAGAATAGCTCAGATTATTATTTCTTTGTGCGCTATCGCACAGATTCTTTCCGGTTTAATGTATTTAATCTAGTCATAAGTAAATTCTCGAGTTTGTAAGAGCGAAGTTTCACAAATACATCGTGACGAGTGATCCGAAAGTGCAGCAATCGAGGCACGCAGTATGGATTCATTAGCAAAACATCGTTTTCACAAACTCTCTATCAATTAATCACTGGAGACATATTATGTTAGAAACTATTGCGTTAGTGTTAATCATTCTGTGGATACTTGGGCTTGTTTCGTCGACCATGATCGGGGGATTTATTCATTTGCTCCTGGTCATAGCACTCATTGTGATACTGCTCCGGGTTATTCAAGGTCGCGGATAATCTTCAGGCCTGTTTTCAAAAACAATTTCGACAGTATTTTTTGGAGAAAACAAAATGGATTCACTCAGAATGTTAGCTGCCCTATTGATCATTGCAGGTGCCTTGGGTCTCGCTTATGGCGGTTTTAGCTATACCGAGGAGACTCACCAAGCCAATATCGGGGCGCTCCATTTGTCGGTCGATGAAAAACAATATGTCAATATCCCTGTCTGGGCAGGTGTGAGTGCCATTCTGGCCGGCGAAATTCTTTTGGTTGTCGGTAGAAGGAGCTAGCAACCTAAACCGGTCTGTACGATACCGCACAGACGATTCTTGATGCGAGTAATAGAATTTGAGCAGTGCTTAGATAACATATGCTTAGCGGCAATGGCGTGATGAATATAACCCAAACGAAAAAATGGAGAAATGAACATGAAATCTTACTACCTTCTTATACTGATAATCGGTGCAACGCTTCTTACGTTACCTGCATGCGATAACAAGCAAACAGGCAGCGAAAAGGTGATGAATAAAGTTGATGACGCACTGGACCGTCGTCCTGGCGAGAAAATTCGTGATGCAGCCGAAGATGTGGGTCATGAGCTGGATGATGCCGCCAAAGCAGTTAAAGAAAGCGCTAAAGATGCTGGCAAGTAGTATGCAGACGCATCATGAAGCTTGAAAGCCGATTTTAAATTGATTACCAAGGAAATAATATTATGAGCACGAAAAAAGCATACTGAAGTGGTCTCCTGCAACTGTCCAACCTGAGAGTAGAATTAAGCTCTGATATGGGTAGTTAATCAAGCTCAGGCAGCCTGATGAATTGCTTGATATTGATAATAAACCTCATTGGGAGTTTGGTTATCAAGACCTTGATGAAA
>CAMCBD010000081.1 GCA_945872825.1 Nitrosomonas ureae
ATGGTTTCATCGCCCCGTATCGCAGCCAGCGCTATTTTTGCTTTGAATTCACTGGAATATTGTGTGCGTTTCTTGCTCATGATTATGATCCTCTATAGTGTCCATAACAGAGCTTAACAACCTGTCCAGTTTTGCGGTACCACTTCAATGTTCGTCTGGCGTTTAAGGATACTGTGCGAGTCGGTGAAAATGAATTTAATCTACAGCTAACAGATGCACACAGTCAGCCTGTGATTATCGATACTCATTTGGAAGTAGGTATTGCTCCGGATAGTAATGCTGAAGAAAAAGGTAAGCAAACTACGCAATCGGCTCAATTGATCGAAGTAGTCTTAACACCGATAGGCACAGCCGGTGAGTATGCAGGAATAGTACCGCTTGGAACATCCGGGCATTGGATTTTGACTGTACATTTCAGCGTGCAAGGTGAGTTGTATGAGGTGAATTTCCCAGTACAGGTGATTTAAAACTACTCGATAGGGTTAATAATTCGACAAACACGATATTAGTTCAGCCACAGGAGACGGATCATGCGGGCCAAAATACAAAATCATACAAAATATAGCATCCTCTGCTATTCGCAGAATTGGATTACTCAATCGATATTCATCTTTATCTCGGCATTAATTGTAATCGCCATATTTTCAGCACCAGTAAAAGCGGATCTAAAGGATGGATTAGTGGCCTACTATCCATTTAATGGCAATATGCTGGATGAAAGTGGGAATAGCTACAACGGAACAGTGCCTCCTTACTGCGGCACACCAACGCCAACCACAGATCGCTTTGGTAATCCTGATAGGGCCTATGCATTCAATGACGACTGTATTAGCCTAGGAACGTCACTTAAGCTTCCGGAATGGCAATCGAGCGCTGTGAGTGCATGGTTTTTAAATGATGGAACGGGTTATTTTGGCCAAGGCTATGGTCAGAATATCATTGATAAAACGGATTTCTTTAGCAATTATTGGGTTTCTCTCTATGCCGACACACTTCAATTTGCCAAAACAGAATGCTGCAGAGGGATTGATTACAAGAGAGATTTTCGCGATAACAAATGGCACCACCTAGTAGCAAACACAAACGGTAGCCATATTGAACTGTGGATTGATGGCGTACTCAGAGGAACCTTTGATGAGGCCGTTCCCATTGTCAATAATCGCCCCCTGTTGATTGGATACAGTAATTCCCCTGATGGATTTAAGCGAATTTTCTGGAGTGGCAAACTTGATGATTTTAGACTTTATGATCGCGCCCTGGCAAAAAGTGAAATTACTGCTTTGTTTAACGAGAGTCCACCTTCCTGCGTAGGGGTGCTGCCAGTCTTATCGGTTCTTGTTACCAGTAAGTCAGGTAGTCAGGATGCACGATTGTGGGCGATAACGCTTGCAAACAAGGGGTTCTGTGCTGCAGAAAATGTACAAATTGACGCCTTAAAGTTGACTCAAACCTATGGTGCAGCCTGTACCCCTGCGATTACCAGTCCAGTGGCATTCCCGTTAAACATCGGTGATGTCCCAGCGAATGGTCAAGCCAGCGGCGTGGTGACCATCAATTTCTCAGGCTGTCCCAACAACGCACGGTTTAGCGCCAAAATTACATACAGTGCCAATGATGGCGCAGTGCACAGCTCCAAAATCTTGAACAACCAGTACCGCTAATTCATCGGGGAAAAACCATCATGTTAAAACGATTACTACTTCTGAGTGCTTTCTTAGGCGCGCTTTTCTGCACCTCGCTCCAGGCTGCTACTTCCTTCCAGCTTAATCCTCTGGATGGGGCAATTTCCGGAGCGCCCGGTTCTACCATCGGCTGGGGATTTAACCTTAGCAATGACGAGAATTTCCTGGTTGTCACCAGCGTATTGTTCGAACCGGATACCGCGTTGGGAACATTTACCGATTTTATCAGCGCGGCAAACTTTTTCGTCGTCGGTCCCGCAAACAGCGGCAGCACGGTGTGGGCACAAACCTTTAACGCCGGCATGCAAACCGGCATAGGCAGTTTCTCCATAAATTCCGATGCAGTAATCGGCAGTGTTGCCAGTGGCGATATGATTTTGACCTACGATCTGTTTTCGCGCAGTCCGCTGGATGTAAATTTTAACCCTGATACTGATACGCTTTCGAATGGCAATGTGCTATCGGCCGCCGCATCTGTGACCGTTTCCCCAATTCCTGAACCAGAAACCTACGCGATGTTGCTCGCAGGGCTTGGTTTGTTGGGGTTTGTGGCGCGTCGGAAGTATAGGAAAACAGACCAATCCATGACGCTTTAAAACTGCTTTCAATTTGAATCGACAAACACCCATAAAAGGAAACATCATGAACATGACAAAGATTTCTACGCTACTCACCAGCATCGCCCTTGCAAGCACACCCCTCTTTGCGCAAGCCTATCAGATCGCTCCGAATCCGAATCCAGTGGACAAATACCATCGATGTGCTGAGCAGCGATGCCGAAACTTACAATTTCACTAATTTTGGTACGCTACATGTTGGTAAGAACGGTACGCTGCTTATCAACACTACCTTGCCAGAAGACATCACCTTACGCAATGAAAGTAGTGGCAATTTAATCATCGACAGCGGTGGTTTTTTAAATGGCGCCAACTCGTTCGATTGGGTGTCTGGTATACATAATAGCGGCACCCTGAATAATAGCGGTAAAATAGAAAATTTCTCTAACTTAAACAACAGCGGCTTTCTAGATAACCACGGCACCTTGAGAGAAATTATCCAAATTGACAATACTGGAATAATTAACAATAGTGTTGACGGGGATATGGGTACTAAGTTGAATGGTACTATCAACAGTGGGATCCTCAACAACTACGGCAGATGGTATGGCGAAGTCATTAATGGTGGTGCCCTGGTTAATTATGGCTTGATGGAAGAAGCTTACATTATTAACGGATCTAACGTAGTAACCAACAATAACGTATTTCACAATGTAGCGATAAGCAACGACGTGGGCGGAACAATTAATGGCTCCGGCACCTTTATTTTCGATACATTGATTTATAGTGGAAGTTTTAGCCAAGCATCCTTTATGATCAATCAAGCTAATGTAAGCGGAACTGGTAATTTTACAGGCGAAGTAACCTTAGGTAGTGGCGCAGCTATTAGTCCTGGTCGCATATCATACCCACCATCACTAGGCACATTGACCTTCAATGACGATTTGCATAGTAGTGGTACCCTTAACATTGATATCAGTGGAACAGAAACCGGGCAATATGATGTGCTCGTTATCAACGGCAATGCGGATTTTACCGGTGGCAATGTTTCATTCAATTTTATCAATGACTTTTTCCCTTCGGTTGGGGATCACTGGAATTTCTTGGTTTCCGATAGCATCACAGGCTTTGATAGTTTGAACCTCAGCTTTACTGGTGTTGTTGGAAAATTCAAAGGAGACCTTACATCAGATAGTTTAGGCGGGCATCTGCTGATTACATCCGCCGTTCCGGAGCCCGGGACTTACGCCATGCTTCTCGCCGGGCTTGGTTTGTTAGGATTTGTAGCACATCGTAGAAAAACGATTACTATTTGATTCCAATCTAGACCATTAACAGCAACGCCAATCCAATACCGGCAGCGGTTGCGAGCATACCCAAAATGCATTGTTTCGCCAGCAAAGCGTTACCGATGAAGAAAATGAGGCCGAGTTTAAAACTAATATTGGAGAGTACTGCAAGCGAGATGGCCGTCACCGCTTGCGTAGCCTCCAGTTTACCCAGTTCATATAAGCGCAGGCTCGACAGGGTAATGGCGTCGACATCCGTCAAACCGGAGACCAATGCGACGGCATACAACCCGCTGTTGCCAGCGATGTCGGATAGCCATGCGGCAAAAAACAGAACGACGCCATAGATCAATCCGAAAGCCGCTGCCGTGCGTATTTCGGTTGGATTCTTGGTTTCTGGCACCGGTAACTCATTTTGCTGTTCTAACTGATACCACCAATAAGCCGTGACAGCTAATCCCAGCAGAAAACCACTGCCTAAAATAGGCAATAGCTGCGGTAATATGGCGGGAGAAGCCACTGCACTGACGATAGCCAAGCGGATCAGCACCGTTAAATTGGCAAGCAGGATAACTACGACAGCGAGTGGGATAAAATTTGGGTTTTCCGTGCTGCGGCGGGCGTATACCAATGTTGTGGCAGTGCTGGAAACCAGTCCGCCGAATAAGCCCAGCACCGCACTATGGCGCGGACCGATCAGTTGTAGTGCGACATAACCCGCCAGACTGACGCCGGAGATCAATACCACCATTAACCAGATCTGGTACGGGTTGATCGCTTCGTAAGGCCCGAAGTTCTTATCCGGTAGTATCGGCAGAATAATAAAGGTCAGCACGGCAAATTGCAGTACCGAAATTAAATCCCGCCGGCTCAGCTTTTGCGTAATGCCGTGCAGTTCTGTTTTGAAGTACAGCAATACCATAGTGATGATGGCGAGCATAACGGCCAGCGTGTCGTTGCCATACCAGACCGAAGCACCCAGACCATAGCACACCAGAATAGCGACTATGGTGGTCGTGCCTGGGTCTGCGTTGTCGTCTTTGATACGGAAATAGGCGGCGATCATCATACAACCGAGGATCAGCAGGCCACCTAGCAGCAGCCAGGGTGTGGCTTTTTCCGACAACATAGCGGCCAGCGTGCCGAATAACGCGACCAGTGCAAATGTTCTTAACCCTGCCCGCGAACTTGGGTTGCGTTCGCGCTCCAGTCCAATCAATAAGCCAATCGCAAGACTGGTCAAAAAATGTGGCAAAGCGGCCAATTCGCCATTCAGCGTGAATTCAGTGTGCATCGTTGATCACCTCACTATCTGCCTGAAACCAATGCTCCAGCAGCAATTGTAAAGTTGTTTTACCATTATATTCATTGATCTGTAAGCGATAAACTGCATCGATGAGATCGGGCAGCGGGTCATTATAGAAAAATAAAATACCGTCGTAAGAGTCCCCTGATTTCCGTGGCGCTTGGCCTGGGCAACTGGAATCCAGTTTTCTTAATTTCAGTTTTAAATGTTTTTCACCAACGATGCGTTGGCTTTCGACATAAAACCGTGCATTGAATGACGGTTGTGGAAAACCTTGTCCCCACACTTGCCGGTCGAGGTATTCAACCAATTCCAAATTAATGTCAGAAGCCTCCAGATCGCCATCGGTTTCGATCACGCGCGTCAAATCGGCGGGTGTCAGCAGGGTTTGCGCAACTTGCTCAAAAGCATCGCAGAACTTCTCAAAATAATGAGCATGAATCGTCAATCCCGCTGCGGCTGCGTGACCACCGAATTTGAGGATCAGCTCAGGATGCCGTTTGGCAACCAGATCCAATGCATCGCGCAGGTGAAGACCGTTGATTGACCGCCCGGAACCTTTGATTTCGCCGTCATTGCCAGGTGCGAAAATGATGACCGGACGGTGATGTTTGTCTTTGATGCGCGAAGCGAGTATGCCGATGACGCCCTGATGCCATTCGTGGTCAAACAGGCAGATACTGTAGGCGGCTTGTATTTCCGGTTGCCGGGTTTTAAGCGTATCTTCCAGCTTGAGTAACGCGCTTTCCTGCATGGTGGATTCGATTTCCCGGCGCTGCCGGTTCAGTTCATCCAGTTGTTTGGCAATTTGTGCCGCATATGCTGCATCATCGGTAATCAGACATTCAATACCCAGCGACATATCGTCCAGCCGCCCGGCTGCATTCAATCGCGGCCCTAGCATGAAGCCCAGTTCATACGTGGAGATTTGCTGATATTCCCGCCGCGACACCTGCAACAGCGCATTAATACCCGCGCAGCCGCGGCCTTTGCGGATGCGTTGCAAGCCTTGCTGTACCAGAATGCGATTGTTGCTGTCCAGCTTGACCACATCGGCGACCGTTCCCAGTGCCACCAGATCAAGAAAACCGGCAAGATTGGGTTCCTGCCCCGGTGTGGTGAAAGCGCCGCGCTGACGTAACTCAGCCCGCAACGCCAGCATCAGGTAAAAAATAACGCCCACACCGGCAATACTTTTGCTCGGAAAAGGGCAGTCGGGTTGATTGGGATTGACAATGGCCATGGCTGCAGGCAATTCATCGCCAGGAAGATGGTGATCAGTAATTACGACTTGCATGCCCAGCCGATTGGCTTCAGACACGCCTTCGACGCTGGCGATGCCGTTATCGACGGTAATCAGGATATCCGGTTGCTTGGTAGTGTGCGCCAAATGCACAATTTCCGGGGTCAATCCATACCCGAATTCAAACCGGTTCGGCACCAGATAATCAACAATCGCACCAAATTTTCGCAAAATACGGATGCCGACAGCGCACGCCGTCGCGCCATCGGAATCATAATCCGCCACAATCAGCAGGTGTTTTTTTGCTGCGATGGCATCGGCCAGTAAAGCTGCCGTCACCGTGATATTCTTCAGTTGCCCGAAAGGGATTAGCTGTGCCAGTTCTGTTTCAAGCTGGCTGGAATTTTCAATGCCGCGTGCGGCATAAATGCGTGCGAGCACCGGCGACAATCCGCTACCGCTGAGTGCCTCGACAGTATGCGAATCATACGCACGGGTGGTGATTTTAGACATGGACCGGGCAATGCGCAGGCGATTCTAAATAGTGCGAGAAAGTTTTATTCTGCACTGGTTTCCATCGCTGGTGCGAATTTTTCCACCTTGAGGATGTGCAACCGGCGACTATCGGCGCGTTGCACGGTAAATTTGAAGTTACCGATAACGACCGATTCGTGCCGGATTGGCAAGCGGCCAAATTTGTTGAGAACTAAACCGCCGATCGTGTCATAGTCATCGTTGCTGAAGTTTGCGCCGAGCGCTTCATTAAAGTTTTCAATCTCGGTAATCGCCTTGACACGATAGAGTCCATCCGATTCCATGACGATGTTGTCTTCTTCCTCGTCAAAATCGTATTCGTCTTCAATTTCTCCAACAATCTGTTCGAGTACATCCTCGATGGTGACGAGACCGGCTACACCGCCATATTCGTTAACGACAATGGCCATGTGATTGCGATTGCTGCGGAAATCCTTGAGCAGAACGTTCAGCCGTTTGGATTCCGGGATAAATACAGCCGGTCGCAACATGTTGCGCATAGCGAATTCTTCTTCACTGGCGTAATAGCGCAGCAGATCTTTTGCCAGCAGAATGCCGATGATGTTGTCTTCGCTGCCTTCAGTGACCGGAAAACGGGAATGCGCAGCTTCGATTACAAACGGAATAAATTTTTCGGGTGTTTCCCTGATGTCGACGATATCCATTTGCGAGCGCGGCACCATAATATCGCGCGCCTGCATTTCTGAAACCTGCATGACGCCTTCGATCATGCTGAGTGCGTCCGAATCCAGTAAATTGCGCTCAAAAGCAGAGTGCAACACGGTAATGAGTTGTTCGCGGTCTTCCGGTTTGCGGATCAGCAAAGCGCCTAACCGCTCTAACCAGCCGCTTTTAGGAGGAGGTTCTTCCATGATTTCGAGTAAGTCCGGTTGAAGTAATAGAAAAAAGGATTAAAGATTTTCTTCGCTGCTTATCCAAGCAAAGATTATTGCGGTGAAATTGCGTCGCCATGCTCTGTATACGGGTCATCATAGCCAAGTCGGGCCAGTATTTGTGTCTCCATTTGCTCCATCACAACTGCTTCGGCTTCTTCAATATGATCGTACCCTTGCAAATGCAAAATACCGTGAACGGTTAGATGTGCGTAATGTGCCGTCAGGTTCTTATGCTGTTGCTGCGCCTCTTGGCTGACAATCGGCGCACAAAGCACAATATCGCCCGTTAGAGGCTGCGTATCGTCATAGGCAAAAGTTAGCACGTTCGTCGCATAATCCTTATTGCGGAATTGATGGTTGAGTTCATATCCTTCGGCTTCATCCACAATGCGTAAAACAATCTCGGCTTCCTGCATCAGCGCGGCTTTAACCCAGCGGCGGAACTGCGGCCGTGTGGGCACGTCTGTACTATTTGTCGCATACTGCACCATCAGCTTGAATGATTTCTCCATGCAAAAAGCTTATCAGGACTCCTGCTTGCGCTTGTCGTGTTTTTCATACGCAGTGACAATGCGTTGCACTAAAGGATGTCTCACCACATCTTCAGATTTAAAATGCGTGAAAGCAATGCCGCGGATGTCTTTGAGCACCTCCTGAACTTCCACCAGCCCACTTTTTTGATGTTTGGGTAGATCGATCTGCGTCACATCGCCGGTAATCACTGCCTTGGAACCCAAACCAATGCGTGTTAAGAACATTTTCATTTGTTCCGGCGTGGTGTTTTGTGCCTCATCCAGAATGATAAATGACTGATTCAACGTGCGTCCGCGCATAAAAGCCAACGGTGCGATTTCAATCGTATTACGCTCGAATTGCTTGCTGGTTTTTTCAAATCCCATTAAATCATACAATGCGTCATACAGTGGGCGTAAATAAGGGTCAACTTTCTGGGTCATATCGCCAGGTAGAAACCCTAAATGCTCGCCCGCCTCAACCGCAGGGCGGACCAAAATCAGGCGCGATACCAAACCACGTTCCAGCGCATCCACAGCACTGGCTACTGCGAGATAAGTTTTGCCGGTGCCAGCCGGGCCGATGGCAAAAGTGATATCGTGTTCCTGAATTTGTTGCAGATACAACGCCTGGCGCTGGGTTCGACCCAATAAATTGCTGCGGCGCGTGAGCAACGCGGGCTGTTTGATGGTCGCGGTCTTATCCGAATTATCGGCTTGGTCAGGCGTGTTCGGTGGACTCAGCGCTTCGATCAAGCCAAGTTGAACTTGCTCCAGACTCAGATGCTGTTGCGATTGGCTATAGAAATTGCGCAATACTTGCGCCGCCAGTTTTGTCTGTCCGGATTTTCCCGATAAACTGAAATGTTCGCCGCGCCGTGAAATGGCTACATCCAATGCTGTCTCAACCTGTTTGAGGTTTTCATCCAATGCGCCACACAGATTCGCGAGTCGCTGGTTATCGGCTGGTGTGAAAGAAATTTCGAGGGGTGCAGGTTTCAATGTCAACTGATGCTGTTACGATAATACAATTCTCTCAGCGGACGGGATACTTTGCAAGTAAAACCCTGCTGCGAGAATTTTTTATTCATGCACAATTTCACCGCGCAACGTATGCGACCGTGCTTCGGTGATGCGCACATTCACAAAACAGCCAACCTGCTCAGGATCGCTCGTTAAATTAACGACACGATTATTATCCGTGCGTCCATAAAATTCATCCGCATTCTTTTTGGATACGCCTTCCAGCAGTACTCGCTGTACCGAACCGATCATTTGTTGACTGATTTTTCCGCATTGCTGATTAATTTGTGCCTGCAATCGATGCAATCTTTCCAGCTTGACTTCCTGTGGTGTGTCATCAGGCAAGTCAGCAGCCGGTGTACCCGGACGTGGACTGTAGATAAAACTGTAGGAATCGTCAAAGTTCATAGCTTCAATCAACTTAAGGGTTGCTGCAAAATCTGCCTCAGTTTCTCCGGGAAAACCAATGATGAAATCAGAAGTGACCGAAATATCCGGGCGTATCGCACGTACTTTGCGAATGATCGATTTATATTCCAATACGCTATAGCCCCGTTTCATCGCCGCCAGCACCCGGTCGGAACCGGATTGCACGGGCAGATGTAGATGGTTGACCAATTTGGGCAAATAACTATAGGCCTGAATCAAACGGGCGGTGAATTCTTTTGGATGTGAAGTGGAATAACGAATGCGCTCGATTCCTGGTATTTCGTGAAGGTATTCGAGCAGCAAGGCAAAATCAGCAATTTCTCCGTCATTCATCACACCCAGATAAGCGTTAACATTCTGCCCCAACAATGTGATTTCCTTGATGCCATGGTCTGCCAAAATGGCAATTTCTGTCAGCACATCATCCAATGGACGCGAAACTTCTTCGCCACGTGTGTAGGGCACCACGCAAAAACTGCAATACTTGCTGCAACCTTCCATAATCGAAACAAAAGCCGTGACGCCTTCGGTACGAGCGGGCGGCAGGTGGTCAAATTTTTCAATTTCAGGAAACGAAATGTCGACCTGTGAACGACCAGTTGTTTTGCGTGTTTCGATGAGTTGCGGTAACCGATGTAGCGTTTGCGGTCCAAAAACAACATCCACATAAGGCGCACGACTAACAATTGCTTTACCTTCCTGGCTGGCCACGCAGCCGCCCACACCAATCAATAAATTTGGATTGTTTTCTTTCAGATGCCGGACACGGCCCAGATCATGAAACACTTTTTCTTGCGCTTTTTCGCGTACTGAGCAGGTATTGAACAGTATAATATCGGCTTCTGCCGGATCATCGGTAGATTCCATACCATAAGCGGCGTGCAGGACATCGGCCATTTTCTCCGAGTCATACTCGTTCATCTGGCAACCAAAGGTTTTAATATAAAGCTTGTTACTCACGGATTGTTTAGGATTAATTTAAAAAAAGAAAAAACGCTTTTTAGGTGCTGGTAGCTGCAGCCCCTCATGTTCCGCCGCTTTCACTTCGTCCGGAGTCAGAATCCAGACACGATGCAGACTTCCCATGATATCCAACTGGTAGCGAACAATCCCAATATAATTCGCCACACTCGGCAAGATTATCAGATTATCAACACCCCGAATTTGCCCGCCAGCCGCCATTATCATTTGCTGATCATTGATGGTGAACTGCGGAAAGGAAACTGCGGTTAGTTTACCCAGTTTGCTATCGGGCGGGAAATTTCTTTGCAGCTGACTAAAAACAAGATGCGGTAGCGTGATCAATACAATCACCAGAAATAATTGTATTACCCGTGTTTTTTTCATGATTCTACTGAACAGCAACTGGATAAACGGTACAAATCAGAAGTTTGAATCTTAATCTGCGCCTAGTTTTTCTAAAAACCTTATGATACGCTAAAGAGAAATTTGATATCAACGAATTTGTAGCTCCAGAATGTTGAAAGAGTTCATGTTGAAAGAGTGAAGTGGTCTCCTGCAACTGTCCAACCTGAGAGTAGAATTAAGCTCTGATATGGGTAGTTAATCAAGCTCAGGCAGCCTGATGAATTGCTTGATATTGATAATAAACCTCATTGGGAGTTTGGTTATCAAGACCTTGATGAAAG
>CAMCBD010000082.1 GCA_945872825.1 Nitrosomonas ureae
TGATTATGATCCTCTATAGTGTCCATAACAGAGCTTAACAACCTGTCCAGTTTTGCGGTACCACTTCACTTATCATACTGGATATCGATTTCTTCAAAAAAATTAATGATAACTATGGCCACAGCAAGGGTGATCAAGTGTTGATCCAAGTAAGCCACAAATTAAAAGATCTTTGCCAACGCCCTGGCGATTATGCTTTTCGCCTTGGCGGGGAAGAATTCGGTGTACTAGCGGCTAACCTGGATTATCAAGGGACAGTGGAATTTGCAGAGATCATACGCAAGAGTATAGAAGAGCTGAACATTCTAAATGGTTACAGCGATGGCGCTAAACATTTGACAGTCTCTATCGGCACAGTGACTAAGGTGCCCGATGAAACAGACACCGTTGACAATTATATGGCTATCGCTGACGCATGCTTATATAAGGCAAAAGAATTGGGGCGCAATCAAGTCGTCACCGGCGAATAATTTTATATCAGAAGCAATGCGATCTTTTCAGGGGGATGATCATTGATTGCATTCAGATTGCAACAGTATTTTTATTCGCGCCGATTGATTTGATTAACATGATGCCTAACAGCCCACCTGCCACATCAATAAAAAAATCGGTGATCAGCGGCGATCGTCCGTCAATATAGAGTTGTACCAACTCAGTGCCGCCAGCCAGCATCAGAATAATAGCCGCCGCCTGGATGGCGGGATCCTTTGTCATCATTAAACACAGGACCAAACCAAACAAGAAAAAAAAGCAGAAATGCCAGACCTTGGATAAATCCCATGGAATGGCATTTTTAAATGATTCGCTCTCTGCATCGATCTGAATTTTGACTTCATCGGAAACCTGGTTTTTCAAATCACCCGACAGGGATATCCCGGCAACAATGGTGATGAAGGTAGCTAGCAACAACACACGGAAGAAGATAGTTTTTCCGCGTATAAAAAGACATGAGCCAGCCAGCAGCAGGAAAAAAGCACCCCATGCAAAAAGAATAGTATCTCTTGCCCCGATATACGCCTGATTCACATGGACAGGATAGACCTGTAAATTTTTTATCTGAAATGATCCAGTCGATTGATTTAATTGTGCAAGCAATCGGATTTTTTTGGTTTCCGGGGAAATGGTAAAAGCTGTGCGATAATGTTTCCAATCAGTGGTTCCAGTCAGAGCGACAACCGTACTCGGCAGATCCCACCGGTCTCTTTCCCCGTCATTCTGTGCCAGAATAACTCTAGCCAAGTTCCAGGGTTTCTCGCCTGCCACTACATTCGTACATTTCACCTCAGCGGAAACGAGTAAGGTAGTGCCCGAATTAACCAGCGGAAGGTCTTTCCGAGTACTGACACCAGTTTTTGCATCATTGGCTGATAGGTTTAATCCATTTTCCGTGATATCGACCCGGTTGCTTTCTGCTGTTTTGAATTTCCAGTGGGTCATTAATAGCTCAGGCCCGATCTGTTCGTACTGGTTAATCCTTGTATGAGAAATAAGGGTTGCAACAGCCAAAAGAATGAAAAGAAAGCAGTTTGTTTTTAACAAAGGCATGATCAGATACCGGCGCGTAGCAATATCAGAACCTCAGTGAAGTGTCTGAGGTTAGGAGATATAAACACTGTTTTTCAACTGACGCGCTGTTTGGACCAATCCCTTTTTCATTTACTCTTATGCCTCATTTTTACGCCCAAAGGCAAGGTTATTTTCAAAATTCTCTCGTCTTCCTGAGCTTCCTAGAAATGTTGAACCATTAAAGTGATATACCCAGCGGCAAAAATAACCAGAGCAATAATAACAAGCTTCTTCATCGAATTAATTCCTTTCAGTTAAATATCGATTAGTCATTGATGTTTTACAGGAGATTCTGAAAATCCACCTTTGTCATTCCGAATGTAGTGAGGAATCTTATGGAATCTACAACAGAGATTTCTCGCTATGCTCGAAATGACAATTATTCAGAGAGACTCCTAAGGTACATAAGTAAAACGCATCCAATGCGCTGCCGTCAAGTGCCTTTGCGCAGTCTTATCTGGGAGGAGTTAGACTCAAGCGCCGAGTGAATCATTTCATGCCATATTTTGTATTTATCTTCGAAAGACAATCGGGCATTGGCAGGGCTTGTGGAAGGCAAACGAGTAAATCTCAGCGAGCCCAAGTTATTTTTTGGTAAGACATGGCGCTTAAAACAAACTTCTGCTTTCCCGCCGTTAAAAAATACATGGGTAATTTCTCTGTTTTCAGGGAAAAAAGATTGAAAGTCATTGATTGTTTGCGTATCCGCTTCAATACTAGAATCCAGGCTTCCTATGCGATGACAAGATCTGAGCACATCCCACAAGGCTATCTGCGATGATTTTAGCGCCGTAATTTTCTCTGCGTACGATACATCCGGATTGAATTGCAGCAATTGCGCCATGATCGGCCAGAAGGCGTTGCGGGGATGTGCATAATATTGGTTTGCCGCTAATGAAGCCTGTCCCGGCATGCTGCCAAGTATCAGAATTTTCGCATGGTTGTCGACGATGGGTTGAAAACTATAGAGGGTCGACATGCTGCAGGTAGCTTATTTAAGATGATCCACGTAGTAATGCTGAATGGCGTTATATTGCTGATCCAGTTCGTAAACCAATGGCCGGCCGGTGGCCAGTGATAATTTCATGACCTGTCTGGGGGTGAGGTGGTCCAATAGCATCATTAACGTGCGCAGGGTATTTTTGTGGGAAACAATGAGTATTCGCTTCCCTTGTTGTATTTCCGGTTGGATGGTCTCCTGCCAGTAGGGCTGAAAGCGCGCGAGGGTTTGTTGCATGCTCTCCCCCAAAGGCAGTTCATCTTTATTAATACCGGTGTAACCGGGTTGATTCCCAGGGAAGCGCGGATCCTGAGAAGCCAGATACGGCGGTGCCGCATCAAATTTGATCTGGCACCCCAGGATGGGCCAGATACCAAATTTCTTGATGGCTTGCCAACGTTCCATCCCTTCCAATGCGCCATAATGACGTTCGTTCAATCGCCAGCTTTCATGAACCGGGATCTCATTCAATTGCATCGAAGCCAGAACGATCTGTGATGTAGTTCTGGCGCGTTGCAATGTAGAGGAAAAACACAGATCAAAAGTAAAACCTGCCTGCTTCAGTAAATAGGCGGCCTGTTCAGCTTCTCTTTCGCCCTTGGGGCTCAAGGCAACATCACTCCAGCCGGTAAAAATCTTATCGCGATTCCAGACACTTTGGCCATGGCGCAGCAGGACAAGTTGCGTGACCTTTTTCTGTGTGTTTGCTGTTGAAGCAATGGCTCGAAGCATTACGGTTATTGGCGCTGGGTAGTATCCGACATGGATGATTCATGCCAGATGCGCCTGAGCGCATCCCATAAACCGCTGCGTATGGTTTTAATGTATTGCGAATTATCGGTCAAACCATTGACCAAACGGCGTTGTGCTTTGCCCAGATTATGATAGGGCATACTCATGAATAGATGATGCGTGGCATGGTAACGCAACCCGACCGGCGCCCAGAGCGGGGTGATCAGAAAATTGCCGGGTATGTTGATTGAGTCCAGATACTGCTCCGCCAATGTCATTTTGCGGTCGCCGGGATTACGATAGGCATGGGCAGCCAGCGTACGCAGTGAATTGAGGAAGTAAACGGTTACAGAAATCAGATACCAGAGTACCAACAGCGAATAAGGTAGTATGCCCAGCACAACCAGCGTAATGGTAACCGCACCAAGCAGACAGGCAGCGATTTCCTGCTGGCGCCAGTTCAGATCATTGCGAATCGCATCTGCAGCGCGCCGGTAGTTGGGATCAATCGTGAGTGACGAAGCGCGCTCCCAAACGATCTTGCGCAATGGTGGAATCAAGTAGCACAAGGGTGTCATCAAAACGAAGCGCGATAACAGAAAAATCGGCAATAAAAAGGACAATAAGACATAAGCAACCATTTCCGCGGGTTTGTGCGTTGCGAAGGGTAGGTATTCGCCATCTGCGCTGGTGCCATAGATATCCGGCTTATGATGATCATTATGCACACCGTCATAGGTAAACGACGGGATCAAGAACGGAATGCCACAGAGGATATTCCACGCCAGACGGAAGTTCTTAAATGAGCTTTTCTTCAAATGCGCCAGTTCATGCACAAAAACGGCCGAGCGATACAACGCCAGCACCGCCACCACAAATCCGCCCAGTTGCCAGAGCGAAAACGCGGGTGACAACAATGCGGTGAAAAAAGCAGTCCAGCCCAAGGTGATATGAAACAGAAAATCAGTCCAATAAATCCACGGATTCGGCGTCATCAGGTCGCGCACCAGATGGTGGGCTTCACGGAGCGGGAATTCTTTAATGTAGGGTGGTTTTTCTTCGGTCACTTGGCGTCTCGTATTGTTTCACTTAGGACCAGCAGGATTGAATGTAATTCATAATACGCTGATTGATCGCCGCATCGGTTTTGTTGATTTGCCCCAGGTTCGGTATGGCTGGCCAACCTGCATCAATAAATTCCATATCCGCAAACTGCCTAGGCTGTGCATACCGCGGAATAACGTGAAAATGAACATCCGGATCGACCATCATCAGCATCAAATAATTGATTTTGTCATTCTGGAAGGCTTTTGCCAGCGCGGATTCAATCTGCCCGGTGATGGTATGGAGCTCGGTAAAACTCGCCGGACTGAGTTGTGAAAAGGCTTCAGCAGGTTCATGCGCCGCCAAAACCAGCGCACCGAGCGTCGCCTGCGCCGGGCGCAGCATCACCGACCAATATTGATATTGCCGGATTATCGTTTGCGGCGCGCCAAACTTGCGCATAGTGGCATTCAGGCTTGCGGATTCCAATGTCGCTGGTTTGTTCATGATGGACTTTCATCAAAGATGATGCCAGCTTTGGCCAAGTCTTCAATAAAATCGATTTCACACCAGCGAAAGCCTTTGACGGAACAGGAATTGACCAGATGCTGCTTGGCAAGCCGATCGATAATTGACAGGTACCATGATTTTAATTCCGTAGGATGGCGCAATGCCGATTCGACGGCCTGACTAAAGCGTTGCGGACCCTGCTCGCGAAAGTAAATCAAGCCAATGGATTCCGCATCCACCTGATGCGGGGGAATAATTTTGCTGACCTGTTTCACCCACCCGTCCGGATCCAATTGCACTTTCATATCGTCGGCATCGTAAGCGTTTTTATAATCCACGCTGAGTGTAATGGGCGCCGGTTTTGAATTCAAGACTTGCGCGACGAGCGCGGATTCGATCACGGTATCACCGTTGAGTATCAGAAAATCGCCCGTCATCACACCGCGAGCAATCCAGCAACTGGCGAGATTATCCGCCACTTCAAAAAATGGATTGAACAGTATTTTAATCTTGGGATGATTCGCATAACGCTGTTGCAACAACGTTTCGATCAAACCCACCTGAAAACCCGCGACTATCGTGATTTCATCAATACCCACCGCCAGCAACGCATCGATCTGCCATGCCAGCACCGGTTTATCGGCAACCGGCAACAGGCACTTGGGCGTACTTTCGGTCAGCGGCAACAACCGCCGCCCCTGACCTGCGCTGAGAATGATGGCCTTGGTGTGTCTGGCCGGTCGTGTGATGGGATTATTCGTCATAGATGCGCTGATTTTAACCGGAAAGGCTACTGATTTGCTTCAATTCTGCAACAATGCGTTGCATGGCACGCAAAAAATCTTCAACTTGCTCACGGGTGTTGCGGCTTCCCAGGCTGATGCGCACGGCACACCGCGCGAGCATCGGATCAACCTGCATCGCACTCAGCACATGGCTTTGCCCCGGATTGACACTGGAACAGGCCGCGCCCGCAGCGACAGCAAAACCGGCTTTATCCAGTTTAACCACCAAGGTATCGCCTTCGATATCCGGCAACGCAAAGTAACACGTGTTCGGGATGCGCGCAGCCCCGGCGCCGAAAATCACCGCACCCATGCCAACCAGCCCTTTTTCCAGATGATCCCGCAGTTGCGAAATAGGCTGCGCGGTTTCTGCCAAACGGGATCGGGCTAATTCGCAGGCAACACCAAATCCCACAATCGCGGGTACATTCTCGGTACCGGAACGCAGCCCGTTTTCATGCCCGCCGCCATAAATCAGTGGTTTTAATAGCAACCGTTTGTCGACGATCAAAGCCGCCGCGCCTTTGGGACCATAAATCTTGTGTGCCGACAACGTCATCGCATGCACTTTCAGCGTGGCAAAATCCACCGGGATTTTCCCCAATCCCTGAATGGCATCGGTATGAACATTGGCTCCGTGCGAGCGCGCCAGCTCAGCAATACCCGCGACATCCTGAATCACGCCGGTTTCATTATTCGCCAGCATCACAGAAACCAGCCCCGGCTTGTGTTCATTCATTGCCGCATCGGCCGCATCCCAATCAACCTGCCCCGATGGATTCACCGCTAATTGATGCACCACCCACGCGTCACAATTGCGGCGTGCCAGCGCTTGCGCCGGTTTCAACACACAAGGATGCTCAATCGCGCTGAGGAAAAGATTCCCCGGCTTCAAACTATCCGCCGCGCCGCGAATAAACAAATTATTCGCTTCCGAACCGCCGCTGGTAAAAATCACCTGCACCGGCTGCACCCCCACCGCATCCGCCACCTGCTTGCGCGCCTTGTCAATCGCCCGCCGGGCGGTGATGCCATAACTATGGCGGCTGGACGCATTGCCGAATTCCTGCTGGAAATACGGCAGCATAGCTTCCAGCACAGCGTCATCGACGCGCGTGGTGGCGTTGTGGTCGAAATAGACGGGTTCCATTAATCTTGTGTGATCCATTGATAGAGGACAGTATGATAATACTTATCGTGTAAGCATAGGGAATGCTGGGAAATTATAAACGAATAATGAAGCGATGGAATGTGCCAGCTTACTAGGAATATTTTCTGAATAGCGGGTTATATTATGGTTAAATATAACCCGACAGAGTACCGGGGTAATGGCATGACTGAAACGGCACATGAATCAATGTATGAGATTTTTATTTCATACAAACGCGAGGACGAAACGCGGGTTGCGCAGCTGGCGCTAGCGTTGCAGGACGCCGGGCATTCCGTGTGGTGGGATCGGCATCTTGCCGCCGGGGAGAGCTGGCACGCACAAATACGTGCGGCGCTGGATGCTGCCAAATGCGTGATCGTGGTATGGACACAGGAAAGCGTTGGTCCCGGCGGGGATTTTGTACGGGATGAAGCCATGCAGGCAAAACGCCGTGGCATCCTGATTCCCGTTATGCTCGACAAGGTTGATCCGCCCTTGGGATTTGGGGAAATTCAATCGATTGATCTGAGCCATTGGAAAGATAACCCGCGCGATCCTTTCTTCCGGGATCTCTGTGACGCGATCACCGCCAAGCTTGAAGGCCGTCCGGTTCCGCCCGCGAAAGCGCCCATGTCGCGTCTGGTTCGGCGGCTCGCTTGGAGCGGTTTTGCCAGCATGATGGGTGCCGGTAGCATTACCATCGGTTTCAATTTATTCAGCGTCAATGACCAGATGTGTACAACCTCCTTTTTCCAACCGCAAATTTCCGACCTATGCGGTGCACTGGGACTGAGCAATCGACCCACACGGGAAGAACGAATTGCCTGGGAAAATCGTGAACGTGGCAGCTGCGTCGCCTTGCGCACGCATATCGAGCAGTTTCCGCAAGGCTTTCATCGCAGCGAAGCCGCCGATCTGCTCACCGCCCGCCGCATCACGCAAACAGAAACCTGGATCCCTGCAATACGCGAACTGACTCTGTTCGTCACGCATGGCGGCGAGGCTCATGCTGATCAATCTGCTGCGCAGGCGGCCGCAACCATGCGCGCCCAAACCAGAGCCGGGCAACTCTGCAAAGGTTTTGCCGCCACCAACACCTTTCGCCTGATCTCATCTGCATCGACGCTACAAGTCTGGCACTGCAACGCAGTCACGGGAGGTATCGCATGCGGTTTTGAAGGCGATGCGGTTTGCGAAGTAGAAGAACGCCACATTGTGGAGACCGAAAATTGCGGCAATTAACCCGCCATAACCCCCGTAACACCGTAGGTTGGGGTAAGCCTGCGAACCCCAACGATGAGCAACCAAAGATAGAATGATAGTGTTGGGGTTCACAAGCTCACCCCAACCTACAAAATAAATACAAGGACTCCACATGAAAAAACTGTTGCTCATCATCGCACTGTTACTGTGTTTGCCCATGCTGATTGCGGCACAATCATCCGCAACGGCCGTGACACAGGTGGATGTGCGCGCAGAAGTCACCGCGGCGCTATATGCCGCATCGGCAACGCTGGCTGCTGCCGAGCGTATGGCGGATGAAAAAATGCGCATGCAGCGCAAAGAAATTGATACGCTGCGCGCCAAAATTCAAACCGGGGAAAAACGTCTGAATGATGCGCTCAGCACAGCGGAAGAAAACTATATCGCCGCTCTAGCTGCACGCGACCGGACCTATGCGCATGAAATTGCGATATTCAGGACAGCCGTTGAAAATATCGCGGCAACACCCGAAGGCGCTGCGGCCTTGGCGCGTTTTAATGCCGGCGATGAAATCGGCGCTTTGGCCGTGCTGGATGATTTACGTGCAGCCCGTGATGCCGCGCGCCAGAAGCGCATCGACATCGAAAGCGCTGCGGAAGGTCGTAACATTGCGCTATTAGCGCTGGAAGCGCGTAGTAAAGGCAAAATGACTACAGGCCAGGTGATTGCGCGTTATGAAGAGATCACTCGCCTCGATCCCGGCGTGCATTGGGATTGGGTAGAGCTGGGCCGCTTGTACCATGAAGCGGGCAAACTATCGCATGCCCTGCGTGCAGCACAAGCGGCGTCAGATACCGTAGAAAATGATCGGGATCGATCGGTCGCATTGAATGAATTGGGCGACATACAAACCGCTCAGGGTGACTTGCCCGCCGCGCTTAAAAGCTATCAGAATTCTCTGGCTATAGCTGAGCGTCTGGCTCAATCCGACCCAGGCAATGCCGGGTGGCAGCGGGACTTGATTGTCAGCTATGTGAAATTGAGTGAAGTCACAGACGATAAAGCTTATGTGACCAAAGCACTGCATGTCGCATTAGGTATGCAAAAAAGAAAAATCCTGGCACCCCGCGATGCTTGGCTGATCGAAGAATTGCAGAAGCGCGCAGAACAATAAACCCAGTCGATGGTTAGACCATGCTAAACCTACCGCCGCATCCAACCCGCAATCTTTTTTCCCGCAAAGAATGGGCGGCCATGATTGTTATCGTATTAATGATCATCAGTTTAGGAACTGCCGGTTATGCGAATTTGCACCCAGACGCCTCGCTATCCGATCAACTCTATAAAACCCTGGGATTGTTTACCTTTGGTTTTTCCGCACCGACTGGAAATATTCCCTGGCAACTGGATCTGGCGCGCTGGTTAGCGCCAGCTTTACTCAGCTATGCGGCGGTTAAAACCATTCTGTTGATGCTGCACGGTCAATTGGTATTGCTGCGTATCCGGCGTTTACAAAATCATGCTGTGGTCTGCGGTTTCGGGGAATATGGCTGGCCTATCGTGCAGGCGTTGGCGGCCCAGGATATTCCCACGGTGGTGATTGAACCCGATCCGATGCATAGCCATTTGGGTTGGGCGGATAATGCAGGGGTTTATGTGTTACCCGGCAATGCCCGCGACGCGAATAATCTGGTGAAAGTTAATGTGACGCAGGCAAAATACCTGCTGGCAGTGACCGAAAGCGATGCCGCCAATACTGAGGTGATTGTTCAGGCTTATCAACTGAAGCAAGCGGACCCTGAATCATCATTATTACAATGCATCGCGCATGTACAAAGCCATGAGTTGGCGGCGGTGTTGTATGACGATACAGTTTTTTCACAGGATTTCGCCCATTTCTCCGCTCGCATCATCAACCGGCAGCAACTGGCGGCACGTTGGTTGTTGTTACAGCATGGCCCGGATACCGAACTTATCAATGACATTCCCCGGTTGGAGGAGATCAGAATCCTGTTGCTGGGCAATCATGCGTTTGTGGAGGATTTGATGGTGCGGCTGACCAAGTTGGGTCATTATGGCACCGCGCACCCCATTCACATCACGTTGGCCGGGCCGCAAGCAGCCGTTCAGCTTGAGGCCATCAATAAACGCTGGCCGGTTTTGTCTGAAATCATCAATATCAAGGCGAAAGACATCGCGTTAGGTTTCCTGAGCGCGCAAAATGCGCAGCAACTGATCAACAGCTTCAAACCCCATTTAATTTACCTGTGCGCCGCCGATACCGAATCCACGTTGATCGGCGCAAAAGCGCTGGCGCGGTTGACATTGCACTGCCCGGTCATCGTGTGCCAGTTTGCCGATGATTTGCTGACCCGAAGTATTGAATCCGCATTCCAATCCCACGCTCAGTTTAAATTTGTTTATCCCACCCAGGAAATTTTCACTGTGGCGGCTATTTTCAACGCAACCCAGGATCAACTGGCGATCGCCATTCACAATCATTATGTCGAATCGCAAATTGCAGCGGGCGATACGGCGGCAAACAATACCTCGCTGGTACGCTGGGAGGATTTGCCTGAAACCTTGAAAGACGCCAACCGCAACCAGGCCGATCACCTGCAAATCAAATGCCGCGTCATCACCGGCTCACTGCATTACACGCCGGAACAGATTGAACACGCACTCAGCGACAAGAAAATCCTGGAGCGCCTCGCGCGCATGGAGCATGAACGCTGGGTGGCGGAGAAGCGGCTGGATGGCTGGCATTATACCGAGGGTGCAAAAAATATCGCCGCGCGCTTGTCTCCCAGTTTGATTTCATGGGAACAGTTACCTGAAAGCGAACGTGAGAAGGATCGCAATGCAGTGCGCAATATCCCGCAATTGCTGCGATGGATAGCAACGCAAGATAAGACAATCAACACCTAACTGTTTAGTCCCACGATGTACTGGTGTAATATATGACCAGCTACGGAGGGAAGAGTTATGGGACAGATACTGCACGGAAGCGCCCGGACGACAGCGGCGGTGCGTCGAGCGATACAGCATAGTCAAGAGAGCCTGAATGTTCTGGCT
>CAMCBD010000083.1 GCA_945872825.1 Nitrosomonas ureae
CTGGCGGGTATATCAATGCAAAAGCATTGAATTATTTTTCTAATGTAATAATCGCTTAATTTACTGTTTCTTAACATCTTACTAGACTAACAGATTGTATCTCCTAGTCTAGAGCCTTTATTATTAATCCAGAACGCTTAATTGTGGGATTAAACACCTGGCTTATTATAGGATGTCAGTTTAGCGTCAACAAATCTGCATTTTCCCTCAAGCTTTCATACCGCTTTACCCCATCGCTCAGTAGTTTTATGCGTTTCCCAACTCAACTACTATGCATTGAAAGTGCACAGTGGTTTTGAGTACTACAGCAAGCGCGACTGGTTTGCATATCAATTAAACCAGCCCTAGCGGCGGCTCGTCCATCAGTGCGATTTGTTCGCGTAATTCCAGTATGCGCTCTTGCCAATAGCGTTGCGTATTAAACCACGGAAAGGTTTGGCTGAAGGCTGGATCGTCCCATCGCTGTGCCAGCCAGGCGGAATAGTGAATCAGGCGCAAGGTGCGTAGGGCTTCGATCAGATGCACTTCATTTGAATCAAAATCGTAAAAGTCTTCATACCCGGCCAGTACGTCATTCAATTGTCGCACCATGTCAGTACGCTCGCCGGACAACAACATCCACAAGTCCTGCACCGCAGGCCCCATGCGGCTATCGTCAAAATCTACGAAGTGCGGGCCGCTATCTGTCCACAGTACATTGCCCGCATGGCAATCTCCATGTAGACGTAACGCTTTTATATTGTTGCCGGCACGCTCAAAGCAAAGACGAACACTTGCCAATGCTTGCTCTGCCACGCTGCGATAGGCAGCTTCAAGATCAGCCGGGATAAAATTATTTGTCAGTAAAAAATCAAGTGGTTCTACACCGAAGCTCGTTATGTCCAGGGTAGGGCGATGCTGAAACGGCTTGAGTGTGCCAATTGCGTGGATGCGTCCCAGAAAGCGCCCCATCCATTCCAGCGTGTTCCAATCTTCAAATTCTGGCGCACGTCCGCCGTGTTTGGGAAAAACGGCGAAACGAAATCCTTCGAAGGTGTGCAGTGTTTTTCCACCCAACACCAATGCAGGTACCACAGGAATTTCGTGCTCGACCAATTCCTGCACGAAAGCATGTTCTTCAAGGATGGCCTCATTTGTCCAGCGCCCCGGCCGATAGAATTTTGCTACCAGCGGCAAGCCTTCTTCCATGCCTACCTGATAGACGCGGTTCTCATAGCTATTCAGCGCTAACAGTCGGCCATCGCTGTGGCAGCCCAGGCTGTCCAACGCGTTCATGACGCAATCGGGGGTAAGTAAAGCGAAAGCTGGCGATGTCACTGTTATAGCTCTTTGCGCATTGATTCATTCTCCAAAGGCGGATTGATTTTAACCAATCCCAAGTCATTCCAGCCTGCGTGACCCAGCCCGCGCAATGTCTCAATGTTCTTATCGAATATTTTTCCTGCTTCGGGAAAAGCCAACACCGCCTGCACAACACTGGCCTCGCGCAGCAGGTGCATCATAGGATAGGGTGACCGGTTGGTGTAGTTTTCGATATCGTCTGGCTGCGTTCCGGCAAATTGATACTGCGGGTGAAAACTGGCCACTTGCAATGCATTTTCCAAATCCATGTCTTCTAGTGCCGCATCGACCACATCGAGAAAATCGTTGTAGTCGATAAAATCAGTAAGCACATATGGATGAATCAGCAAGGTTGTGTCAATCTTTTCTGCTGGCGTTTCAGCCAATATTTCCAGTGCGTGCATCAGGTCACTTAGCAAGTCCTCATGCGTGGTTGCACTGCTCACCGCATAGCTTATCTGATTTTTCACGTGTACGGCCTTGGCGAAAGGGCACAGATTGAGGCCGATGACGGCGCGCTCCAACCACAGTTTGGTCGCAACTATTATTTTTTCGTTTGTTGCGCTATTCATATTATTTTTAAATACTCCAGTATATTCAGTTATGCTCGTCAACCCGGTTAGCAATTTTGCATTTCATGTAATCTCTACGGGTTCAATTCCTCAGCTCTTGGGGCGATAGCTGGTTGAAAACCACTGGATTGAAGAGCGCAAGTAATACCCGTTGCTTGCGGCGGGATGCTTTGCTGGAGGTTTTTATTGTTAGTTGTTGAATTTATTTTCCTACATAATGGCTACACAAACGCGGAAAATAAAAAAGCACTTAAGATTATGGGTCTTTAAGTGCTTTCTTTTATTGGTGGCCAAGGGCGGAATCGAACCACCGACACAAGGATTTTCAGTCCCAATTTCTGCATATTCACGAACATTCTCAGACATTCACAAAAGTTCATAGAACTTGATATAAGGCCATTCTTCGGGTAGTCTGTTATTTATGGGTATTCATAAAAATACTTAAAAATACTTAAAAATGCCTGCAAATAGTAACCCCAATGTAACCCCGGCGCAACCCCAGAATGGCAATAAAATTTAATTTCACTAAAGCGGATATAGAAGCTCTTCCGATTCCTGTCCACGGCAAGCGCGATACTTACCTTGACACAAAAGCAAACGGACTGCAGCTGCGCGTCTCTCATACCGGCGTTAAAACCTTCAGCGTGTATAGACGGATTAAATGCGGCGATGCCGAGCGCGTAACCCTGGGGCGTTTCCCGGACATAACCATCGACCAGGCGCGTCGCAAAACGATGGAAATAAGTCTATCCATATCTGAGGGACACAATCCTGCTGAGGTGAAGCGTGGCACAAAAGCTGAAATGTTATTTCGTGATTTGTTTGCTGAATATATAGAGCGGCATGCAATTTTTAATAAAAAAACATGGACTGAGGATAAAGAAAAATATCAAAACCATATTGATAAAATTCTTGGAGGCAGGAAAATATCTGCGATAGACAGATCGGCGGTCTCTTTGTTGCATGGATCAATCACTAAAAATGGGCATCCGATTGCCGCAAACCGAGTCTTAGCTCTTATATCCAGCGTATTTGGTTGGGCGATATCTGTTGGATTGTGGGAGGTTAACCCAGCATTAGGAATCAGAAGAAACAAAGAGAAAAGCAGGGATCGTTTCATTCAGGGCGATGAATTGCCGCGATTCTTTCAGGCCGTGGCGGATGAGCCGAATGAAACCGTGCGCGACTATGTTCTTATTTCATTGCTTACCGGGGCAAGGCGCTCAAACGTTTGCTCAATGCGCTGGCAAGATATTAATTTTGATAGGGCGGAATGGCGTATCGAAGAAACCAAGAACGGCACGCCGCAAACTGTAGCGCTGTCACCGGAAGCGATACATGTGCTACTGAATCGAAAACCATCAGATCAGTCCGTTTTTGTATTCCCTGGCACCGGTAAAAATGGGCATCTTGCGGAGCCGCGCAAGGGATGGACAAGAATTCTGAAGCGAGCTGGTATCGATAATCTGAGAATTCACGATTTGCGGCGTACTTTGGGTAGCTGGCAAGCTAAAACAGGTGCTTCATTGGCGATTATTGGTAAATCACTTAATCATAAGCACCAAAACACCACAGCAATTTATGCCAGACTTGATCTAGATCCTGTGCGGGATAGCATAAATACGGCCACAAGCGCAATGCTAAGTGCTGCAGGTCTCAAAGAGCCTGCCGATGTCATTAATATCAAAAAGAAAGTAAAATAATCAAGCCGCAACTCTCTTTTTATCCATCCAATCAAGCAAGTCTTGCTCTCGATAAAACACTTTCCCACCTATTTTGTAGTATGGGATAGTTTCTTTTTTTGTGCATCGCCATGCCGCCATGGTTTGTTTTGATACTCCAACGATTGCGGCTGCCTCATCTGGCGTGAGTTGCTTCGGTTTACTGTTTATGATTTTTTCTATTGCTTGGCTCATTATATTCATCCATCAATTAAGCACGCGGTTATCGTTAATTTCTTTCTTGCATTCAATTGTTATTAGATGAGTTCCAAAATCTACATTGTGATTGATCACTGCTCCGGGTTCATAATCGTTAAGAATATTTGAAATATACACTCCATAATATGCTCTTAGTTCTAGCTCGAATTCATCCTGTGTCATTCCGCTTTCAAGCGCTAGTGTTCGAAGGTCTTTAGTAATCATTATGTTGGCATGCCCTCATCCATTAGCAATTTTCAGCAAAACCGCAGCATGACATTCATTCTCTTGATACATTTCGTGAGGAGTAGGGCACCAGCACGCTAAATTCTTCCCGGCTAATTCGGTGCGCGCTGCGGACACAAGTTTTTCATTGAGTGAAGCAACTGATCTGTATAAAACATAAGCATGGCGGCGATCATTTACAAATAATCCGGGCAGAAATACCTTTGCTTCTTGGCCTGGAATGAACGGATTACCCCATTTTGTCGTTCTGTCAACTTTCACCGTGTTTTCCGGCATCCGCCATCCTTTAGTGCGTTTAAGTTGAACTCGTTGTGGTTTCATTTTTCAAATCCTTGCTGGTACCCGCTAGAACGGGATATCATCATCCATGTCATCGAAACCACTTCCTGCCGGTGCGCGGCTCTGTGATCTAGCTGGCGCAGATGATTTGCTTTGTTCAAATCCGTCATCTTGCGCAGAATCACCACGATCTGATCTGCCGCCGCCACCTAACATCTTCATGTCATTAGCTATGATGTCTGTGGTGTAGCGCTCGACACCATTTTTATCAGTCCATTTCCGGGTTTCCAGCCTGCCTTCGATGTAAACCGGCTTGCCTTTCTTCAAGTATTTGCCTGCGATTTCAGCCAGTTTTCTGTAGAACGTGACACGATGCCACTCAGTTTTCTCCTGTTTCTCGCCGTTTTTGTCTTTCCATGTATCCGTCGTCGCTATGGTGATATTAGTAATAGCATCACCGTTTTGCATGTAGCGCGTTTCCGGATCTTTCCCCAAGTTGCCAATGAGTATTACTTTATTGACTGATGCCATTCGCAGACTCCGATTCGTCATTAATAAACTTGATCATGTTTGCAGTTGGCGTGATAGCGCTCATGGCCATGCTTGAGTGTTGATCGTTCATAATTAATCCTTTAAGGTCTGTTATCGCAGCCGCATTTCTTGCAAGGTCCGGAATAAAACTGAAACTCGCTTTTGAATACACCGCAACCGCCACATTTGTACCGTTGCTTCTTGGGTCTCTGATGTTTTATCAACGTGATCCCGGTATCCTTTAATGCCTCAGTAACCGAAACGTACTGAGCGTCAATCATTGGCCTAGTCCTCTCATCTATGTACGCTTTCGGCCAAGGAATGTCTGTTTCTCTGCATTGATGTTGCTTCATCGCCTCATCTTTGGTGAAGATATGAGCCTTGCCCAAATCTATCGTGTATTCGCGCACGGCTGATTGCAGAATCGTTTGTCTAGGTACTCGTTTTTGCCATCGTTTGGCATTACGATAATTACGTGTCCGTTAGTTGCAACAATTCTGCCATCAACAATAAATGGTGCGTTTAGGTGGCTGCGAATATCGTCTTTGCCACAAAATTGATTAATATCAATCATGTTTTTCCTCCAAATTAACTATTGCAGCTACCTGCCCAGGAAACCAACTGACCGTTCCGGCCTCATCGATTGCCTTGTTCAGCGCATCAACTGCCTCCTGCACATTCGCCGGTAACTCGCCATCTTCGGGCAAGTCGTCAAACCAATTACCGGTATCAATATAACTAAGTTGTTGAGACTCGCAGATAACCAGTTCCAGTGCTTCAATGGTGCATTCGTTATCAGCCAGGTACTCGAGTATCTCTCTGGCGCTATAGAAAAATTCATCTGCCGGATCTGAGTACAACGGAGTCTCGCCATCCCATTTTTCTTTGGGCAATTCCAAGTATCTTGCTGACGATGCTTTACTGTCGCATTCAGAACAAAGAGAGGTGTTTATGGCTATAGCAGCCTTACAATCCATGCACTGTTTGTTGGTTGCACCGGCAACCCAAACGCAGGCAGGCAATAGAACGTTATTAGCATCGCAAGGTGTCAGGAATGCCGGGCGTTTCTACGAGACGCATCATAACCTATCAAAAACTAATGGTGGCTCATGGGATAACCTGCGATTTAGCTCAGAAAGATCGCCGTTTGTAACCCTGCAATGGCTCAAAGATAGGGAAGATGAGACTGGGGGTAAGGATTCGACTGAGTACAAAATTCGGGTAAGAGGGCTTTTTGCTGAAGATTCTGGAAGCAATCTGCTATCCAGGGCGGAATTAGAGAGGGCGTTTGAACCACGAAAAATTATTCAGGATGATGAGCCTTATGGAATATTTGTGCTGGCTGACGTGGGTCTTGGAGAGTATCGAGATGAATCGGTTGCGGTTGTTGCAAAGGTTATTGGATATGGGGACTTTGGGGACGACGCGCGGCGCGTAGAGTTTATTGAAATACCCTATTGCACGAATAGTAAGAATGAAATCATTTTTGCCGGTGATTTAGTTAATCTGGTAGGTAAATTATCGAATGCCACATTGCTGGTGGATAACGGCGGTGTGGGTGCCACGGTGAATAAGCTGATAGAAGCATCCGGGGTGCCGGTCGTGAGGGTGAATTGGGGCAAACCGTGCTTCAAAAAGGAATACCAGGACCGTTTTTATAACCGCTGGGCGTGCGCGATGGTGCGGTTTCGTGATGCGGTTAGATCCGGGCGCGTGGTTCTACCGCAGAATATTGATAGAAAATTGCGTGAAAAAATACTGTTACAAGGTGCCAGGTTGCCATATCACTTTGCTGAAGCCGGTGGGCTGAAGTATGTCATGGAAAAAAAGGAAGAAATGCGCAAACAAGGGATAAAGTCGCCGGACATTATTGATGCGATGAGTTTTGTATTCCTTGAGGATGCCACAAGCTACATGGTGTCCGCTGATGCGGAGGCTGGGGGTGGCGGTTCAATAGCGGCAACCGCTCAGGGTAAAGTTGATGATATGTTTGCTGATATTTAGTTAAGGAAGTTATGAATAAAGTAAAGCCTCTGATAGTTATCAAAGAAATCATTTCAAAGGTGCTGAAGTGCGACAAGAGGCGTATTTTCGTTAAAACGGACATTGTTAATGATCTGGGTGCGGATTCAATGAAGATCCTGGAAATAATCATCGCAATCGAGCGGGAATTGAATATTGAGATCGATGATGAGCGTATTGGTGATGTTTTTGATGAGTTAATGGTTAGGGATTTTGTTGATGCTGCAAATCATCCGGCGATGATAAGGAATCGACGGGATTATTTTAAGCTTAAACCGATTGCTTCAAGTAATGTGTTGGTATTGAATCGTGATAATTTTTGATTAAAAGGTAAAGATAAAATGAAATTTGAACTGAAAATTTTGAATAAACTAATTGCAGCCGATAATTTAAAACCAAAAACATCCGGAAGTGCCGGTATCGATCTGATGGCGGTGTCATTTCCCTCGATTTCAGCTAACAATGACGGTTTTGTTGATATCAATCCTGGTGAGGTGATATTGATCGGGACAGGTATCGCCATTCACATTGCTGACCCCGGATACGCCGGGATGATATTGCCGCGCTCAGGATTGGGGCACCGTGGCTTAGTGCTCGGTAACCTGGTTGGTCTGATCGATTCTGATTATCAAGGTGAGTTGAAGGTTTCTGCCTGGAATAGATCGGACGAAATCATGCAAATTAAACGCATGGACAGAATCGCGCAGCTTGTAATCGTACCGGTGATGGTGCTTGAATTTACCATTGTGGATAGTTTTGGTGAGTCGGCTAGGGGTGCGGGCGGGTTTGGGTCAACTGGTCTCGGGTAATGAGTAAATTAGCGGAAAAAACGAGCGGCAAAGGCAAGGCAATCGCTACTTTATTCGGATTTGTTCTCGTTTCTTGTAGAGAGCTTGGATTATCTGTTGATGAGATATCCAGCATGTTTAGCAAGAAATCTGTAACAGCAGGTTACAAAATATTGGATGACAAAAAGCATGCAAATAACCTGGACTAAACTAGCTAGAAGAATACCTGACAGTAGTGTTATGCACGTTATTCTTAAGATGTTACATGTTACGTGCTACATCAAAGATACATCTAAGGGTGCCGCCGCTATTCATGAAGCGGATAAGGATACTACTTATTGGACACACTATACGCCAGAAAAATGGAATTACTTGCATCAAATCGACGCAAGCAATGCGCTAGAAAACGGTGATTCTGTCAAGTAATCCCCGATTCTGTGTGTCATCTATATCGTGATATAGCTATCTATATTCATAGTTACTCAACCTTTCTGCAACTATACCGTTGTTATTATCTCTAAATACCGCTAGAATTAAGCGGTTGTAACAAATTGAACGCATGTAATGGAAAACGTACATCTATTTGAATTGAATGCGACTTCTGCAAAAAGGATTATCAAAGAAATCGCAGTGAACACGGAAAGAGTAATTATTACAGATCATGTTCGTTTGAGGATGAAACAAAGGCGCATCACGACCGCTCAAGTTCTTGATTGTCTTAGAAAGGGATTGGTAAGAGAAGAGCCTAATTTAATAATAGATATGGTAGCTGGGAAATTAAACTTGAGGTTATTTCCAGCGGAGATATAGTAAACGTTGTAACTGCATTAAAAAAAGAAAATAGCGGTTATGTTGTTGTAGTTACTGCATACAAAGGAGAATAGCATGTTTCACTATGAATCATGTGGTTTGAAAAATATCTGGTTAAAAAATGGTTTTGAATTCCATGATACTCCTTATAGTAAAGGTGTCGCTATTCATGATGTTGATGGTTTGCATAAGGCCATAGGGATGCATCTTATAAACAATAAACCAAGACTGTCGCCCTCAGAAGTCAGGTTTCTACGGAAAGAGTTAAACTTGTCCCAGGTTAACCTGGCGATGATGCTCGGGGTAGGAGAGTCAACAGTTAGATCATGGGAAGGGAAATGTAGAATTACCCCGACTGCTGATAGATTGTTGCGCGAAATTTACAAACAAAGCTTCAATTCTGAAAATACTACTATTAATAATCTTTTGAACAGGCTTTCTCAGATTGACAGGGACAACCATGAAAAAAGAATTTGTCTGGAAGAGACAAATGGTGTTTGGAAGCAAGCAGCTTAAATAATAAATGACCCGCTTCGGCGGGTTTTTCATTTCAAGCTATTATCGGTGTGGCCGAACTGTAATTCAGTTAAAAATTATTCACAAATTATTCCAAACTGAATTGTGCTTGAGCTGTGAAGTAACCGTGCATTTGCTTTATATTTGCGCTCAGAATGTAACCGCTGACTCAAGCATGCAGTTCAGTTTGCTTTTTTGGCCTGGTTGAAAAATTATCAGTTTGCGAAATTGTGCAAGTTGATAAATTGGCTAATTTGCTAGGTTGCGGATAGCAATGTTGATTTTTCAGCCCTCATTTGTGGTCGATAAAATCAACATCGCTGTTTAATTCGGTGTAAAAAACTGGTTCGCCGCCTTTCGATGGCATGCCAATTCTTTAATGTCATTACTTCGCAGAACGGGCTGCGACCAATTTTTTAACTAATTTCCTTATTTGGTCATCGGACTTGCCAGCGATACGGGCTGTATTAATTGCGGCCACTTCGTGCGCTGGCCAGGCTGATGTGCGCTCACATATCTTGACGGGCGGGGTGAAAAGCCCTTCTTGAATGTCGGTGTAGTGTTTAGATTTGCCTATTCCTCGTGCAGAAAGAACGTTTTTCAAGCGTAACAGCGTTGGAATTGATGTTGTCATTTGCATATAAGCCTCCGTGATGGCCACCGGAAATCGGCGGTTTAAGGAAGGCTATGTTGGACAAAAATAAGTACCTGGATTAAGTCGCTTTCCGTGTTCTTGTTTGATTTTTATAAGTCATTGATTTGAAACGAACGGATATTTGGTGCAAACAGTGAAAAATTAGTTATATCATTGTAATATATACGTTATCAACTAACTTAAATGGATCGTCACTTACTTAGCCCACCAGTAACAATATGCGCAATACGCCGGTCTTTCACATCCTGCCCGACTTCCTGCTGCGCTGAAGCGACAATGTTCTGGTTCCTGTTTCCCGTGCTTGCCAATGGCTCTACAATCGACGGCTCATCAGCTGGCAATTGAGGTGCGGGCATTCTGGGTGATTCTGGTACTTGCGCGTGGACTGATTGGACATTGCCAATGTTGACCGAATCTGCCAGAGAGAGCAGCTTGTTATGTTCTGCTACAGCCCGGTTAGCAGTTCCAGCTCTGACATCTGCGCTGGAACTCTTAAACAAGGAGTCGTTATTTTCGATTTTATATTGCTGGATTGCTGAAACAATATCCTTATCAGATAATTTTGATGCGTCTTTGCCTGCAAGTGATTTTTCAATCAAAGAAGAATTCCCGCCAAACTGCACTGCTGTACTCCAAACAGCATCTTGAACCGCAGCGCCGCGCCCGGATAGATCGATACCGGACTTGTTGAGTCGTTGCATTTGCGGATCGAAGTGAGTTGCTTTGATGAAATCATGCTGTGATTTGCCGAACTCAGGATCGGATTTGGCAACCTCTTTCCATTTCGCGTTGAATTCAGGAGACCCCGGAGATAGTCCATCAAATTGACTTCCATACTTGCTTGATCCAAGGAATTTTTGCAGCGTTCCTTGTTTTGATGACAACTGATAAGTTCCATAAGAAGCACTGAAGTGGTACCGCAAAACTGGACAGGTTGTTAAGCTCTGTTATGGACACTATAGAGGATCATAATCATGAGCAAGAAACGCACACAATATTCCAGTGAATTCAAAGCAAAAATAGCGCTGGCTGCGATACGGGGCGATGAAACCA
>CAMCBD010000084.1 GCA_945872825.1 Nitrosomonas ureae
TTTGATCGCCGACCATTGCGATTCATGCTCCTTTTGCTGCTCAAATACCAATCTTACCGCTCGTTCTCGTACTTCCGGTGAATAACTGATTTGATTCTTCATCTCCTCCTCTCAAATCATTTTATCTCCGGAAAACCCGGGGCGATTCATAATATCTCCGGTGGTAGTGCTGGGGATTCATTATGACAATGCCATGGCGAGACCATCAATGGTGTGCACAAGATCGAGGTCATACGACATCGCCAGCCACTGGCATACTATCGAAGATGATGGAATTCACTACTCTGGAGTGAGTGGATTGGTTCAATAATCGAAGATTGCTGGAAACAATCGGTAATATTCTACCGGCAGAATTTGAAGAGCGTAATATCGCCAACGGGAAGAGTCACAGATGCAGGCCGGTTCAACATTAAAAGTTTCTGTAAAACTGGGGTGACTCAGTCTATTTGACCACAACAGCTTGTATAAACCGCAGCTACTAGGGTATAGTTCGCACTCTGCCATTAAAGTCCAAGCAGGAGAGCGCGCTTTCATTTCAGCGCCGCCGAAGGCGTAACCCCCCCCGGAATCGCTCAGGCATGGTCAAGTCAAACTTGTTCCCTGAGAACCGCTTGTGACAGGCAATCTGGAGAGTGCCGAGAAAATTATTTTTGGCCACCTAAGGGGCACGCGGATATTAATCTGTAAATCTCTCAGGTAAAAAGGACAGAGGGGCGTGAAGTCATTTGAAATGGCTTTTTTTTATTTTCGGGAGAATAATCCGTGCTGAAAATGACACCCCTTAATCAAACCCACCGCGACATGAATGCCAAAATGGTGGATTTTGGTGGCTGGGATATGCCACTGCATTACGGCTCACAGTTAGACGAACACCATAAAGTACGCCAGGATGCGGGCATGTTTGACGTCTCTCACATGCTTCCGGTTGATATCAAAGGCGACAATGTGCGCAGTTTTTTACGCCAATTGGTTGCTAACAACGTTGATAAACTGACTCTCCCTGGCAAGGCACTGTATTCCTGTATGTTGACCCCCCAGGGCGGCATCATTGATGATTTGATCATTTATTTTCTGTCTGAAACCTGGTTTCGCATCGTAGTGAACGCTGGTACAGCCGATAAAGACGTCGCCTGGATGCTCAAACAACGCGATGCACTCGCGCCCAATTTAGAGATTACACCGCGGCGTGATCTGGCTATGATCGCAGTACAAGGTCCTAACGCGCGCGCCAAAGTTTGGCAGGTTATTTCAGGATCTCAAGCTGCGACAGAAGAACTCAAGTTGTTTCAATCTACCGTAGTGAATCAGTATTTTATTGCGCGCACGGGTTATACCGGTGAGGATGGTTTTGAAATTATCCTGCCAGCCGCTGACGCACCGTCGTTTTGGAAAGCATTGCATGCTGTCTACGTTGCACCGGCCGGATTAGGCGCTCGTGACACGTTACGTCTGGAAGCCGGGATGAATTTGTACGGTCAGGATATGGATGAAACCAAGAATCCGTTGGAATCGGGTTTGGCCTGGACGGTCGATCTTAAAAGCGAACGGGATTTTATTGGCAAACAAGCATTGTTGGATACTGCTGTGACGCAACAATTGGTAGGATTGGTGCTGATTGATCGCGGTGTGCTGCGCAGCCATCAGCAAGTAGTCGGTCAACACGATGGCGTTGAATATCAAGGCGAAATTACCAGTGGCGGATTCTCGCCGACGATGAACCAATCAATTGCTCTGGCGCGTTTGCCGGTACAGATAGCTGTTGGTGATGAAGTCAACGTAATAGTGCATGATAAGAAGCTACGCGCCAAAGTGGTAAAATATCCGTTCGTGCGTAACGGGAAAGCATTGGTTTAATTCGAAACTGTAACAAAATATTATTTTAATCTGGAGTGAAAAAATGAGTGTTCCAACAAACTTAAAATATAGCAAATCCCATGAATGGGTGAGACCTGAGGCCGATGGTACGGTAACTGTTGGGATTACCCATCATGCGCAAGAATTGCTTGGCGATATGGTATTTGTCGAGTTACCAGAAGTTGGACGTAAACTTAAACAAAAAGAAGAATGCGCCGTCGCTGAATCTGTCAAGGCAGCAGCCGATGTATATTCACCGATTTCCGGCGAAGTCATTGTAGTTAATTCTCCATTGGCGGATGAGCCGGGAAAAATTAATGAAGATGCTTTTTCCGCCTGGTTGTTTAAATTAAAGCCGAGTAATGCATCTGAATTGGATGGATTGCTGGATGCTGCAGCCTATACCGAATTGGTTGAAAACGAAGACCACTAAGATCATATCTCTATTGAGATTTGATTCATTCGACTACTTTACTACTTTAAGTTTCTTAAATAAATCATGCCGTTTATTCCACATACCGAAGAAGATATCGCCGAGATGCTGGCCAGCATTGGTGCAAAAACAATTGAAGAACTGTTTGATGAAATTCCTAAAGAATTAGTCAGCGGTGAATTGACAGGCGTTCCACCCGGACTCAGCGAAATGGAAATATCTCGGCTGATGATGGAGCGTGCCACAACAGATGGGTTCTACCAGAACTTTATCGGAGCGGGCGCCTACGAACATCACATACCTGCTGCCGTCTGGCAAATTACTACGCGCGGAGAGTTTTACTCTTCCTATACACCGTATCAAGCTGAGGCCAGTCAAGGTACATTACAATTATTGTATGAATATCAGACGATGATGGCTTCACTGACCGGCATGGATGTGTCAAACGCCAGTATGTACGACGGTGCAACCGCGCTGGCTGAGGCTGCTTTGATGGCTGTTCGTTCACATAAATCATCACGACGCATTCTGATTCCGAAAACGGTACATCCCGTTTATCGTCAGGTCGTTCGCGCGATTGTCAGCAATCAAAAAATTGAAGTGGTTGAGCTACCATTTAATTCACAATCCGGACAAGTAGATCCAGGATCGTTGGCTGAATTTGCCAACGAAGAATTTGCCGCGCTGGTGATTCCGCAACCTAATTTCTTTGGTGTGTTGGAACAAGTAGACGCACTGACCGACTGGGCGCACAGTAAAAATTCCTTTGCCATTGGTGTTGTGAATCCAACTGCATTGGCACTGCTGACCCCACCCGGCGAATGGGGTAGCAAAGGCGCTGATATTGCCGTGGGTGAAGGTCAATCGCTGGGTATTCCGCTTTCCAGTGGCGGCCCATATTTTGGTTTTATGGCGTGCAAGAACGATTTGGTACGCCAGATGCCTGGACGCATTATCGGCCGTACCACGGATCTGGATAATAAACCTGGTTTTGTGCTGACATTGCAAGCGCGTGAACAACACATCCGCCGTTCCAAAGCCACTTCAAATATCTGTACCAATCAAGGATTGATGGTTACAGCGGCTACTATTTTTATGTCGTTACTGGGACCAGAAGGTTTGCGCCGCGTCGCTGCACAGTCGCATGCCAACACACTGGAATTGGTTGAACAATTGGAAACAATCAATGGTGTAAAAAGAGCATTCAGCGGACCGGTATTTCACGAAGCTGCACTGACATTATCTGCGCCAGTTGCAGAAGTATTATCCAAATTAAAACAAAAAGGCATACTTGGCGGGCTTGATTTACAGGGACATTATCCTGAATTAGGCAATGCATTACTGGTTTGTGCGACAGAAACTAAGACAACGAATGATTTACAAAATTATGCTGAAGCCTTAAAGCACGCTCTTGGTTAATAACATTATTTTTTAAATTCATCATAAAGGAAAAACTATGGTTACTCTTAAAGGAAAACCCATCAAAATTGAAGGTACTTTTCCCAAAGTCGGACAGAAAGCGCCTGCGTTTTCTCTCGTGAGCAGGGATTTGACCGATGTAACTTTGGCCAATTATGCCGGCAAAAAGAAAGTACTGAACATCGTTCCTAGCCTGGATACGCCAGTATGTGCGATTTCGACACGAAAATTTAACCAGCAAGCCAGCAACATGGATAATACGGTCGTGTTGATCATTGCTGCTGATTTGCCTTTTGCCATGAGCCGTTTCTGCGATGCCGAAGGATTAGATAAAGTGATTACACTATCAACCATGCGTGGCGCCAATTTCATGAAAGATTATGGCGTTTTCATAGCAAACAGTGCATTCGCTGGAATCACAGCGCGCGCGGTAATCGTTTTGGATGAATCGGATACCATCATCCATGCTGAACTGGTTCCGGAAATCGCCGATGAACCGAATTACGAAGCAGCCTTAGCTGCCTTAAAATAAATTCACGCTTTACCCTAAATCATGCTGATATTTGAACACTCGCGCCCAGGGCGCCGTAATTATTCTCAGTCACCGGCAACTGCCGCAAGCACGGCTAAGATTCCACAAAACTTGCTGCGCAAATCGCCAGTGCTTCTGCCTGAAGTCTCTGAGATGGATACAGTGCGCCATTACACTCGTCTATCACAAAAGAATTTTTCGATAGATACCGAGTTCTATCCGCTCGGCTCATGCACGATGAAATACAATCCACGCGCATGTAACTCATTGGCTATGCTGCCACAATTTCTTTCCCGGCACCCTCTTGCACCGGAAGATACAGGGCAGGGTTTTCTTGCCTGCATGTATGAATTACAGGAAACGTTAAAAGCGGTTACCGGAATGGCAGGTGTGAGCCTGACGCCAATGGCCGGTGCGCAAGGTGAGTTGATCGGTGTCATGATGATTCGCGCTTACCATGAAGCGCGCGGTGATTTTACACGTACTGAGATTATTGTGCCGGATGCGGCGCATGGCACTAACCCGGCTACCGCTGTAATGTGCGGTTTCAAGGTAGTGGAAATTGCTACCGACAAAGAAGGTAATGTCGATCTGGCTGCATTAAAAGCCGCTGTCGGACCTCAAACTGCCGGATTGATGCTAACTAACCCATCCACACTGGGCGTATTTGAAAAGAATGTGGCAGAAATGAGCCGCGTTGTGCATCAAGCGGGTGGATTACTGTATTACGACGGTGCCAATCTCAATGCCGTACTGGGTAAAGTTAAACCGGGTGATATGGGTTTTGACGTGATTCATATTAACCTGCACAAGACTTTTTCCACACCGCATGGTGGCGGCGGACCAGGTTCTGCGCCAGTGGGTGTTGCCGAGCGTTTGCTGCCGTTTATGCCGATTCCTATCGTTGCTAAGGAAGGGGATACTTATCACTGGATTACTGAGAAAGAAAAACCCCAATCGATTGGCCGGTTATCAGCTCACATGGGAAATGCCGGTGTATTGCTGCGAGCTTATATTTATATTCGTTTGCTGGGAATGCATGGTATGCATCGTATTTCTGAATTCGCTACATTGAATGCCAATTATTTGATGGCCGAGCTGAGTAAAGCAGGTTTTGAAATAGCCTATCCGACACGTCGTGCCAGCCATGAATTTATTGTCACGCTGAAAGATATTAAAGATAAAACCGGTGTCACCGCGATGAATCTGGCCAAGCGCCTGCTCGACAAAGGTTATCATGCACCAACAACTTATTTTCCGATGCTGGTGCCCGAATGCTTATTGATTGAACCGGCTGAAACGGAATCCAAGGAAACATTGGACGCATTCGTCAAATCCATGAAAGAGATTCTGCAGGAAATTGAGCTGCAACCTGATCTGGTAAAAGGCGCGCCCCATACCATGCCGGTACGTAAACTGGATGATGTCAAAGCAGCGCGTGAACTGGATCTGACCTGGAAGCCAAGCGCCTGATCAAGAAGAATCATCTCGTTACATTCAGCATCACGGCAGGGGAAATCTCAGATTAATCAAGTTAAGGATATCTGATAAACCTGCCGGTACAGCCAATCTTTCTAACTATCGCTATCAAAACTATGCGCACACTGATTTGTGGTTCTATCGCTTACGATAATATTATGGTCTTCCCGGATCATTTTAAAAACCACATTCTGCCAGAAAAGATTCATGTATTGAATGTCGCATTTCTGGTTCCTGAGATGCGTCGTGAATTTGGCGGGTGCGCCGGGAATATCGCCTACAACTTAAAGATGTTGGGCGGTGAGCCGATTATGATGGCCACCGTTGGTGATGATTATGCGCCTTATGCTGCGCGATTTGAACAATTACAGCTGACCCAGCAACATGTGCAGCATATTCCAGATACTTTTACCGCTCAGGCATTCATTACTACTGATCTGGATGATAATCAGATCACCGCGTTTCATCCGGGTGCAATGAACTTTTCGCATCTGAATTCTGTGAAGCATACTCGTGATATTCGCGTAGGGATCATTGCACCGGATGGGCGTGATGGCATGATGCAACATGCCCGAGAATTTTATGAAGCTGGTATCCCGTTTGTTTTTGATCCGGGTCAGGGGTTGCCGATGTATAACGGTGAAGAATTGTTGGATTTCATCGATAAAGCGGATTATATCGCCGTCAATGACTATGAAGGCCAGATGCTGCAAGACCGCACAGGACGTAGTCTTGAATCGCTGGCGAGCCAAGCCAAGGCGCTGATCATTACATTGGGTGCGCAAGGCTCCATCATCTACACCGGTAGTAAAAAAATTGAAATCCCTTGTATTAAGCCCAAAGAAATTGTCGATCCAACTGGTTGCGGCGATGCGTATCGTGCCGGTTTGCTGTATGGCATTGTCAATAATTTGGATTGGCAAACAACAGGACAACTCGGCTCATTAATGGGTTCCTTAAAAATCGCCCAGAAGGGCGGGCAGAATCACCGGTTTTCTCGTGATGAAATTGGGCAATACTATTTTGAAAATTTTGGCACTCGTATTTTCTAAAAAGATAACACATCTTTACCGATACAATTAAATGACGAGAATTATTCTCTCGGCATGGTTATCATCAGTGGAACAAGCCATTCTATTCAGCTTACAAGAATAAGTTTAAGTATTTTCTGGAGGATTTGTGTCGAATCCACAACATAGCTGCCGTGATCGAAGAAATGAGCTGTGATGCTCTTGAAGAAAGAAATTGCTCTGCTTCTATTCCTATGCAAGTTGCTAAATTTTCAGGTGTTTTACACTTGTTTTGCGATCCCTACAGGGCTGAACGAGTAAGATCGGATTACTGCAAGAAAATGATATTCGCGCGTAAGGTTTTTTAAGGAACTGGTCTGAGGAGGAAATACAGCACGTATCGCCAAAAGCCATGCGAAACGCGAACGTTACTGGTTTGATTAACTTCGCGATCTTGATCCGTGGTCAATCTTATTCATCTGTGGTGCCGATCATGTCAAGTCATTTTCTTTACCCCTTGAGAGAAATGGTATTGAGGTACATATCGCCGCTAGAGATTGGTCTCCTGAGATTAATTGTGGGACTAAACAATTAGGCTTCTTTCTAAGTGACTGTATTGAAGATTTTTACCCAAATTCTACCCACACTGGCTGATGATCCGAAGCTTCCGTTGCGGTATCAATACCATGTGCTTTGAGATGGCTTACCAATCCATCGGTAATAAAGACGAAATCAAAACATTCTGGTCGATCGACGAAATCTACCGGATGAATGCCGACTGTCGGCGCATGGGGTGTGCCAGGGTGTAATATTGACCAGGCATCATGAAAGTTGGGCGTGTCATCGCTGAAGGGGACGAGAATTTGTAATCTTTCAAGCGCTGTGGCTGGGAAGTTTAGGTCTCCGCACAGCAAAGCCTGTGCAGGCCGGGGAAAGACTTCGAAGGTTCCACCTTGTTCTTCTTTTAGAAATTTACGTTGCGACATGGCGCAAGCTTTATGATGTAGGCGACGGATGGCGTCGATTTGGATTTCACGCTGATGCTGCGAGTAGTATTCGAGATGCGTAGTCATTATGCGTAGCGGAAAAAAATCCGCTGTCAAAACGGCTTCTACCAGTACTCGCTGCATGCTGGGTGTGGCTAATTCCGCTTGCCATGGCAAAAGATGCCGCCAGATCTGACCGACGGGAAGGCGGGAGAAAATGGCATTGCCAAATAGGCTGCGGCCGCCGTGGCCATCCGGCACATCCGTCGCGGGACCATAAATCGCGGTGTAACCGGGTAATCCAGCCGATAATTCAGCAATCTGATCTTCACCTCGGCTGCCCGGCAAACCGGGAAAATTAACAGCGATTTCCTGCAAGCAAATGACATCGAAATCGCCCAGTTGATGAATTGTGCGGAGAATGCGAGAAATATTGACCTGTCCATCCAGTCCGCGCCCCCATTGAATATTCCAGCTTAGCAATTTCACAATTTTCTTTCTTTGCGCCATGTTCGTCGGACAACGTGGATCACCTTGGCCGGAATGTACGGATGGCGTTATTTATTTGATATATTTTAGTCTGTTTTGCATTAATTGAGTCTTTCTGACTATTCAGCTTTCATTCAGCCATAAAACAATACAATCAATGCGAATGAAAAGATTAAATCAGGTTAATTGAGAATATTGCGGAGCATACTTAATAATCAACCGCAACACCTAAGAGAGCGTGAGTTAAGGATTAATCGGCGAGGTGGGGGACATGAAGAATCTTAATTGGATATATTTAATAGTTATCTTGCTTGCACTAACAGCGAATGATGTTGTTTGGGCGCGTGGAGGGCACGGGCATGGTCACAGACATAATCATTTTAATTTAGGTATTAGTGTCGGCGGATATTCTCCCGGTTTTTATGGCTCTGGCTTCTATGGCCCTGGTTTCTATGGGTATCGTTCTTATGGTTACCCTGATCCATTCTTCAGTAGACCGTATTATAGCTACCCGCCCACAGTAGTCGTGCCGGTAACCCCACCTGTCTATATCCAGCAAGAACAAGTCAGACCGGTTCGGCAACAGACTAATTACTGGCACTATTGCCAGAATCCTGAAGGTTATTATCCGTATGTTAAGAATTGCCCAGGCGGGTGGCTGCAAGTTGCACCCCAACCACCAGCACAATAATGCACAGAGGTAAAATATGTTAACAATAAGAGCTCTCTTCATTTTACTGATTGCTTGTCTATTAACCGCATGTGTTCATATGCCAGCAGGTCCTAGTGTTATGACGTTACCTGGTTCGGGTAAAAGTTTTGATCAGTTCCGTTCCGATGAATACGAATGCAGACAGTATGCGGATGAACAAGTGGGCGGCACTACTCCACGGCAAGCATCTCGAACCAGTGGTATAGAAAGTGCGGCTATTGGAGCCGGGCTTGGCGCCGCCGCCGGCGCTGCTTTAGGGGGCGGTCATGGCGCTGCTATCGGTGCTGGCACAGGCCTATTGTTGGGTGGACTGATTGGATCAAGCACTGCTACGACTTCAGGGTACGCCAGTCAGCAGCGATACGACATCAGTTATACTCAGTGTATGTATGCCAAGGGGCATCGTGTTCCCGTTGATGGCAGAATTATGAATAATCCATCGGGTAATAGTGGAAAAGATAGGAGAACTTCAACGCCGCCAGCAAATTTTGTACCTCCGCCCCCACCACCTGGCAATCCGCTGCCCTCGCCTCCACGATAATGTTTCTCAGTGGCTTGGTATCAAAAAATAGCAAGCCACTGATTATTGTCAACTTAAGGCAGACAACTATCAATGCTGCGTTCTTCGTCGTTTCAGTAATTTATCCGTAAACAAGGCGAGTAACAAGAAGGTGATAATGTAGGGTACGGCAGTAAAGAAAGTATCCTTGTAATTGGTCATTTGAATTCGTAGTGGATACTCATAGTGCAGCGGTGGTACGCCTTCTCCTGTAACGAATAGCGTATATTGCCCTTCATCCAGGTTAAATTCACCTTTAATGACGCCATCTGAATGATTGGTTGAATACAAAGAGGTTACCGTATCACTTAATGCTTGGCCGCTACCTCTTACAATTTTGATAATAATAGGCATGTCACGCAGTGCCTGATCAACAAGATCCAAAACCAGCAAAGTTTCGCCTTCTTTAGGGACTCTCGGTGCAGTATTCCGCTTCTGGATCGTATTGTGGCTGATAGGTACTCAAATGCACCATACTGCCAGATATATTGCGTACACAAGCATCCGCTTCCAAAGATACTCTACCGTGAGCAGCAACTAAACCAGAATAAAGGGCTACGGAAAGCATAGTTGCTGAAGCCCATATTTTTATTATTTTTCTAATCATATAAACCCCCTACACTTATTGATCAATAATCTACGGAGTATTACTACATACTTTTAGTTCCATGGCCTGCTTAAAACAGGCCATGGAAAATTGCTACAAGCACATAAGTGAGAGATTAAGGAACTATCCGGTTGTTCAGAATCTCTTTGCTTGAGTTATTCCAGATGACGTCGGTCAGGTTGGAGTAACGGGTGATAATTTGTGCTGCGATACTACCTGAGAACAAGCCTGCCCAGCCCAGAATCACAAAGCCCCAGTGCAATGGCGCACTGAACAGTTCTTCCATGAACCAGAATGCATGACCCCATTCATTCAATCCTACGTTTGGCAGAATCATCAATGGGCCTGCAATTGCCATAACCAGCGGGAATGATGTGCCGCGGCTATACAGTGGCAGACGGGTCATCGCGTACAGGTATGAAGCTATGCCACATACAATGTA
>CAMCBD010000085.1 GCA_945872825.1 Nitrosomonas ureae
ACTATGGCAACTCATCAGATATTATTAACTCTCCTAGTCTAGAGCCTATGTATTTAAATGGCCGGAGTGTCCCGCAAGATGATAAGAAAGCGGTGGAATGGTACCGCAAGGCGGCTGATCAAGGGCATGTTGATGCGCAAGCCGCTTTACGTAAAAAGGATAAACAATGATGAATAGCGGCATGATCACAATTGTTTCTCGAACTGCAAGCGCTTTAGCCGTGAAGCACAACCTCAAAGCAAAAAGATTTGCAGTATTCCGCCTAATTTCTATCGATAGCAACTGGCAGGGTATTCGATGAATCAGCAGAAAAATATCTATGAAGACATGGTATCCAACCCTTTGGTGCCGATGACGTTGCGGATCGGTGTGGCGGGGCATCGGTTGTTACCAGATACAGTGGTGGAGCAAATTCGGGAAAGAATCTGCGCGCCGGTCGTACGCGTTATCAGCTCGTTAGCGGAGGGGGCCGACCGATTGGGCATCGCGCCGGAGCTGTTGCCGCCAGCATTTGAAATGGCTGCCATTCTTCCTTTTCTAAAAGAGGATTACCGGCAGGACTTTTGCCCGGGATTCAGCGCGGTGGATTGCGAACGGGGAACTGAGACTGAATTTGATGAATTGCTTCAGCGCATCGTTCAGATGAGCGGGCAAGTTATCGAATTGGATAGTAATCCTGATAATCGCGAGCGGGCTTATCTCGAGTGTAGTTATACACTGGCTGCACATAGCGATATTTTGATCGCGATTTATGATGGTGATCGGAGCGAGCTCAAAGGCACTGCGGCAACAGTCGATTATGCAAAACGGAATGGTGTTCCGGTGATTCATATTTCTACGCTGGATGCAACGTGTAAGTTGTATTTTTCCAATCAATCAGGCTGCGAAAATGGTTCGGTGGAATTTTCTCAAGAAGCATTACAGCAAGAGTTACGCCGAATTCTGCTATTTACCGATATTCTGGCTTTTCCGGGATCGGGTGAAGATGTTGTGATGACAAAACATAGGCGGAATGAAATATTAAATCTCTTCGGGTTATATTCCCCGCCGCTTGCGGCGTAGACGTAGAATATATGGATGAGCGAATATATTCATAAGAGTCACAATGTTACGGTTTTGATGTATCACTTGGTATTTCCGGAAAAATATAGGCGGGTAATCTTTGATGAGCAGGCTGAAGCGGTCCTCAAGGATGCCTGTCTTGGGGTGGCAGAGCGCTATCAAGTGAAGTTTTTAGAGATTGGTACGGATAAGGATCATGTTCATTTCTTGGTACAGTCAGTACCGACATATAGCGTGACCAAGCTTGTGGCGCTCATTAAGTGCATAACCGCACGAGAAATTGTCAGACGATGTCCTCAAGTTAAGAAGAAGCTCTGGGGTGGAGAATTTTGGACTGATGGTTATTTTGCAAGTACAGTTGGCAAGCATGGAGATGAGCAGATGATTGGCAAGTATGTACAAAATCAAGGTAAAACGTATCAGAAATTACACTCGGATTATCAGCTTGCGTTGTTCTGAGCAAGAATACCCCGCTGCTTGCGGCGGGGTTTTTTATTTTAATAAATCATGGTTTTCCGAGGATTGAGCTATTCGCTATACTTTGCCCCACCGCAATAAACTGCCGGATATACGGAACCGCTTTATCCGGTTCCCGCATCGCCAAAAGCAATTTCTGATAGAGCCCTTTCTTGCCAATACGGATTTTATTGAACCTAAAATCTTTGTTTTTAATATCGGCCAGCCATTCAGGCAGTATGCAAACGCCGCGCTGAAGTGCAGTCATTTGTAGCATGATTTCCAGTGATTCGATCTGTTTTAGTTTTGCCGGTTCCAAGTGAGCGAGTGTCATAAAATGCGTCAGAATGTCCAATCTTTCCAATGGTACAGGAAAAGTTAATAGGGTTTCTTTACTCAAAAGCTCAGGTGTAAGCTGTTTACACTCTGCCAGAGGATGGCCGGCCGCTGCCAGCAAAACCAGTTGATACTCCGCCAGGATTTCATATTCGATCTTTTCTTTTTTGACCAGATCCGGTGTGATCAAAACATCAATGTGATGGTTCAGTAATCCTTCCAATCCTGAAAACTGGAATTTCTGAACGATATCAATATCGATGCCGGGCATTTGTTGCATGTATTGTCCAATGACTCCGGTGAGCCATTCAAAACAGGGGTAGCATTCCACGCCGATGCGCAAAATGCCTTGCCGGCCTTCGCTGTAGGCTTCGAGTGTTTTTTCCGCTTGTGATAATACCGGCAATATCTGATTCGCTACATCCAATAGCAGAGTGCCCGCTTGAGTCAGACGCAGGCTACGGCCTTCGCGTTCCCATAGCGCTACCCCTAACTTCTTTTCGAGATAACTGATTTGATGCGATAAGGCAGGTTGACTAAGGCATAGCGCATTAGCAGCTTCAGTGAGTGTGCCGTTTGCATGCAGTGCTTGAATGATTTTCAGGTGGCTATGTTCAATCATCTATGAGGAAACCTTATTGGAATATTAAATCTTATCATTATTATTGATTACTCATTGTTCATACAATAGCCGAACTTTTATTATTCTATGAGTGGTGATCGAATCATGGTAACAACGCACAGTCTGGGGTTTCCGCGTATCGGCAGAAAGCGAGAGTTAAAATTTGCTTTAGAAAAATATTGGAAAGGTACAATTTCTGAACAAGCCTTATTAGAAATCGCCACCGATCTCCGAACGCAGCACTGGCAGAATCAGGCTGCGCTTGACTGGATTCCGGCTGGTGATTTTTCGTTATACGATCATGTTCTGGACACCAGTTTTATGTTGGGCAATATTCCGGCGCGCGTCAGTGGATTACCGGGTAGTGCGATAGACAATTATTTTCGTGTAGCCAGGGGACGCTCAGTCAGTGACGATTCTGCCAGTTCCTGTGTGAATGCCGGTGAAATGACAAAGTGGTTTGACACGAACTACCATTACATCGTACCCGAGTTTGAGAAAAATACGCGTTTCTCACTGAATTCCAGTTATTTGCTTGAACAGATTCAGCAAGCCAGGCAAACCCATCATCAAGTCAAACCAGTCATTCTCGGTCCGGTTACTTATTTATGGTTGGGAAAATCCAAGGATGGTACCGATAAGCTTGATTTGTTGGATGATCTGTTAAATACCTACGCACAATTACTGCAAGAGTTAGAGAATTCAGGCATCGAGTGGGTACAGATTGATGAGCCCATATTGGTAATGGAACTGGCTCCAGAATGGAAACACGCCTTGAGAAAAACTTATTATCAGTTGCAGGCTACACCCATCAATCTGTTATTAACGACGTACTTTGGGCAGTTACAAGATAACCTGCAATTAGCCTGCGAACTGCCGGTTGATGGATTGCACCTGGATGCCATCACGGCCAAAGATGAAATTGCCAAGGTGATTGATTGGTTGCCGGCCCACAAAATCCTATCTTTAGGTGTTATCAACGGGCGTAATATCTGGAAAGCCGATTTATCGGCAACACTGGATTGGCTGGAACCTATTTCTGCACGCTTGCAAGATCGGCTTTGGCTTGCGCCATCCTGTTCACTGCTGCATGTGCCCGTTGATCTGGATAATGAACAAAGATTAGATGCGGATATTCAGTCTTGGCTGGCGTTTGCTGTACAGAAATTAAATGAAGTTGAAGTGCTCGCAAAAGCACTGAACCATGGCAGAGAAAGTGTTGCTGAAATTTTGCAGGAAAATAGCGCGGCGATCACGAGCCGCAAGCAATCCAAACGCGTACATCAGGCAGCCGTGAAAACGCGTGTGTTTGAAATCAATGAGGTGACGGGTACGCGTCAATCACCGTATCATCAACGTACGATCGTGCAACGGGAGAAATTTCAACTGCCGCTTTTCCCTACTACAACCATTGGATCTTTCCCGCAAACACAGGAGATCAGGCAAACTCGCCATGATTACCGTGAAGGCAAATTAACAGAATCAGAATATCGTCAGGCGATGCAGAATGAAATTAAGCGCTGTGTACGAGAGCAGGAAACGCTTGGATTGGATGTCTTGGTACATGGCGAACCCGAACGCAATGATATGGTGGAGTATTTTGGCGAACAATTGTCTGGTTATGCTTTTACTCAGTTTGGCTGGGTGCAATCGTACGGCTCACGATGTGTCAAACCACCAATTATTTTTGGTGATATCTCACAATCCCAGGCGATTACTACGGAATGGATTCAATACGCCCAATCATTAACCAAGAAACCAATGAAAGGCATGTTAACCGGACCGGTAACCATGTTGAATTGGTCGTTTGTGCGTGATGATCAATCGCGTGCAGAAACCTGCATACAGCTGGCGCTTGCGATACGTGATGAAGTGATCGCTCTGGAGAAAGCGGGAATCCGGATTATTCAGATTGACGAAGCCGCATTACGAGAAGGTCTACCGTTGAGAAAATCGCAATGGAATACCTATCTTGACTGGGCTATCCGCGCATTTCGTATTACTGCCAATGGCGTTAAAGATGAAACGCAGATTCATACGCATATGTGCTACTCGGAATTCAATGACATTATGGAAGCCATTGCTCAAATGGATGCGGATGTGATTACGATTGAGACTTCCCGATCTGATATGGAACTGCTCGATGCATTTGATCAATTTCAGTATCCCAACGAGATTGGCCCGGGCGTGTATGATATCCATTCGCCCAATATACCTTCTGTTGATTCGATCATTCATTTGATGGAGAAAGCAGCGCAACGTATACCTGCCGAGCGTTTGTGGGTGAATCCTGATTGTGGATTGAAAACGCGCAATTGGGAAGAAGTGAAACCGGCATTACGTAATATGATTGCCGCAAGCCGGTATTTATCCAGCCAAGCTGAGCGAAACTCAGGTTAGCTAAATTTGACTTGCTGATGTAATTTAAGCGATGATATGCAGCATCTTTATCCATCTCGGTTTAAAAGGAGTAATCATGACGACCAATACTATACTCAAACAAAAAATTGCAGCCATTATCGGTGAAAAGCACTTGCTCAAACATCCTTTCTATATTGCCTGGACAGAAGGCAAACTAACGAAAGAACAGTTGCGGCATTATGCAGAACAATATTTTTATAATGTTTTAGCTGAACCAACCTATTTAAGTGCTGTGCACTTTAATACACCGCATATTCATTCCGAGTCAAACAGCGGTGATATCAGCGTACGGCAGGAAGTATTAAAAAATCTAATTGATGAAGAGCATGGCGAAAAGAATCACCCGGCATTATGGAAAAACTTTGCTTTTGCATTGGGTGCAAATGATAAGAGCTTAGCTAATGCAGCCGCATTACCTAATACCGAGAATCTTGTCTCCACATTCCGGGATATCTGTTTGAATCGTCCATTTTATGCAGGACTTGCTGCATTGCATGCATTTGAATCACAAGTGCCTGATATTGCAGCAGTTAAAATTGATGGATTGGCTAAATTCTATGGGATGAAAAATCCTGAAGATTATGAGTTTTTCTCGGTACATCAAAAAGCGGATATATATCACTCACAAGCTGAATGGGCAATCATTGAGCGCTTTGCCGATACCCCGGAAAAACAAGCCGAAGTACTGGCTGCTACCAAAGAAGCCTGTGACGCGCTATGGAGTTTCTTGGATGGCATCCATGAAACCTACTGCGCAAATCTGATATGTGATGAGCAAAAAACAGCAGCGACATTACATTAAGAGCAGTTTTCGGCTTATCGTACAGTGTGATGCTATTCAGTGGATTTTAATTCCCAAGGATTCAATTCCTTGTCCCTTGGGGCGAAATTAAGTTAAAACCAGCATTGAAGAACACAGTTAACACCCCGCTGCGTGCAGCGGGGTGTTTTATTTTGCGGCTACCGCCTAAGGAAACTCTGAATAACCCTCATATGTCATTCCGAACAAAGTGATATCTTGGGCAATCTCTATACCATAGATTTCTCGCTACGTTCAAAATGACAGTTATTCAGAACTGCCTTAAAGATAGTATTCCGCACACTACAGGTCTTTTCATAGCCTACAGCAATATTCGATTTTCTTTGATAGCCGATCTGAATTGAAATTTCCATCGATAATCTGCCAACGCGCACAACCTTTGTTTATCACTCTGGCAATCATTGACAGTCGTTGCCGTGTGCCAGGCGCATAGGCTACCGGAGTTCTTCCCTTGGGTGCAAAGCCACGTCCGCGCACATCGGTGTTGACCAGCGCTGTCTCATCACCCCAGTGAATTTCCCCGCCTTCAGTACGAGCACGCTTGGCTATCTCCGGATACTGCTCATTGAGCCATTGCTGTACCGCCTCCGGGCGTTGTTCGTAAACACGCCGCGGCTTCTGCGGAGTAAATCCCCAACGCTTGAGATAGTGCCCAACCGTGCGTACCGGCATGGATATGCCACATTCCTGCTCGATTAACTGACTTACCGCGCCACGATTCCACAACGCAAAATCCATCTTCAGTTGTTCAGGACGCTTATCACAAATAAGCCGTTGCAATCTCAATTCCTGCTCTTCGCTTAGGCTGCGTTTGTCACCCGGGCGGCGCCCACGTCTACCAGGTTTTAGTCCAGCCGAACCACCTGTTTCATAAAGTCGAATTATCTTCTTCACAGCCGTGTCGCTAAGGTCCGTTACTTGCGCTATTTGCACAGGAGTCCCGCCTCGCTTGTGAAGACGAATCACTTGTCGCCGAAGTTCATGCAGCACTCCATCTTTTAAAGTTCTTGCATCTATCTTTTCCATCCTTTTAGGGCATGAAAAGTCACCAAAAGCTCAAACTATTTATTGGCTGAATCTATAATGAAACTGTACTTAACAATATAGTGTTTCGTGAAAAAGCTGCTATCTGTTTATTGCAGCAAGCACTTGATGTTGACGATGGTATTAGAGTACTTTTAGAAAACAACTTACCCGGGGCTGCATTAGCACTAGCTCGACCATTATTCGAATGTTATGTACGGGGTGTTTGGCTATTAAATGTAGCAACAGATAATGAGGTTGATAAATTTTTAAGTGGTAAATATTGCCCAGAATTCGATATTTCTCACTTTGTTAAAGCTATTGGAGATAACCCAGAAACAGGTGGAGCGTGGATTAAAGCAACTAAAGACGCACACCTGAGGTTTTATATGATTTGACGCATGGTGGAACGAGTCATATAGTGACAAGATGTACTTCAAACACAATTGAGCCGCTTTATCCTGAAAATCATTTGATTTCATTAGTTGAACTTGGTATCGAAGTTAAAATCCGCGTTGGTGCAGAAATATTAGCCAAATTACAAAATGAAAAAGCTTTGATTTTATTAGATGAGAAAACTAAAAACGCTAGAAATCTGTTTCAAATCATTTGTCCCGATGTTTCAAAGTAATTGTCCACCGTTAAAAGCTACTAAAGATGAATACAATTAATAAGCCTCCCACACGCTTTGGTTTAGAAACATGTAATGACTTCTATGAGAAGCTGAAATGGGAATCTAAAAGACTGGAAGACGGTTGGGGGATCTATGATACTTTTAATTTTATTGTTACAGCTCATCATCTTTATGTAGATTGGATAGATAGATGCGGCAATTCAACTGTTAAAGATAGGAAATCTAGACTTCCTGTTTCGGCAAAATTGGTTATGCAATGCGTTGCAGATCTTGCGAATGGCAATAAACATTGGCAGATAAATCACAATAGTAGCGTGGCAAGGCAAGTAGTAAAAAACGTCGATAAGCCAATGATTGGTGATTATTACTCCTATTTTATAGCTGGTCCTATGATATATGTTGATTTTGATGACTACAGTCTTAGCATGTCTGAATTGATGGATTTGTTGCTCGGGTATTTTAAATGGATATTTGAAGATGAAGGCATACTTTTCCCATTAGAGCTAGAAAATCAGCTTGACTCAAGGAAGCTATCGAATTAATTTCGAAAAAGCTCCTATGAAGTTCATCTGTAAACAATCTCAAGCATTACAGGTACTGTGATTTAATTCCGGAGTTGTTTCGTTTTTATTCCGGGTTTATTTCCTCGCTTACAGAATATTTGTTCCAATTTATTCCCTTGTTTGCAATTTGAATAAAAAATTTATGTCTCCTTGCTTGAAATTCTGAGGAAGAACCCCTATTATTATTAGCACTCTCGGTTGGTGAGTGCTAATATTTATTTTTTGTAATATTACGAAGCGCTAATTGCCTCGGAAGCTCATGAGAATAAAATGCAATTTGCTTTGCAAATTTCGGATTATTAATTTTAATAGGAGAAAATAGTATGAAAATTCGCCCTTTGCATGATCGTGTTATCGTCAAGCGATTAGAAGATGAACGTAAAACCGCATCAGGTATTGTTATTCCAGACAGTGCAGCAGAAAAACCTGATCAGGGTGAAATTCTGGCTGTAGGAAAAGGAAAAGTTGGGGATGATGGAAAGATTCGCCCATTGGAAGTTAAGGTTGGCGATAAAGTATTGTTTGGTAAATACGCTGGGCAGTCTGTCAAGGTTCAAGGCGAAGAGCTTTTAGTCATGCGGGAAGAAGATATTATGGGCGTGATTGAAGGCTAAGAGTGTCAATTCGATAACCCACTAAAGATAATGTGTTGAAAGATTAGGAGAAAAGATATGTCAGCAAAAGAAGTGAAATTTGGTGATTCAGCGCGCCACAGAATGGTAGCTGGTGTTAATATTTTAGCCGATGCAGTAAAAGTAACATTAGGACCAAAAGGTCGCAATGTTGTGTTGGATCGTTCTTACGGTGCGCCAACTATTACTAAGGATGGTGTTTCGGTTGCTAAAGAAATAGAACTGAAAGATAAGTTTGAAAATATGGGTGCACAGATGCTGAAAGAAGTGGCCAGCAAAACTTCTGATGTAGCCGGTGACGGTACTACCACTGCAACTGTATTAGCTCAAGCCATCGTTAAAGAAGGTATGAAGTATGTTGCTGCAGGAATGAATCCAATGGATCTTAAACGTGGGATTGATAAAGCAGTTACTGCAGCCATCGGTGAGTTAAAAAAACTTTCAAAACCCTGTGCAACAGCTAAGGAAATTGCTCAGGTCGGCAGTATTTCTGCAAATTCAGATGATGAAATAGGCAAGATTATTGCAGATGCAATGGATAAAGTTGGAAAGGAAGGCGTGATCACTGTAGAAGATGGATCAGGATTGCAAAATGAACTGGAAGTGGTTGAAGGTATGCAATTTGATCGCGGCTATCTTTCTCCTTACTTTGTAAGTAGTGCAGAAAAACAAATAGCTTTGCTGGACAATCCTTTTGTTTTGTTACACGACAAGAAGATTTCTAACATACGCGATTTGTTGCCGATACTGGAACAAGTAGCCAAAGCAGGTAAGCCGTTATTAATCATTGCTGAAGATGTGGATGGTGAAGCACTGGCAACTTTAGTTGTCAACAATATTCGTGGCATCCTAAAAACTTGTGCTGTTAAAGCACCTGGCTTTGGTGATCGCCGCAAAGCGATGTTGGAAGACATTGCAATTCTAACCGGCGGCACTGTGATTGCAGAGGAAGTGGGCTTAACTTTAGAGAAGGCTACATTGAGTGATTTGGGCCAAGCCAAACGGATCGAAGTGGGTAAAGAAAATACGACTATTATTGATGGCGCAGGTAATGGCAGCAACATTGAAGGTCGCGTTAAGCAGATTCGTACTCAGATAGAAGAAGCCACCAGTGATTATGACAAAGAGAAATTGCAGGAGCGTGTAGCTAAGCTTGCTGGTGGGGTCGCATTGATTAAAGTCGGAGCAGCTACTGAAGTTGAAATGAAAGAGAAAAAAGCGCGAGTGGAAGATGCATTACATGCCACACGTGCTGCGGTAGAAGAAGGTGTTGTTCCTGGTGGTGGTGTGGCATTGCTACGTGCTATCCCGGTTGTCAAGCAGGTTAAAGGAGACAATCATGATCAGGATGCCGGTATTAAGATTGTTTTACGCGCTCTTGAAGAACCATTGCGCCAAATTGTAATCAATTGTGGTGATGAGCCATCCGTTGTGGTTAACAAGGTTGCTGAAGGTAAGGGTAATTTTGGTTACAATGCAGCAACAAGCGAGTATGGAGATCTGGTAGCGATGGGTGTTTTGGACCCAACAAAAGTTACGCGTTATGCTTTGCAGAATGCAGCTTCGGTTGCAAGTTTAATGTTAACAACCGATGCGATGGTGGCTGAATTGCCTAAAGATGAATCAGGCGCCGCGAATGGCATGGGTGGTGGCATGGGCGGTATGGGTGGTATGGGCGGCATGGATATGTAAGTATCGGTATGAAGTGGTACCGCAAAACTGGACAGGTTGTTAAGCTCTGTTATGGACACTATAGAGGATCATAATCATGAGCAAGAAACGCACACAATATTCCAGTGAATTCAAAGCAAAAATAGCACTGGCTG
>CAMCBD010000086.1 GCA_945872825.1 Nitrosomonas ureae
CGCTTTCATCAAGGTCTTGATAACCAAACTCCCAATGAGGTTTATTATCAATATCAAGCAATTCATCAGGCTGCCTGAGCTTGATTAACTACCCATATCAGAGCTTAATTCTACTCTCAGGTTGGACAGTTGCAGGAGACCACTTCAAGCAGGCGCATCATAAACACCGATAACTTTTTTCATCTAATCTCCTCGCGTTATTCCTAGTTCGATATTTGGATAGGTATTAAAACTAATATTAATAGTAGATCCTAAAATAATTCTCAGAGTTCTTTATGCTAAATAAAAATACAAACCATCGGCTTTACCGGCAGCCTTGACTTGTTTTTCCTTTTATAAAGCATGATGCGTTTTGGGAATCACTTTCAGGTGCCTTCCTTTATACGGCGCGACAGCATGCATCACGCGCGGTGAAGTTTCTCCACGATGTAGGGCAAAGATTTTGTTTTGTAGTAGCTTGTCGGAAACCGATACACGGGCATGCTGGTGCAAATGCGCGATCCAGGATTCAACCGTGAACATCTCGATAAATCGGCCATGATCCTCGACATCCTCAAAAAATCCCCATTGAATGGCACCGTCGCGGCGGCGGATTGTCCCCAGTTCCTGCATCAGCAAGTAAAACACATCGCGATCCGCGTCGCCGATGCGATACTCCAGCGTTACCAGAACCGGACCGTGGTCATGCGAAACAGGAATAACCGGAATGGGTTCAGCCCAATGACCGGATGCCGTATAGTCATGATGTTCGCCCAGATTAGGTTTGAATCGTGCGGTTACAAGAATCAGAACAAGTGCCAGCAACCCTGACGATGCCAAAGCAACCGGCAAACCGACTATTTCTGCTGCCTGTCCCCAGCCCAGAGATCCCGCAGCCATCGCACCAAAACCACCATCTGGAAGATGGCTAAACCACGAGCACGAACCCAATCCGGTAGCGCCATCTGTGTTGAAATGCTTAACAATGACACTGCCATGATCCATGACATACCGCCGACAAGTCCGGCAGCAATACCGATTACTACATGCCCACCATAAGCAAACAGTATCGAACACAGCGCTGTTCCTACCGTTGCCAGCAGCATAATCTTGTTAGCACTGAGTTGTCTTTTCATGACTGGAAGCAGAAATGCTCCTGACACAGCGCCAGTCCCCCATGCGGTTAGCAAAATTCCATAAAGGGCAGGGCCGCCTTGCAGCGTATCCTTTGCCACCAAGGGTAGCAATGCCCAGTAAGCAGACGCACAAATAAAAAAGGCAAGCGCACGAATCAAGGTGTAGCGTAGCGGCGTACTATGCAATGCAAATCGAATGCCAGCGCGCATGGCACCAACCAGATATTCGCGTGGCAAAGTATCTGGTTGCGTCGCGGTCGTGCGCCACCATAGCAGCGCTGCCGCGACGGCAAGATAGGAAACGGCATCAAGAAACGCCGTCGCCACAGCACCGGCCGCTGCCAAGATAAAACCACCCAGCGCTGGGCCGATAGCGCGGGCGATATTCATGCTAACCCCATTCATGGCGATGGCTGGCCCCAGCGTATCTCGTGGCACAAGACGCGGCACGATAGCCTGCCATACGGGCATAGCAAAAGCCGATCCCGTACCTATCACGAAGGTGAACAGCAGCAAAATCCAGGCGTTGACGTCACCCATCGATAAAAGCCAAGCAAAAAGAAACAGCACAACGGCCAGGAAAATCTGTGTCCACAACAAGAGTTTGCGGCGGTTGAAAAGATCACCCAGTGCGCCCGCGGGAAGAGCAAACAGGAAAATCGGCAAGGTTGTTGCCACTTGTACCATCGACACCATAAAAGGCGAGGAAGATAGCTCCGTCATTACCCAGCCGGAAGTAATGTTGAACATCCATGTGCCGATATTCGAAATCAGTGTCGCGATCCACAACATCGTGAAAACACGATGCTTGAATGGAGAAAAAGCTGAGACTGTCATTCCACTTGACATGATCAGTAAGCAAAGCAGCCACAGCCGATTGCCCATGGATTGTTAAAGCTGGGTTTTCCCTTCTGCTCGTCAAGATTCAGCCAGCGGGATAGCTTGCCATCATTCCCATGATAGTGATGATGGCCGCATCCCGGCGTCATACAAGCGTTAGTAACTATCGGAGCGTGTCGGGAACTATCTTGATAACCACCAAAATAGCGAACGGATGACCAATCGGGACTAACCGGCAGCAAAGGCGTATCATGTGACTTGAATTCCGCGTCCGCATAGACAATTTTTCCACCGACTACCGTCATAATGGATGTAATGTCTTTAATGTCTTCATCTGGCACAGTCATAAAGTCATGTGACAGGACCGCAAGATCGGCATACATGCCGGGCATCAAAACGCCTTTCACCGTTTCCTCATTGGATTTATATGCGCTACCCTGTGTCCATAAATATAGGGCTTCTTCGCGATTGAGCCGATTGCTATCACCATACAGCGGCAAGCCGCCGACCGTTTTTCCTGTCACCATCCAGTACAGTGATATCCAAGGATTATAGCTCGCAACACGTGTCGCGTCGGTACCACCGCCAACCGGGATGCCCATATTAAGCATCTTCCGCAGCGGCGGGCTATGTTCAGCGGTGCGCTGACCATAACGATCAACAAAATATTCACCTTGAAATGCCATGCGATGCTGTACGGCAATGCCGCCATTCAAGCGCTTGATGCGCCCCAGATTTTTTTCACTAACTGTTTCAGCATGATCGAAAAACCAGCGTAGAGTACCAAACTTCGTATCCCGATTAATAGCTTCGAAAACATCCAGAGCACGATCAATTGTTTCGTCATAGGTCGCATGAAGACGGAATGGCCAATGATTTTCCACAAGAAAACGCACAACATCACCAAGTTCTTTTTCCATATTGGCTGCCATATCGGGACGCGGTTGCAGGAAATCTTCAAAATCAGCGGCTGAAAACACCAGCATCTCGCCTGCGCCGTTATGACGCAGAAAGTCATCACCGCTGTATGGCTTGACCATATTTGCCCATTTTTTGAAATCCGCGAGCTCTCCACCTTTATTTTGCGTGAACAAATTATAGGCGATACGTATCGTCATCAATCCAGCTTCGTGCAGTTTCTCAATAACTGCGTAATCCTCCGGGTAATTCTGGAATCCACCGCCTGCATCAATGCAGCTCGTTACCCCCAGGCGATTCAGTTCGCGCATAAAATGGCGTGTTGAATTGATTTGATCGTTGATCGGCAGCTTTGGTCCTCTGGCCAAAGCTGAATACAGAATCAGCGCATTCGGCTCGGCGATTAGCATCCCAGTTGGATTGCCATTGGCATCACGTTCAATTCGCCCTCCGGCAGAGTCGGGCATATCCTTAGTTACCCCCGTTGCCCGTAGTGCCGCACCATTTAGCAATGCCCGGTCATAGAGATGCAGGATAAAGACCGGTGTATCCGGCGCAACTGCATTGATTTCCGCCAGCGTCGGCATACGGCGTTCCTTGAACTGGAATTCGCTCCACCCACCGACAACTCGCACCCATTGCGGCGCAGGAGTGCGATCAGCTTGAATTTTCAGCATCGCCAGCGCATCACCCAGACTGCGTACTCCATCCCAACGTAACTCCATATTGTAATTCAGGCCGCCGCGGATCAGATGCAAGTGGGAATCGTTGAGGCCGGGGATCACACGCTTACCCTTTAGATTGATCATTTTCGCGTCTGGCTTTGCCAATGCACAGATATCCTTATCCGATCCAGTGGCTGACACAAATCCGTCTGCCAACTCAATGGCCGTTACTTCGGGGTTGCTCTTGTCGAGCGTCGTGACTTTACCATTGTAAAAAATCACATTCGGTTCAATATTTGTCATGGAATGCTGAAAGCAGTAGATTTTAATACCATTTTATTATCGTATCGTCCCACGTGCCGAAGGGAGCGTGGGACTGAAGCGCACAGCAAACAACTTCTCAGATACCTATGGCAACTGTGAGTTGCGGCTTCGTCTTGCAACCACACCACCGATCAAGCACAGGCCAACGAGCAACAAAGCATAGGTTGATGGCTCGGGCACTGCAGTCAATACACCGAATAACCCGTGACTTTCATCATCAGGTCCGGCGGTAAAATATAATAGCTGACTGCTTCCAGCCAAACCATCGTTACCAGAAGCTATTGCCCACAGCCCATCAATCGCGAGTGGATTTCCATTGGCACCAAGAAAGCATGACTCACAGGATCAAAAGTGCTGATATGACCGTCCCCAAAGTTGCCAACCAACAATGCGCCAGCCATAGCCCCGAATGATGATGGCACGATCGCTAAACCCCACGGTGCATCCAATGTACCTCCGGTAGCTACACGTGCAAGAAAATTTCCCTGCCAGTCATAAGCATCGACCAAGCCCAGCCCTGGCCCCGATACTTCGTCAGGAGAATTAGGGTCCTGTTGCGCATAAGTCACATAAAGCGTATCGCCAAGGTTCTGTACATTAAAGGGCGCATAATTTGCTGGCAAGGTGGGGTCAGTGAAGGTGCTGGTTAGATCTGGAGATGTGGCGCTACCCTTGAGCACATCGATCGTGCCAGACTTAAAGTTCGCTGCGTAGAGGTAGCTGTCTCCCATAATGGTACATAATGCTGCGCCTTTGTAGAGGGCCGATGAAGCAGTCACTAACGTCTCTGCATTGGTGCCCAATGCAGGATGCCAGCCCGAAACGGTACCATCTTCGCTCACGAACAGAAAGCGATCACCGCCAAACTCCATCGTGCCGTTGTAGACCTGCCCGGTGACGTTGCCAGCACCTGGAATCGTGACAGTTAAAGGTTGCTTGCTCGTTACTTGGGTCGTTGGGTCAACGCTATAGATAGGCGAAGTCCCGGCTCCGTTAGATGATACCCAGAATGGTCCAGTCGGCGTATAGGACAAACCCCACGCATTGACCAGACCTGCATCGGTAATTTGCGCTGGATGCACACTTTGGTCATCGGTGACCAAGTTAGTAATGTTGAATAAAACGGCATGAGAGGGAAGCGCAAAAGCAGTCAGTAATAGACCTACAATAAGCGCTGCATTACGGGACCGGATTGAATGCATGACTTAGCCTCCTTTAAATATTGACCAGGGATAGCTTTGCCGCTAACTGCTATGGATCCGGTCAGATAAAGTTTTAACTACTGGATTAAATATATAGCAATAAACTTAGCGTATAGAGAAATGCTATATGTAAGTAGTGGACTCAAACATCATAACTTCCATATTACTAGGATAGTTTTAATTTAGTAAACAAGAAATAAGCAAATTACTTATTTTTGACTAATCAAGTTTCTTCTCTATTTTAGAATTGGGTCGTGTATCTATATCTGAGACCTGCAATACTACTGGTTGGGCAGGCAAAATATTAACGACCGGATTGAATTGATAGCAATAAACTGGATCGACTATTAATACTTTAGATATTAATGATAAATCAATATATTATGATGATTTTCCAAGAATCAACTGTCAACAACACTAAAAATTCTTACATGCTCGCTGTTATTACCGGATTGTATTCAGCCTTTTCCGAATAAGTCTTCAAGCGCGGCTGATAGACTGGTAAATTTGAAATCAAAGTGATACGTTTGCAGCAATTTTGCGGGTACGATGTGATAGCTGTTCAGGGCCAAGGCTGCGGCCTCTCCTAACGCCAGTTTTAAGATAAAAGCAGGGGTAGGAATGAATGCGGGCCGATGGAGGATTTTACCGAACGTGGTTGCAAAATCCCGGTATCGTACTGGGTTGGGTGAAACGGCGTTCACCGGACCGTGATAGCGCGCATCCAGGGCAGCGGTTTCGTATACTGAGACCAAGTCGTGAATATGAATCCAGGGAAGCCATTGACTTCCTGGTCCAATCGGTCCGCCCAATCCAAGTTTGAATAGTGGCAACAGCCTTGCCAGCATGCCCCCTTCACCCAACACAACCCCTGTCCGAATGCTAACCCGGCGTACCCCTCTGCTTTCAATGTTCGCTGCTTCTTTTTCCCAGTCACGGCAGATGGTTTGCATGAAATCTCCATGATCAGGTACGACGTAGGATTCATCATAAATATCATCTCCTTGCCCTGGATAAATGCCGATAGCTGAACCGCAAATAAAGCATTCTAAACTGGAAGGCGCTGCCATCACCAACTTTTGAGTACTTAGGATGCGTGATTCATAAATCGCACGTTTGCGCGCATCGGTCCAACGGCCATCACCCAGATTCTCGCCCATCAGGTGAATGATCACTTGGATATTTTCCAGTGCTTCAGCAGGTACTTCCTCTGTTGCATAATCCCAGCTATATGCAGGCACACCAAGCTTCTGGCTAGCGCGCATACCGTCCCGGCTAAGCACTTTGATCGTATGATGACTTTGTTTTAGGCGTTGCACGAGGTGCCGGCCAATGAATCCTGTCGCGCCAGTAATGAGTATGTTCATTTTTAATGGCTAATTTCAGCGGTGATTGATTAGAAACGTACAAGCATTCCGAATTTGTATCAACGAAATTTAGGATACTGTGCACTCCTGCAACAAAATAGTAAACAGATTTAATATGGTTTTCCAGTTTATTTGAGAACGCCAGGATCCATTGATGACTCAAATACATGGGTTCTCAGTTATGCGTGGAGGTCTAACAAAAATCGGTTTGCGTGCGTTTCTGATTTCTTCTAAGAGAGAGATGAGTCACAATGAAAAATTACCAGCGTTTAAGTTTGCAAAGATTGATTACTTTTCAGAGGAACTTTGCCATGTTTATCTCAAGACCATTCATTATTTCAAACATTTTTCTTTTCACTTTAATCCCTGTCAATTTAGCACTCGCCGATGTTTCCAAAGGAACATGGATGCCAGCTGCTCCAGCACCCTCACAACGAACAGAAGTGGCCGCAGCGGCAATTGAAGGCAAAATTTATGTGGTCGGCGGGTTTAATAAACCTAGCTTGCAAAATGCTTTGAAATTTGCCATCAGTAACGATGTAGAAGTCTATGATACGGCCTCTGATTCCTGGTCGATCGCCACACCACTGCCAGAAGGGCGGCATCACGCAGGAATTGCTTCACTGAACGGCTTGTTGTACGTTATGGGCGGATTCACCCAATCTTTTATGTCGATTTGGCATGCCGTTTCCACTGTTTATCAATACAATCCCGCTACCAAAGAATGGCGTGAGCTCGCACCGATGCCGACTGCACGTGGAGCGCTTGGCGTTACCATTTATCAGAATCGCTTATATGCAATCGGCGGATATGATGGCAAATACAATTCTGGCGCGGTGGAAATTTTTGATCCGCAAACGAATACCTGGTCATCCGGCGCATCTATGCCTACCCCCGGGGACCATTTGGCAGTAGCCACGTCTGGAAACCGGATTTACACCATCGGTGGCCGGCCTGATCTGGATTATCATCGCAACATGGGAACCGTCGAGGAATACGACCCGCACACCAATCAGTGGCGGCCACGCGCGAATCTCCCGACTCCCCGAAGCGGCATCACCGCAGGTGTAATCAATGATTGGATTTATGTCATCGGTGGTGAATCAGAAAATGGTACATATAACACGAATGAAGCCTATCATCCTGGAGCCGATCAATGGCACACAATGACGCCAATGCCCACCGCACGGCATGGACTTGGCTCAGCTGTCGTCAATGGCCGCTTGTACGTGATCAGCGGTGGCCCAACACCGGGAGGTTCATTTAGTCAGGCCAACGAAGTCTTTACACCCCCGGCTGTTGAATAGCACGCTATGACAGGTTGTTGCCGCTCACGGGCTTGAGTAATATAATTTTTTTGCTCGATTACGCATTTCAGAATCGCAACCTCAAGCTTGCATATTAGAAAGTGTATAATAAACATCTTTGTGCGTAGACATTATGATCAGCGCAAGCAACAAACCGAAAATCAGCGCAGTTAAAGAAGAATCTCTCGGTGTATTAAGCCTCGCTGCATTGGGTGTCGTGTATGGGGACATCGGCACAAGTCCGCTATACGTCATGAAAACCGTTTTTGATCCTGCCCATGGGCTTGCTATCACGCATAGCAATATCATTGGCGTCATCTCGCTCATTTTTTGGGCGATTATGAGTGTAGTAACAGTCAAGTACGTCACATTAATTCTGCGTGCAGACAATCATGGGGAAGGCGGTATCATGGCATTGCTGTCTCTTGCCAGTTCATCGATCGTTAACCGCCCTCAACTCCGTAATATCCTTTTCATGATCGGTGCATTTGGTGCAGCGCTGTTCTATGGGGATGGCGTAATTACTCCTGCCATATCCGTATTGAGTGCGGTAGAAGGATTGGAGGTAGCAACCCCGCTGCTCCAGCCCTACGTATTACCGATCACGCTCATTGTTTTGATTTCGCTTTTTCTGATCCAGCAACGTGGCACGGGAGGAATTGGTGCAATGTTTGGGCCGATAACACTGATATGGTTCATTACACTGGGGTTTCTCGGTCTGCTGAACATTGCTGTGGCACCAGAGATTTTGCAAGCTTTTAATCCGTTGTTTGCTGTTAGTTTTTGTCTGGACAACGGATTACTCGCGTTTATTGCCTTTGGCGCCGTAGTATTGGCAGTGACAGGCGGCGAGGCGCTTTATGCTGATATGGGGCACTTTGGGATAAAACCAATTCGCCTGGCTTGGTATGGCTGCGTTCTTCCTGCGCTCATATTGAACTATTTAGGGCAAGGTGCATTGCTACTTGCCGATTCATCGGCCATTTCCAATCCTTTCTTTTTGTTGTTCCCATCGTGGGCTCTTTATCCAGCGGTAGCTCTGGCTACAGTTGCCACCGTCATTGCATCGCAAGCGGTTATTTCGGGTGTTTTTTCAGTGACCCGGCAAGCCATCCAGCTAGGATTTTTGCCGCGCATGCAAATCAGGCACACTTCAGACCAAAAGATTGGTCAGATATATATCCCATTCGTCAATTGGATTCTGCTGGCAGCCGTGATCATGGCTGTGGTCGGATTCGGTTCTTCATCCAATCTTGCATCCGCGTATGGCGTAGCGGTTACCGCCACAATGGTGATTGAAACCATACTGACTTTTTTTGTGCTGCGTTTCGCCTGGAAGTACCCTTTAATTGTGGGCATGCTAGCAACCGGATTTTTCTTGGTAATCGATACCACATTTTTTGCTGCAACAATATTAAAAATTTTCCAAGGCGGTTGGTTTCCCTTAGTGATTGGCGCGATCATATTTTTTATTATGATTACGTGGCAGCGCGGACGGCAAATTCTGCTGGAGCACTTGCGGTCCGATGATATTCCTCTTGAACCATTCTTGGAATCACTGCTAGCGCATCCACCCGTACGTGTCGCCGGAACATCTGTTTTTCTCACATCGAATCTGAACGGAGTACCACATGCGTTGTTACATAATCTTGCGCATAACCAAGTTTTGCATGAGTGCGTAGTGATCTTAACAGTGAACTATCTGGAGATTCCGAGAATCCCGGATGAAGAACGAATAGCAATTAAGCCACTCATAGGAAATTGCTATCAAATGACTGTCCGTTATGGCTTTAAAGATGAGCCTGATTTACCCGCTGCACTTGAAATGTGCAAGCTGCATGGGTTTGAGTTTGAGCCGCTTAAAACATCCTATTTTCTCAGTCGTGAGATTATTGTCCCAAGCCCTGGTAGCGGCATGCCGCAGTGGCAGGAACGGATTTTTGCTACGATGGCAAAGAATGCCAGCAATGCGGCCGAATACTTTAAATTACCAGCTAATCGCGTCCTTGAATTGGGTGCACGGATTGGAATCTAATTTTATTCATTGGAAAAAAATAAAACTCAACTCATCCACTGGATGAATCTGCCATAAAGTAATGAGCTTCCCCCGAAAAATAGTCTTCCAAGGGTAACGTACAATTAACGTTATTATTGTGAGGAAGAAGATGAAGAAGATACCGAAGCAGGAATACACGATCGAGTTCAAGGCACAAGCGGTCAAGCAAGTGAAGATGGGGAAGTCGATTGGTTTGGTAGCGAAGGAACTGGGGCTGGTTGAGCAAACACTGTGCAACTGGGTAAAGTTGGCAGCGGCAGGTAAACTTAACGGTACGGGTACCAAGGTTGTTATACCGAAACAAATGGATCTATCCCGGCTACGTGCTGAGAACGTAAGGCTGAAACGGGAGTGTGAGATCCTAAAGAAGCAACGGCG
>CAMCBD010000087.1 GCA_945872825.1 Nitrosomonas ureae
GATGAAACGGGGTGCAAAGAATTGCCTGACCAAGGACAAGGATTTTATGTTGGCTTTCTATGATTATCCTGCCGAGAACTGGCAGCACATCAGAACCACCAACCCGATTGAGTCTGTATTTGCTACTGTCAGACTTAGAACTGTCAAAAGGAAAAATTGTGGAAGCCGTATAACAACATTGACGATGGCGTTCAAACTTATGGAGACAGCACAGAAAAAGTGGTTCCGCTTAAGAGGCTATAATCTGCTAGCAGATGTAATCAATGGCGTTAAATTTGTTAACAGTATTAAACATACACCAGATCAAAAACAAAATGCCGCTTGATTCTCTATACACCAGACTTGACTATAGCTCCTTAAATAATCCAAATACCTTCTTATTTCATTCATTACGCCGTGGTCTCTGTGTCTCTTTTCTCAACTCAGCCATCCAGGCATCCAGGCATCATAAAATAAACAACTCCGTGGCAAGACCACAGGGAATCTCAAGTTTAATCATCCACAACCACCTGCCCTGGAAACAGCACATCGGTAAACCCAAACAAACGAAAATCCTTAATCCGCATCGGATACAAAATCCCCTGCAAATGATCGCATTCGTGCTGCACCACGCGCGCATGAAAGCCGCTGACGGTGCGATCAATTGCTGCGCCGTACTGATCCACGCCTTGGTAGCGCAAGTTCGCATAGCGCGGCACCATGCCGCGCATTCCGGGTACGCTGAGGCAACCTTCCAGACCGTCTTCTTGTTCATCGGATAACGGTGTCAACTTCGGGTTAATCAGAACTGTAAAAGGAACTTCATCGGCATCGGGATAACGTTGATTTTTTTCAAACCCAAAGATTACCACTTGTAAACTCACGCCGATCTGCGGCGCGGCCAAGCCTGCGCCGTTCAAATGCGCCATCGTGTCTTGCATATCCTGAATCAGTGCATGCAGTTCGGGGGTATCGAATTGATCGACGGGTTTGGCCACTTCGAGTAATACGGGCTCGCCCATTTTAAGTACCGGTTTAATCGCCATGACAACTCACCACATGTTCCAATATGTTTCTGACACCGACCATCGCTTGTTCCAACACGGCATAGATCTCCGTTAGCGGGATTGCATTTACGTTAGTGCCGCGTCCGGCGGCGTAATTGGCGACCACGGCTAGGGTGGCGTAATTTAATCCCAATTCCCGTGCCAGCGCAGTTTCCGGCATGCCGGTCATACCTACCATATCCGCTCCATCGCGTTCCAAGCGGTTGATCTCCGCCGCCGTTTCAAGCCGGGGTCCTTCTGTCGCTGCATAAACTCCTCCATCAATAATTGTTTCATTGGCATTCCTCGCCGCTTTTAGCAGTAATGCCCGGGTTTTCTGGCAATATGGCAGGGTAAAGTCAATATGGGTCACGCGTTGGTCCGTTTTGTCAAAATAGGTAAATTTACGCCCATGGGTATAATCAATTATCTGATCTGGAACCACCAGCCGGCCCGGCGTCAGATCGGCGCGGATACCGCCCACCGAGGCCACGGCGATGACATGCGACGGTTTCAATGAATGCAACGCCCACAAATTCGCACGATAATTGACTGCATGCGGCGGTATCGTGTGGCCATGCCCGTGCCGCGCCAGGAAAACGATATCCTCATTCTTCATCTTACCAAACGTCAATGGCCCCGAAGGCTCGCCATACGGTGTGCGTATGATTTGCCGGTGCGATATTTCGAGGCAGGATAATTGCGTCATTCCGCTGCCGCCAATAATTGCAAACATGATTCTCCCGTCTCAATCTTTTACTGCATAAATCGCAGGCAAATTCCGCCACGCGCCGTAAATATCCATGCCAAAACCAAACACATAACGATCCGGCACCGTCAATCCGACAAAATCGGCTTTAAATGGTTTGAGCTTGCCCGTTTCTTTTTCTGTCAGTACCGCACTATAAAATGCCTTAGCGCCCTTTTCCAGCACTTTGTCACGAATTGCGGCCAGCGTAATCCCTTCGTCCAGAATGTCATCCAGCACCAAAACCACTCGATTTTTCATCGTTTCCATCGGTTCGGCCAACCAATGAATTTCTCCGCCACGCATTTTTTTGTTATAGCGTGTCAGGTGCAGATAATCAAAATCCAGCGGAAACCGAAGTTGCGGCAGCAATTGTCCGGTAAACACCACAGCCCCGCCCATCACGCACAAGACCAAAGGCTGTTGCTGCGATAAAGTCTGCGTGATCGCTTCGGCCAGGCGGTGCACCGTTTGCGATACCACTTGCTCCGAATAAATTAATTCGGCGGTATCCAGAATCTGTTGCGTTTGTTGGTAGGTCAGCATAAAAATTCCAAATGTTATTGCAGTAATTCCAGTAGCCCTGCTTCGTCGAGCACCGGAATGCCAAGACTCAGCGCCTTATCATGTTTACTACCCGGATCGGCTCCCACGACGACATAATCGGTTTTTTTGGAAACACTGCCGCTGACTTTCCCGCCCAATGCTTCAATTTTCTCTTTGGCTTCTTCGCGACTCATTGTCGGCAATGTTCCGGTCAGCACAAATGTTTTTCCACTCAGTGGCGCTGCCGCTTGGATTAATTCGGATTTCCCTTCGTGCTCGTCCCAGCGCACACCGCTGGCACGAAGCTGTTCAATCACTTCACAGTTATGTGTTTCAGCAAAAAAATCCACAAGGCTTTGCGCCACCACCGGGCCGATGTCCGGAATTTTCTGTAAGCGCTCAGCGTCCGCTTCTATCAACCGGTCCAGGCTACCCAAATACGTAGCCAAATCCTTGGCGGTCGCTTCCCCGACATTGCGGATACCCAGCGCATAAATAAATCTCGCCAATGTGGTGTGTTTACTTTTTTCAATCGCGTGGAAAATATTATTGGCCGATTTCTCCGCCATACGTTCCAGATTCGCCAGCGCAGTTATCCCCAGCTTGTACAGATCCGCCGGTGTGCGCACGATGGCATTGTCCACCATTTGATCGACCAGTTTATCTCCCAGGCCTTCAATATCCAATGCGCGGCGCGAAGCAAAATGCAGAATGGCCTGTTTGCGCTGCGCCGGGCAAAACAAGCCACCGGTGCAGCGCGATGCTGCCTCATCCGGAAGCCTCACAGCCTTGGCGCCGCATACCGGACAATGCACCGGCATATTGAATATTTGCGAATTAACCGGGCGTTTTTCCAGAATCACCGATACGATTTCCGGAATCACATCGCCAGCGCGGCGCACGATGACGGCATCTCCAATGCGCACATCCTTGCGTTCGATTTCATCCGCATTATGCAATGTCGCATTAGTCACCGTCACGCCGCCGACAAATACCGGCTTTAAGCGCGCAACCGGCGTCAACGCGCCGGTTCTGCCGACCTGCACATCAATAGCCAGCAATTGCGTGACCGCTTCCTGTGCGGGAAACTTGTGCGCTATCGCAAACCGAGGCGCGCGCGATACAAAACCCAGTCTCTCCTGCTGCGATAAAGAATTGACTTTATACACCACGCCGTCGATCGCATACGGCAGATTCTCGCGCTGCGCACCGATCGCTTGATAATAATTCAGCAATCCCTGCAATCCCGTAACCACTTGGCATTCTTTGGCCACCGGGAAATGCAAACCGGAGAGATAGCTCAACATGTTGCTGTGTGTGTCTTGCGGTATATGCACGTCTTCATATTGCCCAACCCCATAAGCAAAAAAAGTAAGGCGCCGGGTCGCGGTAATAGCGGGATCGAGTTGACGCAACGATCCCGCTGCGGCATTACGCGGATTGGCGAATTCCTTTTCACCTTTGGCCAGCTGGCGCTGATTCAATGTCAAGAAATCCGCTTTCATCATCAGCACTTCCCCCCGTACTTCCAGCAGTGACGGCGGATTTTTTACCGGCAGTGATAATGGAATCGATTTGATCGTCTTTAAGTTCAGCGTAATGTCTTCACCGGTGTTACCATCGCCGCGCGTCGCACCGGTTTTAAGAATGCCGTTCTCATAGCATAAGCTGACCGCCAGCCCGTCAAATTTCGGTTCGACGGTATATTCCACATGATCAACCGATAATCCTTCGCAGGCACGCCGGTTAAATGCTTCGACTTCGGTATCGTCGAACGCATTATTCAATGACAGCATCGGGATACGATGCATAATTTGCGAGAAAGCTTTGAGCGGTGCCGCACCGACGCGTTGTGTTGGGGAATTGGCGGTGATCAGTTGCGGATAGTCTTGTTCGACTTGCTGTAATTCGCGTAATAACTTATCGTATTCCGCATCGGGAATACTCGGATTATCCAGCACATAATACCGGTAGTTATGTAATTCGATTTCAGCACGCAAATCCTGCAGTTGCTGTTTTATTTTCTCAATTTTGTCATTCATAGCTAATAAGTATAGCGAATACCGGTAAGACGCGGTTTCAGTTATTTCTGAAAAATCCTTTATACTGCGCATTCAATCAGAAAACTAAACTTTCGACATCGTGATGTCTTGAGAAACGCGATATGAACAATAATAAATTAAAAATCCGCATTCAAATCCAGCAACAACCGCCACAAGCCATTGACGAAATATATCCTGACCTGCCCGAACCTGAGGTTACTTATGAAGAGTCGTTAGACTGGAGAAAAATTTCAATCGCAGCGTTGATACTGTTACCCCTCTTGATTCTGATCGGTTATCTCTTATTCGCTGATAAAAATAATGAAAAATCTCGGAATGAGCCGCCCCCGGCAGATTCCATTATCCCTGTCCCTGAGAATAAAACTTCTCTGGATAAAACCGAGCCGTTAACCGGTTCAAGCGATAAAGCATCAGAAACGCTTCCCGATCAATTGATAATCCCATCGAATACGCAGGTTGATCCAGTTGACTCTAAAGAAACTGCCGTTGCAAGCAGAGCGATTGCCACACCCATCAAGAAACCGGAATCGGCAGTAGTCATTAATCAACCGGCTATAACCGGGATAAAAATACCTAAGACTGCACGACAGTCGAAACCCCAAAAAACATCGGACCACCCGGAGGTTGTCAGAGCACAATTAAGCCATGCCATAGAAGAACGAGAACCGGTTGATTCTATTGATGCTATTCAATTACGCCCCGGCGAATCCCAATCCATTCATTTCTATCTGCATTTAAAGAATCTGCAGGGCAAGAATATCCGCATCCACTGGTATCACGACGACAAACTGGATTCCCAATTGGCTTTGCAAATACATAATAACAATTGGCGCACGCATGCCAGCAAACAATTGGATCATCGTCGACTCGGTTCATGGCGCGTTGAATTAATCGATGAATCCGGAAATCTTCTGGCGGCACGGAGTTTTACCGTCTCCCAACATTGAAACTCACTTACACTATCGATACTGAATTTGAGGATTCACTATGAAATACTGCAGTAATTGTAGCGCCACCGTGGAATTGTTGATACCCGAAGGCGATTCTTTGCCGCGTTATGTCTGCACTACCTGTAACATCATTCATTATCAGAATCCCAAGATGGTTGTCGGGTGTATTCCGGAATGGGAAGATAAAATTTTATTGTGCCGCCGTGCCATCGAACCGCGCCTGGGCTGGTGGACTTTACCGGCTGGCTTCATGGAAAATAACGAAACATTGGAGCAAGCGGCCGCGCGTGAAACTTTGGAAGAAGCCAATGCCAGAGTAGAAATCGGCGACCTGTACGCGGTTTACAGTCTCCCTCACATTAGTCAGGTTTATGTGTTATTTCGCGCACGGCTACTGGATCTTGATTTCAAACCCGGTATTGAAAGTCTGGAAGTCAAGCTGTTAGCCGAAAATGAAATTCCTTGGGAAGAAATGGCTTTTCGTGTTATTCATGATCCCTTAAAGCAATACTTTAAGGAGCGTAAGCTGGGAAAATTGGGATTTCATAGAGGTGTCATTGACCGGCCTCACAGCAATCCCTGAGTAATGTCATTGTTTTATCGCTTAAAAATCGATGGTTTTAGATTCTCTAATGGCAGGATATAATGTTTATTTTTTGCAGACTCCTATGAAGCATCTATTCGTATTATTACTAATGTGCCTCGCTGTCTCGTCAGTATCTGCCCAACAACAAGACATCTCCATAGCGGCAAAAGCTTACATGCTCTCAGATTTCCAAACTGGGCAAGCGTTGGCTGGTCAGAATGTACATGATCGTATAGAGCCTGCATCTCTGACAAAACTGATGACTGCTTACGTAGTTTTTTCCGCTCTCAAGCAGAATCAACTGTCGTTAAATCAAAACATTCCCGTGTCTGAAAGCGCCTGGAAAATGATTGGTTCGCGCATGTTTATCGAGCCCACTAAACAAGTTACGGTAGATGAATTACTCCGGGGAATGATTGTTCAATCTGGAAACGATGCTTGTATTGCTCTGGCAGAGGCGGTGGCAGGTTCGGAAGCAAACTTCTCAAACTTGATGAATAAAGAAGCCGAACGTTTGGGAATGAAAAACACGCATTTTACAAACTCGACCGGACTGCCTGATCCCAATCTCTATACGACGGCGCACGATTTGAGTTTATTGGCAGCCGCTATCATCCGTGATTTTCCGGAATTCTATCCGCTTTATTCACAAAAAGAATACACCTATAACAATATTACTCAACCAAACAGAAACCGCCTTTTGTGGCTTGATCCGCATGTGGACGGCATGAAAACCGGATGGACCAAAACTGCCGGTTATTGTCTGATTACATCGGCGATACGGGATAAACGCCGGCTCATATCGGTGGTAATCGGCGCCCAATCAGCCAATGCACGCAGCATGGAAAGTCAGCGGTTACTCAATTATGGCTTCCAATTCTATGACACCCTGCATTTATACAAAAAGAACGACTCGCTCACCACCATCCATTTGTGGAAAGGCACTCAGAATGAACTGAAAGCCGGATTTGATCGGGATGTTTATTTCACGTTGCCCAAAGGCCAGGCTGACAAACTGAAAGCTACCATGGAATATAAACAACCCCTGATAGCCCCGGTTCAACTAGGACAAGAGGTCGGTACGGTAAAATTCACGCTGGATGACAAAACTGTAGAAACTTACCCATTGGTTGCTTTGGAAAAAGTTGAAACAACCAATATCTTCGGTCGTGCGTGGGATAGTGTAAAATTGCTTTTTAACTAATCCTGCCTCAACACATCGCAAAAGGTTCACATGATATATCTGAACGGTAAGTTTATGCCCATTGAGGAAGCTTGTGTTCCTGTTTTGGATCGCGGTTTTATATTTGGTGATGGCATCTATGAAGTAATTCCGGTTTATTCCCGCAAACCATTCCGTCTCACTGAACATCTCAACCGGTTGCAACATAGCCTGGATGGCATTCGTTTAAAAAATCCATTCAGTGATACGGACTGGAAAAATCTGCTGGAACAAGTCATCGCAAAAAATGAAGGGGAAGATCAATATCTTTATCTGCACATCACGCGGGGTGTAGCCAAACGGGATCATGCTTTTCCTGTTAACGTTCCGCCTACCATTTTTATCATGAGCAATCCGCTGCTGCCACCGCCAGCAGAACTGTTAGTCAGCGGCGCATCTGCCATCACCGCCATTGATAATCGCTGGATACGCTGCGATGTCAAAGCGATTTCATTGCTACCCAATGTGCTGCTGCGTCAATTGGCTGTGGATGTGCATGCGATTGAAACCATCCTGATCAGAGACGGATTCCTGACCGAAGGGGCCGCCAGTAATATTTTCGTTGTTAAAGATAAAGTGCTGCTGGCACCTCCGAAGAGCCACTTGATGTTACCCGGAATCACTTATGACGTAATTCTTGAATTAGCGGCAGCGAACCAAATCGCACATGAAGTCCGTGAAATTTCAGAAACAGAAATACGTACGGCTGATGAGATCTTACTGACATCATCCACAAAAGAAATTATGCCGATCACATCACTGGACAACAAATCAGTGGGAAATGGGAAACCGGGAGCGATGTTTACCCAATTGCACGCACTCTATCAGCAGTATAAAGCGACGCACATGCGCGGCAATGTCTCCGGTACTTAATTTTGTAAAAAGCACGCTTGAACTATTCAAGCAGTAGCCGTTGCGTACATGACAGAACAACCTTCTTTAATCGAATATCCCTGTGACTTTCCTATCAAAATCATGGGTAAAGCACAGCAGGATTTTACGCAAATCGCATTGGCGATTGTCAAATTTCACGCGCCTGATTTTGATACTACGACCATGACAGTCAGATCCAGCAAGAACGGCACGTATTTAAGTATTACCTGCACCATTCGCGCCACTTCCCGCCCGCAACTGGATGCGCTGTATCAGGCATTATCAGATCACCCCATGGTTGCCGTGGTACTGTGATTGATCATGCCGCAACAGCATTTTCACCGGTTTTTGAGCAACAGCGTTTTATCGTCAGAAAAATGGGCCTATCCGATTATCAGACGACTTGGCAGGCAATGAAAGATTTCACCAATGCCCGGACTGCAGAAACCTGCGATGAAATCTGGTTATTACAACACCCGGCTGTTTTTACCCAAGGCATTGCGGGAAAATCCGAACATCTACTGTATAACACTGGAATTGATTTAATCAAAACAGATCGCGGCGGTCAAATTACCTACCATGGACCAGGGCAAATCGTCGCTTATTTACTACTGGACATCCGCCGGCTAAAACTCGGTGTGCGCGAATTGGTCAGAAGTATGGAAAATGCCGTGATAGATGTGCTGAAAGACTATCGTATAAAAGCGTTTGCGCGGGTTGATGCGCCAGGTGTCTATGTTAATCATGCAAAAATCGCTGCGCTGGGTTTAAAAATAAAGAAAAGTTATTGCTACCACGGTATTGCACTGAATGTGGATATGGACCTAATGCCTTTCTCTTACATCAATCCATGCGGTTATCAAGGCCTGCAAGTGACGCAAACCAAAGATTTGGGTATTACCGATGGTGTAGAAATTTTAAGCAATAAGCTGGCAAACCAATTACAAGAAAAACTTCTTAAAGGAATAAGTATTTACCACTATGACCACTGATACCCGCCAAAAGGGTGCTGACAAAACAGCACGCAATCCGATTAAAATTACCCCGCAATCCCGCAGTGATCTACTGCGAAAACCATCCTGGATCCGTGTCCGTTCGTCCAACAGTGAAAACTTCTACGAAGTCAAACGACTGTTACGCGAACACAAATTGCATACGGTCTGTGAAGAAGCTTCTTGTCCGAACATCGGTGAATGCTTTGGTAAAGGCACCGCTACTTTTATGATTCTGGGTGATTTATGCACGCGCCGCTGCCCCTTCTGTGATGTCGCACACGGCAGACCGAAACCACCGGATATAGATGAACCGCTTCATTTGGCGCAATCCATTGCCGCCATGAAATTGAAATATGTCGTGATCACCAGCGTGGATCGCGATGATTTACGTGACGGCGGCGCGCAACATTTCACCGATTGCATCCGTGAAATACGCACCCATTCGCCAAATACAAAAATAGAAACACTGGTGCCAGACTTTCGCGGCCGGCTGGAAATTGCTTTGGAAAAACTTTCGGCTTGTCCGCCGGATGTGTTAAACCATAATCTCGAAACCGTACCTAGATTGTATAAGCAATGCCGGCCTGGCGCTGATTACGCAAATTCACTGAAACTCTTGAAAGACTTTAAAGCGAATTTCCCTCACATTCCGACCAAATCAGGGCTGATGCTGGGTTTGGGTGAAACGGATGAGGAAATTATGAATGTATTGCGGGATTTGCGTGAACACAATGTGGGAATGCTGACCATTGGCCAATATTTACAGCCCAGTATCGGTCATCTTCCGGTCATGCGCTATGTCACCCCAGAAGACTTCAAAGTATTCGAGGAGGCGGCGTTTGCAATAGGTTTTAGTCATGCAGCATGCGGACCGATGGTGCGTTCCAGCTATCATGCCGACCAGCAAGCGCATGAATCCGGCTTATTATAACGATAAGCAGTCGTAAGGCACGCAAGATCCAACAGAATTGGGTAGTGTCTCAGTTTGAAATTTTATAATTGTATCTAAATATAAACGCCACTAGGACGTAACTATATTACTTAGCTAGTCGAAACATACAAGAATGGAAGTATGTCTAAATTTGAAATAACAAGGTAAAATGTGCATTAACCAGCGAAT
>CAMCBD010000088.1 GCA_945872825.1 Nitrosomonas ureae
CGAAAAGATCGTGAACTCAGCCTCGCCACATTCGTTAACTTCTATAATACTGTGAAACCTCATACCGGAATTAGTAATATGACTCCGTATGAAAAATTGAGAAACTTTTTCTTCAATCTGTAAACAACACTAGTGATTCTCACACATTACCCAACATGGCGGCATTGGCGTTATTGCCGAAGATGAAGTCATTACCTGCACCCGCAAACACTTCTGAGGAGTCGTTACCAGTGGTCACAAAATCATTGCCTGCACCGGCAAGAATCAGGTTGAGCCCCGGACCGCCGTTAATCGTGTCATGGCCGTCACCCCCCTTGATGTTGTCATCGCCAAAAGAATCGGTAATGATGTCATTGCCATCACCGCCATTCAGTGAATCATTACCAGCGCCTCCCTCCAGACGATCATTGCCGCCATCACCCCACACCGTATCATCCCCTAAGCCGGCACGTATTCTGTCGACATTCCCGGTACCGCCCATCACGATGTGTTCTTCGCCATTGTAACGCACCGTATTGGCGCCGATTGAAGTGTCACGGACTAGCAGCGCTGTTTCATCGTAGGGCGTATCCGGATCGTCGATGATCGGACCATTCGGATTCTGAGCACCCATCTCAAAGGTATACGTCGGTGTCGAGAAGCTGTCAAAAGGCAAATGCTTCGCATCCGGCAGGTTACGCATGATTAGCTCGGAAAACGAATTCGCTTCCAGTTCGGTAAGGAAATCGAGTCCGGCTGTACGGGATAGATAGTAGAGTCGATCAGCGTCTTGCAAGCTCTCCATCTGTGTTTCGAAAACAAAGTTGAAGGTAGAACCTAATAATCCGCCAAACGGCGCTTGATTCTCGGCCAAACCGCCAATCCAGAAGTCGACATCATCCAATCCGGTGATGACCTCTCCCAACGGCAAGTTCGCCCAATCGCCGGTACTGTTCATAAAATCAGCGCGGTCGGTAGATGCTCCCGATCCACCGTTTACAAGCAATTCTGCTGCTGCACGCTTATCAGCCAGCGTTGTTGCGGCAAGGATGCTAGGGTGAGTACCGTAGGCTGCAACAAAATTGGTCAGCGACTCGGGATGTTTGATGTTCGCCCCGAAGTCGGCCCAGCTCTCATAAGGCTGTAATGCACTGTTTTGTCCGGTATCTTCGTAGAACATACGACGCGCATCGTTCAATCCAGGAATGCCGGTATCCCGGCCACGGGCGATATTGATCGAAGCCAGATCCAGTGGCAAGCCCACCAGATTATTGCGCAAAGCTCCCGTGACAAATTCGTCAAGCTCGTTACCGACTTGTGCAGTCATACCGTTCACCACTGCAGCGGCAGCTTCGGTGTTATTCGCGTAGGTGGTGCCCCTGAATGCCACCGGATTCAGAAACGCTTCAATCAAACCGATGTCATTGGGTGAGCCATCCGCGTTGGTTCTGGCTACCGTTTCTGTCAGCATGGAGTGCCCGAAGCGATAAACTACGTGGGCAAATTCGGCCATGATGGCAGGATTAATCGTACTGTCATAGCCGATAAAGGCATCTACATTTGGCTGCACTTTGCGCGCAAACTCTTCGAACACTAAGTGCTGATATTGCATTTCAGTGGCAAAGCGCGCTGCTTGGAATAAGCGTTCGCCGTTCCATGAACCATCCGGCAGCTTCCATTGTGCACTCAGTCCGGCATCCCCAGCGGTGATCGCCTCGTCAATCATGACTTTGACAAACTCAACAGTGCGATTATGTTCAGCATGGAACACTGTGTGCACCGTGGTCAAACCGATGTTTTCGTTGCCACGGCCATCGCCGGTAATGAAGTGCGCATCGAGCAACTCATTATCATAAATATTTGTGGTCAACGTGGAATCTGACAGTCCAATGGCACTGTCATCGTCAGCAATTTTCATGGTTCCGTTAGAATTACGGGGTGCCGCTGTGTGGGCGATATCATCCAAGAAGGCATGGCCAGTTCGAACAACATCAACCGGAACATCGATACCCAGTCCGCCATTCGCTGACGGATCGCCTTCGACCAGACCGCTGGCTGTCACGATTTGTGCAAAACCATTAGCACCTGGAATAAATTTGCCATAAGTGTCTGTCGCGAGCAGCGGCAAGTTGGTCAAATCGACATCGGTCAAGTTGATACCGAGTATGCTATGCGCTTGTGCCTTAGTGTCCGCCCAAGTAGCCAATCCATCACCAGTAGCGCTCCCTTCCAGTAATCTGCCGGTTGCGACCGTTTTACCCGTTGCCAGGCTGGTTTCATATTCACGCAAAAAGACCTGGTGCGAAGGATGCGCGGTATAGGTCTGATTCTGGTCGACAAAAGGGGTGGTTTGATTGACGTGATTACGGTCGTCATCGGCAGTTCCCATTTGTCCATCTAGACCTGGGCCATTGGTTGCTCGTGTCAATACCATAAAAGCATTCTGCGGCAACACTTCATCGCCATTACCTGCAATCCCATCGAGACCATGCGTGATCAATGGATCGTCAGACTCCAGTGGCATGAATACCGTGCCGCTCTGGCCCTTGTTCACCAGATCCAGTCCGTGATCGAAGAACTGTCCAAACAGCGTGAACCATGAGTTATAAGGAGCAGACAGGCCCACATCAGGGGTCACATTCGGGATGAAGAAGGTACCCTTGCCGTCAACGTCAGAAACTGATCCAGCGTTTTGTGCCGCAGCAGCAACTGCGGCAGGATTGTTGTCAGTTTGATCAACAATCAGGTTACTTACCGTGCGAGGTTTTGAGTCGAATACAAACCCACTCGTCTGTAAATAAGACGTAGGATCACCCACAGTTAGGGGACCCGGTCCATCCACATCGAATGTAACTGGTCCGGCAGGTAGAAAATTGGGGGGCAATAAACGCGGAAAGAGTTGATCGGCTGCCCCATACAAGCTCTGCCCCGGAAATAAATTATTATACGATCCATTAACGTTACGCAAACCTTCCGGCAGCAACGGGCTGGTGACAAGGGTCGGTAATACATCGAATGTGCCGCCTTGCTGTGCTGCGGAATCACCCTCGGCGATAAGAATTTGCTGAAATAGAAAATCTAGATCAGTTCTGCTGAAATTTGCCATTTTATTTTCCTCACTTAAATTATATTTCCAGAAGGATTTGTCGCAGCCTTAAGATATATCCTTTTGAAATAAAAGTATTATATATGATCCCAATTTTCAATTTTAAGTTATGCACCTTCTACAGTGCGTAGACTCACTACAATAAATCTATTAAATGACACTCTCTTTAACCTCTTCCTGGCTAACTCCTCGCTGCTTAACGCGGAGCGCTTTATTACTCACGCAGCCTTTATCCTTGGGCAACATTGTTGCCTCCTATCAATCGGATAAAATGCTACTCCGTCAGAAAATAATCACTGATACTTCTAGGGATAGGCCTATTAGCCATTGGGGAAAGAGGGCAACACAATCAGTTTTAAATGAAAAGCTAATGAATCAATCAGAGAAACCCACGGTACTTAGTCACTGGCTATTTGAAACCTAAGAAATACAAATTTATTCTCAAAGGCCCGCACACTCTAAATACCTATTTATTATTGTTCTTAATCATTCCATCCGCCTTTCCTTTCTTGGCAAGAACATACTATTTCTTTAACCCCTTTAAAGTAAGTGACATTCAACCCAGATTTACAGGACATGTGTCCTGAATATGTCCTAGTTTCTATAGGAGTATTCCTGCTATGCATACAACCTAACCACTTACACAGCCGACTCTGAAATATAAATAGCATATTGATATTTCAATATGCTATTTATTAACTTATTCCGCTTGCTATCGGATAGGTTCGATAATTTTGCAAGAACTCACTAGTCGAAGGATTAATGAACTTGATTTTCACAAAATAAAGCATCCAGTTCACAGAAAAAGTTACATAATCTCGGGCTGAACGGAAAAAGTGAAAACAAAAACTTCCGCTAGAAACAATTCTTATCAACGAAATAGAAAATCTTCAAGTAATTGATTACTCAACCAGTCATTGAATACAGCTCGGCGGTTCGCCTAAACATATTCACCTTTTTCGGCTGAAAGAAAATGAATTTTGTTTGAATTATCGCCATGATAATCTCTGTTATGCAATACTTGGATTACCTTTACTCGCCAACCCCTACGACTCTTAAAAACAACAACCAATGGTTAAATTAGAAGAACAAGCTACTGAATTAGCAAGTGAGCACGATGCGCAGACTGAACCGCTCAGAACTGTCCGAGTAAACAACTGCAACATCACTTTGCTGGGAACCGCGCACGTTTCAAAAGCCAGTGCTGATAAAGTTCAGGAACTGATTGCCACAGGAAAGTATGATGCCGTGGCTGTTGAATTATGCCCGAGCCGCCACAAAGCCATCGTTAACCCCGATGCCATGGCCCAAATGGATTTATTCCAAGTGATCAAGAATGGCCAGGCCAGTATGGTTGCTGCCAGTCTTGCATTAGGCGCTTTTCAGCAGCGCATGGCGGAACAGTTTAATATTGAGCCAGGCGCCGAAATGCGCGTGGCCATTAAAGATGCGCAAGCCGCCAAATTACCGGTTCTGCTGATAGATCGAGAAATTGGCACAACACTGAAACGAATTTATCGTAATGTTCCCTGGTGGAAACGTTTTACTTTATTTGCCGGCCTGATAGAAAGTGTGATCAGCAAAGAAAAATTCAGCGCAGCCGAAATTGAAAAACTCAAAGAAGGCGATGTACTCGAAAGTTCTTTTGCACAGTTTGCTGAAGATGAAAAAGACTTATTCCGGCCACTGATCAGTGAACGTGATGAATACATGTCAGCACGTCTCATCAAAGAGTCTAACGAAAATAACTACCAGCATATCCTGGCCGTGATTGGCGCTGGTCATCTGAATGGCATGGCGCAACAACTTGAGACTCAAAACATTGCCAATCCGGATGAAAAAATTGCACAACTCGATGCCATTCCACCGTCATCGCAATGGCTCAAGTTGATTCCCTGGATCATTGTTGTTTTTATTCTAGCAGGCTTTGTGATCGGCTTTATGCGCGGTCCGGAAATCGGCGTCAGTATGATCGTTGACTGGATAGTGATCACTGGCGGACTGTCTGCGGTAGGAACCGCAATTGCTTTTGCTCACCCGCTCTCAATTCTAAGTGCTTTTCTGGCAGCTCCTTTAACTACGCTACATCCAGCCATTGGTGCAGGCATGATTGTCGCTGCCGTTGAAGCGTATTTACGCAAGCCGAAGGTCAGTGATTTTAATCGGCTCAGAAACGACACAACCAGTTTGAAAGGCTGGTGGAACAATCAGGTCACGCGCATTTTGCTGATTTTTATACTCTCGTCAATGGGCGCTGCGATAGGTACTTATGTCGCCGGATTTAGAATACTCGAACAACTCAGTAACAGTTAAATAGATATGTTCGACTACTTCGAACGCCTGATAAACCCTTATCCCCCGGAACATCCGGTTGAACCGCCCAAGGGGCTATATCAATTCTGCCGCCACTATATCCGTGGCATAGAGTTTTATCTGATTTTACTGGCACTATTGACCACTTGTCTGGCGATCAGTGAAGCCATGTTGTATGGTGTTCTCGGGCAAATGGTCGATTGGTTGGCGGAAAAAGAAACAACACATTTTTTAGAAGACGAATGGCCGACTTTACTGGCCATGTCCGTATTTATTTTGATAGTGATTCCACTTCTGGTGCTGCTGCATTCATTAGTGATCCACCAGACACTCATGGGTAATTTTCCAATGCGTGTCCGGTGGTTGTCACACCGGTATTTGCTCAATCAAAGTTACGCATTCTTTCAGCACGAATTCAGTGGCCGGATTGCCACCAAAGTTTTGCAAACCGCACTGTCGGTGCGGGAAGCAGTCATGAAACTACTCGATGTCATACTTTTCGTAACCGTTTACCTCACGACAACGTTACTGTTAGTGTTCCATGCAGATCCACGCTTATGTTTGCCGTTACTGGCTTGGTTATTCCTATACATCGGCATTCTGTCGCATATTGTTCCGCAATTAAAACGCATCTCCACCCTACAAGCTGACGCACGCTCTCTCATGACCGGGCGTATTGTCGACAGTTATTCCAACATCCTGACCCTCAAGCTATTTTCTCAGAGCCAGCGGGAATCCGCTTATGCCAAAGCGGGCATGGAAGAATTCATGGCCACGGTATACCCGCAAATGCGCCTATCGACGCAACTCAATGCGAGTGTTTGGATTATCAACATGCTGCTGGTATTCGTAACAGGGGGACTGGGTATCCATTTATGGTTGCAAGGTGCCATCGGCCCAGGGGCTATTGCGATTGTCATGAGCTTAGCTATCCGGCTGACCGGCATGTCACATTGGGTCATGTGGGAAGTCAACGCACTGTTTGAAAATATCGGTACAGTACAAGACGGCATCAATACACTGTCCAAACCCCAGCATGTCACCGATGTGCCGGACGCAAAGGAACTACAAGTTCATCAGGGTGCGATTGATTTTAATCGTGTCTGTTTTTCCTATCACCCCGATCAGAACGATTCACACCGTATCTTTAATGATCTCAATCTCCACATCGCCCCCGGCGAAAAAGTTGGAATTGTCGGCCGTTCAGGTGCAGGCAAATCGACATTCGTAAACCTGCTACTACGTTTTTATGACGTGCAACAAGGCAACATCGCCATCGACGGACAAGACATCCACACAGTAACTCAGGATAGCCTGCGTGCTAGTATCGCTATGGTGACACAGGATACTTCGCTATTACATCGTTCGGTGCGTGACAATATTCTGTTCGGCAAACCCGATGCCGACGATGCACAAATGATCGCGGTAGCCAAACAAGCCCAAGCGCATGAATTTATCCAGACATTGCGGGATATCAAAGGCCGGACCGGCTATGATGCCCATGTGGGTGAACGCGGCGTCACGCTTTCCGGCGGGCAACGGCAACGCATTGCCATTGCTCGTGTGCTATTAAAGAATGCGCCCATTCTGGTACTGGATGAAGCGACATCGGCACTGGATTCCGAGGTGGAAGCCAGCATCCAGCAAAGCTTGTATCAACTGATGGAAGGCAAAACGGTAATCGCCATCGCGCATCGCCTATCCACCATCGCGGCAATGGACCGGCTCATCGTATTTGACAAAGGTCACATCGTAGAACAAGGCAGCCACGTCAAACTCATTGCCAGTAATCAGCTCTATGCACAATTATGGAACCACCAATCGGGTGGATTTCTAGGACTGCTGGAGAATGAGTAAGTTTAATGCGGTAACGGCTGATGCCTATGTGGATCTCCATAGCTTGTACCTATAGATACCAATTTATACCAAAAACCATTCTAATCTCGAACTGAAGCAAGATCTCCTGTTTATTCTTATATAACAGAACCGTATCTGGCAGGTACAATCTCGACCCAAATCATTCAATCAATCTATTTGATGAGTCATTTAAAAAATAATTAATGATTCATTCTTAATTTTCTCAAAAATTCGCTTCAATTATTTCATAAGCAAAATAACTGACCATTAATTAGCCAATAACTGTGCCTTCGAATATAAAAACTGCATTCCCAGTACAAGTTTGTTTATGGCTTTTTCTCCTATCAATGGTTACGGGCACTGTGTTTGCTAATCAGGGCAATCCTTTGAAGCAAAATATCACCGATATTCCGCTTGAAGAATTGATGAATATGAAAGTATCAACTGTTTCACGCAAAACACAGAAATTAAGCGACACACCCGCCGCGGTATTTGTGATTTCCCAGGAGGACATTCGCCGCTCCAGCGCCAATAGCATTCCTGAATTATTACGCATGGCCCCTGGCCTGTCAGTCGCGCGTATTGATGCGAACAAATGGTCGGTCACTTCGCGCGGATTCAGCGGTCGCTTTGCTGATGATCTTTTGGTGATGATCGACGGCCGCACCGTCTACTCTCCGCTATTTGCGGGGACACTCTGGGAAACATTGGATCTCCCGTTGGAGGACATCGAACGTATCGAAGTGATTCGCGGACCCAGTGGAACAATCTGGGGTGCCAATGCGGCCAATGGCGCAATCCACATCATCACTAAAAATGCAAAAGCTACTCAAGGCAGTTTAGTCACTTCCGGAGGAGGCAGTGAAGAAAGAGGTTTTACCACATTGCGTCACGGCGGCAAAATAGGTGAAAACCTGCATTACCGCTTGTATAGCAAAGGATTTGCACGCGATAACAGCTTTAGCCCCAGTGGCGCAAACGATAGTTGGCGCATGGGAACGGTTGGCTTTCGCGCAGATTGGGATATCAACGCCAACAATGCCATCACCTTTCAAGGCCAGTATTACGGTGGCAAGGCAGGTCAAAACACCACTTTCGTCAACCCTCAGGAACCCGAATTAGCCCTCACCCGAGTTGAAGATGCCAATTTATCCGGCGGACATGCATTGGTACGTTGGCAACGCACAACCAGTGATCGTTCGAGCACAGCTTTACAAGCCTATTATGATCGCACCCATCGCGATGAATTGTCCTTCCGGGAATCCCGTCAAACTGTCGATGTGGATTTTCAACAGCGATTCCCGATAAAAATACCCTTCAACCAGGATATCATCTAGGGAGGGGGCTATCGCTGGACAAGCGATCATCTGGGCGTCAATCTGCCGATCTTCTTTGATCCTACACGACGCAATTTAGAGACCAGAAATGTATTTGTACAAAGTGATATCCCACTCGTGGAGGATCGGCTGAAACTCACCACGGGTGTAAAATTTTTGGATAACACCTACTCACATGGAAATTTTCTACCCAATGCACGCCTGATATGGACTCCGGATGCCCACCAATCTCTCTGGGCTTCTGCAACGCATGCATTACGCCTGCCGTCACGTTTTGAACGTGATGGCAACCAAATTACTCGAGACGGCGCAGAATTTATCCGGCGTATCAGCAACCCGCTAATCACTTCCGAGACATTATGGTCATTTGAAACGGGATATCGGCGTCAAGTGACTTCAGATCTGTCGGTTGATGTTGCTGGTTTTTTCAACGCCTACAATCACTCTAGCAGCGAATTGGAAATCGCACCCGCGACTATCCAAATAACCAGCCAGCGTCAATCGCAAATTTTTGGTTTTGAGGTCTATGGAAATTGGCAAGCACTAAGTAAGCTTCGCTTTATGCCAAGCTATAGCCACTTGCAAGTAAGGAACCAGGTGCCATTAGGCCAAGAAGCGGAATCCGGTGAAGATCCCAAGCACCAATTCACTTTGCGTTCACAACTTGAATTACACCGTAATGTCGAAATGGATGCCTTTTTCCGCTACATCAACAAACTTCCGGGCATAGATGTCGCCAGTTACAAAGCATTGGATATACGTCTGGCCTGGAAGCCGATTTCAAATGTGGAGTTGTCAGTGATTGGAAAAAATTTGTTGCAGTCACACCACCAGGAATTTCCGCCTGAAGTGATTCAAACAATGCCCGTACAGATTCAACGGGGCGTGTTTGGCAAATTGACTGTACGCTTCTAATCGCTCAAAGGAAAACACAAGCTATCTAGGAAAGATTTCCATGACATATCAACTCCAAGTTTTCCGCGTGATTCACATTCGCTTTTATTTAAATTTCTGGAATAAATATAGATACTTATGAAAGAACTTCAATCTCTAATTCTTCACACCACAAGACATTCAGCCCCCCCCCTCGTGCACTCAGGCTATTAACGCCCAGGGCACACTTAGTGCACTTGTCTTATTAGTTTAATGACATCTTTCTCTATTTAATCGAAAACATTTAATGCATGATTGCGCCCTGCTCATATTATTTAAGGCTCTAGACTAGGAGAGTTAATAATATCTGATGAGTTGCCATAGTTCACTAGCAAGTTCATCAGGTTGTTTTTTCCAACGCCATTCAGATTCTTTTAAATGCAACTCAAAGTTAACTGACACACCATTAAACTTTGCAAGCC
>CAMCBD010000089.1 GCA_945872825.1 Nitrosomonas ureae
CTTTCATCAAGGTCTTGATAACCAAACTCCCAATGAGGTTTATTATCAATATCAAGCAATTCATCAGGCTGCCTGAGCTTGATTAACTACCCATATCAGAGCTTAATTCTACTCTCAGGTTGGACAGTTGCAGGAGACCACTTCAAAACATGGCACCAGGAAATCTGTAATCGCAATAAATCTGGCGAGCTCTATTGGGTTGATTCGACCATCGTTCCATTGGTGAACACAAGTGGAAAAATAGATCGTTACCTTTCTGTACGGGTAGATATTACCGCACGCAAACAAAAAGATCTCGACTTGAATGAGCGGTTGAAGGAAAGCAATTGTTTACATACAGTACGAAACTATCTGGAACAGGATCTAAGTGTAGAAAAAACATGCCAGAGCATATTAAACTGTTTAACACTTGCTTTACAATTCCCTGAGATGGCTGTTGCCATGCTTAAACTTGCAGATAAACAATTTACCACAGCATCCTATCAAGACAATTTTCCAAATACGATAAGCGCGAAAATCATAGCCAATGGAGAAGTATGTGGATTGCTACAAGTAGCTTATATCCAGGATCTCTCATTTGTCTTACCTTATGAGCAGAATCTTATTGATACCGTTGCGCATGATCTAAGCCGCTGGTACGAACGTACAGAAGCAGAAAAACGCATCATCGAGATGGCAACACATGATGCATTGACAGGTCTACCCAATCGGCATTTGCTACAAGATCGTATCGAACAAGCGCTTGTCCATGATACACGCAGCCAAAGACAAATGGCGGTGCTGTTTATCGACTTGGATCATTTCAAAACCATCAATGATTCACTCGGTCATGATATCGGTGATCTTTTGTTAAAGGCAGTCGCAGAAAGATTATTGATTTGTGTCCGCAACGAAGATACGGTTGCCCGTCAGGGCGGTGATGAGTTTATTGTTGTATTAAATTCCATTACGGAATCACTGGATGCCGCAAAAGTAGCACAGAAGATATTGGATTCACTACTTCGACCCTATTATATCCACAAAAATGAACTACATATCGGTGGCAGCATCGGTATCGCAGTTTTCCCAAATGATGGGACCAATGCAGAAACATTGCTAAAGAATAGTGATGTCGCGATGTATCACGCAAAGGAAAACGGGCGGAATAATTACCAATTCTTTACCGATGAACTCAATAAATCAGCACATGAAAGACATACGCTCGGGCTTGATTTACGCTATGCGCTGGAACGTAATGAACTGGTATTATATTACCAGCCTGTCATGGATATGCCCAATCACCAGTTGCACAGTATAGAAGCACTACTCCGCTGGCGGCACCCTGAACACAAATTGATCGCTCCAGATAAATTTATCAACCTGGCAGAAGAAACCGGTTTAATTATCCCAATTGGTGAATGGGTTTTGAAAACAGTCTGTGCACAAATTAAAGCCTGGCAAGAGCAGGATTATATCGTGCCAAAAGTTGCCATTAATCTGTCAGCAAGGCAATTCCGTGACAAAGAGCTAATAAATAATATATCACGCATCCTCAGCGAAACAGGTGTAGAAGCTAAATATATTGCCCTGGAAATAACAGAAAGTATGCTGATCGATAATATTGAGAGAGTGGTAGAAACACTTAACCGTCTCAGTGCAATGGGCATACAGATTTCAATTGATGATTTCGGGACTGGTTACTCAAGCCTGAGTTATTTGAAGCGCTTCCCGATTCATACACTCAAAATAGATCGTTCATTCGTGCGCGATATCGTAACCGATAAAAATGACCGCACCATTGTTGCGACTATCATAGCGATGGCGCACAGCCTGGAAATGGATGTCATTGCAGAAGGAATAGAAACAGAAGAACAATTGAATCTATTGATGGCACAGAAATGCAATCACTATCAAGGCTATTATTTTAGCAAACCAGTGCCTGTTTCTGAAATTGAGCATACCCTGCTAAAACCTATACCACCAACAAGCAAAATACGCGTTATCCACTCAGCAAAATAATCTGCTCTTGAAATTTCGTTCCTCTCCCCCACGTAGGCAACAATAACCTACTATGGGAGCATTTCATGCGTTTTGACAAACTAACCACTAAATTCCAGCAAGCATTTGCTGACGCACAGAGTATTGCTGTCGGTCAGGATAATCCAACTATTGAACCACAGCATCTGCTATTAGCATTATTGCAACAAGAAGATGGCAGTACACTTTCCTTGCTTCAGCGTTCCGGAGTCAATACCACACCACTACTGGATAATGTAAAGCAAAGCGTTCATCGTTTACCAAAAGTAGAAAATTCAGGAGGGGAAGTTGCTATTTCCCGTACGCTAAATAATCTGCTTAATTTGGCAGACAAAGAAGCGCAAAAACGCAACGACCAGTTTATCGCCTCAGAAATGTTTCTTCTGGCAATCTTGCAGGATAAAGGGGAGATTGCTGCATTGCTTAAGCAACATGGTGCCAATTACACAGCACTAGAAAAAGCCATTAATGCAATACGAGGCGGCGAGCAGGTCAGTAGTGCAGAAGCCGAAGGTAGTCGAGAAGCTTTAAAAAAATATACACTGGATCTTACGGAACGCGCGCGTCAGGGCAAGCTGGATCCAGTCATCGGACGTGACGATGAAATTCGACGAGCGATACAAGTTCTACAACGTCGCACAAAAAACAATCCTGTGCTGATTGGTGAACCGGGTGTGGGCAAAACTGCAATTGTTGAAGGCTTAGCCCAGCGCATTATCAATGGCGAAGTACCTGAAAGCCTGAGAGACAAGCGGGTTCTCTCCCTGGATATGGCCGCACTGCTGGCGGGTGCAAAATACCGTGGCGAATTTGAAGAACGCCTCAAGTCGGTGCTAAAAGAACTTGCGCAAGACGAAGGTCAAACCATTGTATTTATTGATGAGCTGCATACCATGGTTGGCGCAGGTAAAGCAGAAGGCGCCATGGACGCAGGCAATATGTTAAAACCCGCATTGGCACGTGGAGAATTGCACTGTGTCGGCGCGACCACATTGGATGAATACCGCAAATATATTGAAAAAGATGCTGCGCTGGAACGGCGCTTTCAGAAAGTGTTGGTGGAAGAACCCACCGTGGAAGCCACTATCGCGATACTCCGCGGTTTACAGGAAAAATACGAAGTGCATCATGGCGTGGATATCACAGACCCCGCTATTGTCGCTGCCGCTGAATTGTCCAATCGTTACATTACCGATCGTTTTCTGCCCGACAAGGCAATTGACCTGATTGATGAAGCTGCTGCACGTATTCGCATGGAAATTGATTCCAAGCCGGAAGCGCTGGATAAGCTGGACCGGCGTCTGATACAACTCAAAATTGAGCGCGAAGCAATCAAAAGGGAGAAGGATGAAGCATCGCAAAAACGTCTGCAATTACTTGAGGAAGAAATAAAACAAAAAGAACGGGAATACGCTGATTTAGACGAAATCTGGAAAACTGAAAAATTCCATGTTCAAGGCTCCCAACAAATTAAAGAGGAAATGGAAAAGATCAGATTGGAAATAGAAGCGGCTACCCGTAAAGGCGACTGGCAAAAAGTCTCGGAATTGCAGTACGGTCGTCTTCCGCAGCTGGAAGCGCAATTGCAATCCCAGCTCAACGATCAGAAACAGCAAACCGGAGGCGCTGAACCGGGCGGCACAGTCGCACCCAAGCTGTTACGCACGCAAGTCGGCGCAGAAGAAATCGCCGAAGTAGTATCGCGGGCTACCGGCATCCCTGTGTCTAAAATGATGCAAGGTGAGCGCGAAAAACTGCTGCTGATGGAACAAAAACTACATGATCGCGTGGTTGGTCAGGATGAAGCCGTACGCCTGGTATCTGATGCGATCCGGCGTTCGCGTGCCGGACTGGCTGATCCCAACCGGCCTTACGGATCTTTCCTGTTCCTGGGACCTACCGGAGTAGGAAAAACTGAATTGTGCAAAGCATTGGCCGGCTTTCTATTTGATTCCGAAGACCATTTAATCCGCATCGATATGTCCGAATTTATGGAGAAACATTCGGTAGCCCGCCTGATCGGCGCACCGCCGGGTTACGTCGGTTATGAAGAAGGCGGTTACTTAACTGAGATCGTACGCAGAAAGCCCTATTCCGTCATTTTGCTGGATGAAGTGGAAAAAGCGCACCCGGATGTATTCAATGTATTGCTACAAGTTCTGGATGACGGTCGCATGACGGATGGTCAAGGACGCACCGTTGATTTTAAGAATACGGTTATCGTCATGACATCCAACCTGGGTTCACAAATGATTCAGGAAATGTCCGGAAGTGAATATCAAGCGATCAAACAAGCCGTTATGGGCGAAGTTAAAATCCATTTCCGTCCGGAATTTATTAATCGCATTGATGAAGTTGTGGTATTCCATGCGTTGGATGAAAAACATATTAAATCGATAGCTAAAATACAATTGCATTATCTGGAAACACGATTAGCCAAATTGGAAATGCAACTTCAAGTCAGCGAAGCAGCACTCACGGCACTTTCTCAAGCTGGTTTTGATCCAGTGTATGGTGCCCGCCCTCTAAAACGTGCCATCCAAGCGCAAATTGAAAATCCGTTGGCCAAAGAGATTCTGGAAGGTAAATTTGTTGCAAAAGATGCCATTAAAGTTGACTACAGTGATAACAAGATCAATTTCTCTAAATTAAATGGATAGGGTTTAGATATCGACAGATTAAAGCGTGGCATCTAAGTCAACAGCAAGAATAAAATATGTCGGAATACATAGCGAATATACTTAAACAATATGAGATTCGGGTAAAATGAATTATTTTTATTGGATAGATTGTTATGTTTAAAGGTAGCTTGGTTGCTATCGTCACTCCGATGGATGAAGAGGGCGGATTAGATTTAGAACGCTTCCGCTCTCTTCTTGATTTCCATATTGACCAGGGTACCGATGGCGTTGTGGTAGTTGGCACTACGGGTGAATCGCCAACCGTAGATTTTGATGAGCACCATCTATTGATGCGCACTGCAGTTGATCATGTTGCTGGACGCATACCGGTGATTGCAGGCACTGGCGCGAATTCAACACGTGAAGCCATCGACTTGTCGATTTATGCAAAAGATTCAGGCGTAGATGCCTGCCTCTCGGTTGCTCCTTACTACAACAAACCTACTCAGGAAGGGTTATATCAGCACTTTAAGGCGATCGCAGAAGCAGTAGAAATTCCCCATATCCTCTATAACGTTCCCGGCAGAACGGTTGCAGATATCCATAACAATACCGCACTACGCTTGGCACAGATTCCCAATATTGTCGGCATTAAAGATGCGACGGGAGATATTGGGCGAGGTTCTGACTTATTGTTACGTGCACTACCTGGATTTTCCATCTATAGCGGAGATGATGTCAGTGCATTAGCGTTGTTGCTGCTAGGCAGTCATGGTGTTATTTCAGTCACAGCGAACGTAGCACCCAGAATGATGCATGAAATGTGTATTGCTGCATTCTCTGGCAATCTAAATACTGCGCGAGCGCTGAATAATAAGCTCTTGCGTTTACATATTGATCTGTTTGTAGAGGCTAATCCCATTCCTGTGAAATGGGCTGTTGCGCAAATGGGTTTAGTCGGTTCTGGGATCCGTCTTCCACTTACATCCTTATCCGCTCAGTATCATCAGCTTATTCGAGAAGCCATGCAATCAGCCAATATCCATGATTTGAAGGAATAAGATGTCAAAAATGAAATGGCGAAGAGTAACCATACCATCTCTGGTATTGGCGCTTTCATTGACAAATACAGGTTGTAACCTGTTCCCAGAAACTAAAACCATCGATTATAAGTCAGCAGGAAAGTTACCTGCTTTAGACATACCGCCCGATCTCATCAAACCCGCTATTGATGAGCGTTATTCAATCCCTGAACTCAGTTCATCAGGTAGCGCAACATTTTCTACCTATAGCAGCGAGCGTGGCGGACCACAAACGGCTGCTGGCACATCCTCCTTTTTACCATCATCGATTCAAAATGTGCATATTGAACGTGCTGGAACGCAACGCTGGCTGGTTGTACCACAATCTCCTGAAACCGTATGGCCGATAGTAAAAGAATTCTGGCAGGAACTGGGTTTCTTGATCAAAATAGAAGTTCCGGAAGCAGGAATTATGGAAACTGATTGGGCTGAAAATCGTGCCAAGATTCCACAAGACTTTGTGCGTACTTTCCTCTCCACTTTCCTGGATAGTATTTATTCAACTGCCGAACGCGATAAATTCCGCACCCGTTTGGAACGGAATGAAGTAGGCAGCACCGAAATATATATCAGTCATCGTGGTATGAATGAGGTACTAGAAGGAGGCGGCCTCAACCGGACAATCTGGCAGCCACGCCCAGCCGATCCTGACTTAGAAGCTGAAATGTTATCTCGTTTGATGATGCGCTTTGGTGTAGAAGAGGAAAAAGCCAAGCTGGAGTTAACTCCCGGCAAGAGTACTGCCCAAGAACGTGCCTACATTGACCCGGAAACAGGAAACACTCTCGTCATTAATGAGGCATTCGACAGATCATGGCGACGTGTTGGCTTGGCACTTGATCGTATCGGCTTTACTGTTGAGGATCGCAATCGCGTAGAGGGTATTTATTTTGTGCGCTATCTTAGTCCCGATAAGGACAGCAAGAAAAAAGGCGATGACGAGGGCCTTCTGTCAGGAATTATGTTCTGGCGTAGCGGGAATAAGGATGATGAGAAAGCTGCAAAATACCGTATACAAATTTATAGTACTGGAACCAATACCAGCAAAGTTACTCTGTTAAATGATGATGAAACAGCAGTGAATTCCGCCACTACGAGCCGCATTCTGAAGCTTTTACATGAGCAGCTTAAATAACAAGTGTGAGTGCTGACATGAGCGCGTTGAAGAGTTAGTTTTATATTTTGGAAAAATCCTAAAGTAATAAGGGAAATTCTCAGAAAGAATGAAAAAGAGCAAATATCCAAAAAATAAATCTTACAAATAAAAAACCGCCTTTTCGGGCGGTTTTTCTCTTAGGCAAAAAGAAATTATTTTTTGCTATCTGGCTCTCCGCCTTTCATAACCTTTTCATAGTTCGCTTTTTCAGTTTCAGGCAATGCTTGACTAGGTTTTCCACCGCATGCAGATAACGTTAAAGCCAGCAAGAGTGAAGCCAGAAGAGTATATTTCATCATGTATTTTCCTTATAAAAAGTTCTTAAAAGTAAGTTCAGCAGTATATAACGGATTAAACTAATCATTCAAGCAAGTTCTAGCTAGAAATTTAACGAGTTTAATCTGCTTTTTGGATTATTTAATCATTAATGGAATAAGAAAAACTCTGCATATCCCATATCATTTCATAGTTGCTACAAATTCATTTTTCATACCTACACTGCGTATAATTTCAGAAACTGGAATTATACGCAGTGGTCGCAATAAAATGAAAAATCTTTTTTGATTGACTAAAATAATAAATAATCCAGCTTAATTTATTATTTTATCAATCGACAAGCCAATAATCTTCTTTTAAAAAAGTTAATGGCCCTATAAAAGACTATTTTGTATTATCAGCAGGTTCTGAATCCCTGGGTGCATAAGCTGATGGAGGTGGTTTATCCATAGGATAGCCATCAAGACTTTTTTTGCCTTCACAAGCAGTTAACGTTAATACTGCAAATGCCGCGGCAAAGAGTGAAAATTTAATCATTTAATCTCCCATATTCTTTCTATTTAGTTTAAATGCAATAGCATAATTGCAGTCGTTCAATTATACAATTTTGTATCCAGTATTTAAACTACCACAAAACTTAAAAGACTTTATTCCGAGCTGCTTCATTCGCTGATACCATGTGGAAAATATTCATCAAGATGATAGATAGCTCATTATAAACATCATATTAATTTCATTAAATAACTTCATAAAAAAGAAACCGCTCTGTAAAGAGCGGTTTCTTTTTTATGAAGTTAGAAAAATTCTTAATATTTAAGAATCGACCGATACCTCATTACTTCGGTGCGCTTTCACGATCATCCATGAAGCTTGGAGGATATTGACCTGGCTTTGGCTCACCGCATCCGACTAGAAATGAAGCTAAAAGAACAGCAATTAATAGAGAGTATTTCATATTCTAAATCTCCTATATTCAAAAATAAATTTGACGAAAATTAAGTTATGTAAAACAGCTCATCGGCCATTCAAATCAGAAAGACCACAACCTTAATACCAGAATAAAACAAGACTGTCCAGAGAAATTAAAGAGAATTTATAAGATATCGGATTATTGAAGGTTTTATACTCCCTAATTTTTACTTACAATATAACCGCTAACATACCATTGATAAAGGATATTCGCCGCCTCTTCGTCAATATGAGGAGATGGGAAAAATTCCTGACTGTCAGCAAGCTCAAGCAACGTTTTGAATGCATTGCTACTCACTCTATAGACTTCACCATTGATAAAGAACTTATTGTGGCTACTTAACATTCTACTTTTTAAGTCAAGCTGAACACCCTTTTTCTTAATCTGTTGCAGAAACAAATGTGGTGTCAGAGGTTCCGTCGGTTGCTCAAAGAAAACATGTGATTTAGGTTCCGAAAGATAGATACCCAGAAAATTTTCGATATCATCGCGATTCCAGTGAATTTTCTTCAATATCGAATTCACCTGGGATTGCATTGCCACACTGATCTTTGATGGATGAGATTGCAATTGCAATCCAGGATCAGAATACCAGCCTTCCGTTTCGACCTTGTCTTGTAGATAAACAAGAAATTGTGTCATCAATTCATCATGACTAGGGGCACGAAAGCCAATGGAATATGTCATACAATCATCTTCAGCAATCCCGTTATGCGCATATTTAGGCGGCAAGTAAAGCATATCACCCGGTTTAAGCACCCACTCTTGCTCTGGTAGGAAATTTTTCAGTATTCTAAGCGGAGCGTCCGCTATGAATCGATCATCCTGCTGCGCAGATATCTGCCAACGTCGAGACCCCATTCCTTGTAATAAAAACACATCATAGGAATCAAAATGTGGCCCGATTCCACCCCCCTTAGGTGCATAGCTCACCATTAGGTCATCCAAGCGGGCATGCGGAATAAAGCGGAATTTCGACAATAAATCACGCGCTGAAGGTAGAAAATGATTCACATCTTGTACTAGCAGTGTCCATTGCTTTTTAGGCAACTTTGCCAAATCATTGCTGCTGAGTGGACCATGTTTAAGATGCCACTTACCATTTCTTTGGATAACAAGGCGGGATTGCGCATCTTCATGACACGCCAGTTTCGTCAGCTCATCGCATGTTAATAATCCACCAAAACCGGGCAATGCATTCCTTACCAGCAGAGGCCGCTGTTGCCAATAATCACGTAAAAAATCTTTAGGCGTAATTCCTCCCAAAGAAATCATCTTTATTTTATTAATGTTTAATTCCCCACAATTCTTCTAACCGTTTATCCCGTCCGCAGTTATTTCGATAATATGCATACCGCAGTGGATTCTTAATGTAATAATCCTGATGATATTCTTCTGCGCGGTAAAATTCCGTCGCCGGTAGGATCTCCGTGACAATCGGTTGATTAAATCGCCCAGAAGCTTCCAGTGCCTTCTTTGAGTTTTCTGCCAGTTGTTTTTGATCAGAATCGCGGTAAAAAATTGCACTGCGATACTGTGAACCCACATCGCAAAACTGTTAGTTGGTTGTCAACGGATCTATCGTTAGCCAATAGGCAGCTAGTAATTTGGAAAAACTGGTTTTTGTATTATTAAAGAGAATTTTCACGGCTTCAACATGCCCAGTTTTACCAGCAACTACTTGATCATAAGTTGGATTTACCACGGTACCGCCAATATAACCTG
>CAMCBD010000090.1 GCA_945872825.1 Nitrosomonas ureae
CTTTCATCAAGGTCTTGATAACCAAACTCCCAATGAGGTTTATTATCAATATCAAGCAATTCATCAGGCTGCCTGAGCTTGATTAACTACCCATATCAGAGCTTAATTCTACTCTCAGGTTGGACAGTTGCAGGAGACCACTTCACATCACTGTCATTTACAGCAAGGATATTATTTCAGCCGCCCTGTACCTTATGAATCATTGCTGCAGTTGATGAATGAAACGGATTTGTCGAATCCGATTTCGATCGAACGATTATGCAGCTCGGTGAACGTGAATTAAACTGTGATCAAGGGTGATAAGGCGTTGGCAGAATACTATGATGTACATCCTAATCAGATCTCGGAGTAGAGTCAGCAATTACAGGAATCTGCAGCCGATGTATTCGATAGCAATCCAGGAACAAAGGCTGCTGAGCCGGATCTCAAGATATTCCACGCCAAGATTGAGCAGCTCACGCTGGAGAATGATTTTTTGAGATGACGCGCGCGCTCCAAAGTGAAATTGCTGAACACAAAGCGCTGATAGACCGAACTCACGAACTGTCACTGGCACAAGCAATACCACAGATACTGCAGATGGCGCTCTCGACGGCCTATTACCAGCCCACTCTCCCGTCATGTGAAAAGCCGCACACTGGTTGTTTCCATCAGTCAGCATTGTAGTGGTCGACAGGGGTTACAACGATTATAATTGGTATAACCAACTGACAGAGAAAGGCATATTCTTTGTTACACGCCTCAAAACTAATGCCCAATACTGGGAATCGGGCGTGAGAAAGTCAGCCAGCGGATAGTTTCGGTTTGTTGCAGCCATTTACAATCTGGTACGTATCGGGAGCCTGGCTGGTTGGTGGTCTGGTTCACACACATAGGACAATACGCCATAAATCCGCCTGAAATATGCGGATAGGGTAAAGAAACGGTATTTTGCAGCAAATTCTCACAGAGATTGCACCAAAAATGGACATTCCAGATAAAGAACAGATCTGAAAAATAACAAAAATATTCTCAACCTCTTAAAAGCGAGAATTAAGACTGAAAATACCTTGTTTTTCAACGATATGCCATAGAATACCTTGAGAAAAAATACAGAAAATATTGAAACTCGTTCTAGCTATCAATTTTAATTTCCTCCATACTTTGACTTAGCATCAATAGGATTTTCGGTTTCAGATCTACTCCACAAACAATTATTATTACTCTCACGAGAAATATTTTCTAATATCATCAGGTGTTGTACGTATTCTTCAGCCGTTGCTTCAATGATTCTTATGCTGATGTTATCCAATTTGCTCAAAGCCAGCTGAATCGGTTCAACATATTCCAATTCGATAAATAAACTTTCTTGCCCGCGCGTCATAGCCAGATAAACTTCAGCTAATAATTCTGCATCCAGTAATGCACCATGCAGCGTGCGCTTTGAATTGTCTATATTGTAACGTTCACACAGTGCATTCAGGTTATTTCGTTTGCCAGGATGAAACTCCTTCGCTAGTTTCAATGTATCGGTTATCGACAAACAGTAGTTATCCAATGTCTCTAAATTGACTAAGCCTAGTTCATGATTGAGAAACCCGACATCGAAGGGTGCATTATGGATAATCAGTTCGGCATCACTAATAAAATTCAATAATTCTTTGGATACTTCATGGAATCTGGGCTTATCTTTAAGAAATTCGGTCGTTAGACCATGTACTTGCAAGGCTCCTTCATCACTTTCCCGTTCGGGATTAAGGTAATAGTGAAAATGATTACCAGTGAATTGCCTATTACATAATTCTACCGCTGCTATTTCTACAATACGATGTCCAAGTTTATGTTCCAACCCCGTTGTTTCGGTATCCAACACAATTTGACGCATATTAAAGTCTCTAACTAGTCTGTAATTTTTCGGAAATAATCATTTCGACTCCACGGTTAGCCAGTTGATCAGCTCGCTCATTGTCAGTATGACCCGAGTGACCGCGCACCCAACACCACTCAATCTCATGTTGCTGCGCTAAGGAATCAAGCAGCCTCCAAAGATCCTCATTTTTAACAGGCTTTCTATCCGATGTGCGCCAGTTACGCATTTTCCATGAATCCAACCATTGACTGATACCTTTCTGGACGTATTGCGAGTCTGTATGTAAATGTACTTTACAAGGGCGCTTTAAAGATTCTAAAGCACGTATTGCGGCAAGCAATTCCATACGATTATTGGTAGTTAATTTTTCCCCACCGAAAATTTCACGTTCATGACCTGCGTATCTCAGCAACGCTCCCCAGCCTCCAACACCAGGATTTCCTTTGCACGCACCATCCGTATAAATCTCAACAACTCTTGAATCCGCCATAATTATCTTACCGCTGATTCAAATCATCGATCTGATTCAGGTTGTTTGGTGGCCGCTGATCGTTAGAGATTTCTTTAATTTTTTGGGTAGCCGGGACCATTCTTTTCTTGGCATCAAGACAATTTTTCCAGCCAGGTTTGATAAGCCGCATACCGTGCATATGCTTAATCGCATGCAAGAAATACACACCCCCTGAAATTGGCCACCAGCGATCCCCAGCTGCTTCCATAAAACCAAATCTCCGGCGCCATCTTTCTTGTTTAAATGGCGGTGCGTAACAACTTAACCGACCACCTGCCATCTCGAAGTCGAGTAATTTCAACCAGTCCTTAAGTCTTGATAACCCAATAAAATTCCCATTCCAGGGAAACTCATGACGTGTTGATTTTAAATAATGACAAGCTCCCCATAAGCTTAAGGGATTAAAACCTGATATAACAATATGGCCCTCAGGGATTAATATTCGGTGTACTTCACGTAGAATTTGATGGGGATTGGTATTAAACTCAAGAATATGTGGCAAAATCACAAGATCCATACTGTTACTTTGAATCGGAAGATAATCAGCAGCAGCACGCAAAGAAACCTGACTCTCAAGTCCCACAGAGAAATGCAAAGGCATTCTGTTCAGACGTAAAAAATTAAATTGAGGCCAGCCTATCTGCACGGCATTATAGCCAAAAATATTTACAACTACTTGATCAAAATAACGTTGCTCGTGTTCAATCAAATATTGACCGAGAGATGAATCAAACCAGTGTTGAACATTTTGCTCAGATTTCATAATCTAATTATTCTCACCTGAATTTATAGCTTACTTTCTAAATCGCGTAGGCACATCAACTTTATAAAATATAATACATGGAAATTGCATGCTGAACGTTCATCCAATTCACGCTTTTAGCGATAATTATATCTGGGTAATTCACAATCAGACTCATGCTGCCGTTATCGATCCTGGTGTCGCATCTCCTGTTATTGAGTATCTTCAGTCTAAAAAATTGCAACTAAGCGCAATCCTGATTACCCATCATCATGATCATACTGGGGGTAATGCTGAGTTGCTTCAATCATTCGATGTTCCCATATACGGACCTCACAATGAATCAATTGCAACAGTATCACATCCCTTACGTGAGGGGGATCAAGTCAATCTAGAAGAAATGTCACTCGATCTTACGGTATTAGACACCCCCGGACACACGCGTGGGCATATCGCCTATTATGGGTCAAATCCATTTAATATGGTATTTTGCGGTGATACACTTTTTGCTTGTGGCTGTGGACGAGTATTTGAAGGCACTGCACAACAGATGTATCAATCATTACAGAAACTCGCGCAACTACCTAGTGATACATTAATTTTCTGCACCCATGAATACACTTTAGGAAATATTCAGTTTGCAAAAGTTGTCGATCCGAAAAATGTAAGACTCATCGATTTTGAAATTGCGGCACAAGAATTACGCAACCGGAATGTCCCAACCATCCCTACAACGCTTATTCTAGAAAGAAAAATTAATCCCTTTATACGTTGTGAGCAACAGGAGATTATTAATAGCGCTCAAAATTACTCTGGAAAATCACTTCCAGACCCCGTAGAGGTTTTCACGGCATTACGTGAATGGAAGAATAACTTCTGAAAGAAAGTTCGAAATGCACTTTAAGGAAATTTTCTAAGTCAACTACGACAAAGACTCTTTTCGTGTGCAGTAAGCAATTCAGCGCACTCAGATTGATTATTAGTACGCCAAATTGCCCGATTTCAAGAAGCTTACTACTGGCAAATTAAGCCATTAATCATCTATTTTTTACTTGGTTTAGCAGCACGTAACACTGGGTAGTACTGAGTGAAGACCATATCTTGTGCAGCATTTGCTTTGTGACAAGCTGCGCAAGCATCATCAGCTTGGATTATGCCTTGCTTGGCATCATAAGATTCAAAACCAAAAAATGCCCAATTCCCAGGTTTATCAGCAAAACGTTTGGAATCTTTCACCATCGCAGCAATCCCGTTAAATTCACCTGGGAAATATCCATTCCCACTGGCGGCTTCTTTTGAACCCACGCTAGTTAATTCTTTAACGATAACAGTCCCATCACGGAATTCACCTGTTTTTTTCCAATGATTCCAACTTGTCGGATCGATGTACACATTATGAAACTCAGGAAATGCAGGTTTTCCATCATTCATATCTTTGGTGTAACGGGTGCTCCCACAAAAATCCATTCGCGGTAATCTTTTGGAGTAAGCAACAAATTGTCTTTAGTGAAATGACCAAAATTATGATCTTTGCCATGTGCATGATGTGCGTCGGAAGCAATTACGGGGCTTGCCAGTGCAATGGATAACAGTACTGGTGCAATACCACCTAATAACGTTTTTTTAAACTGTAACATAAATAAGCCCTTAAAATAGTTAAAGAAATACAAGGAAAACAGCAATATCATGTACTGTCCTCTTCTTTATAGTAGTCAGACATATTACCTTCGTCAAGCGATAATCATCTCTTTGTGAAAGCAGCAATTGTAGCGATTAAATGATCCGCGTTTCTAGGCAATAAATTGCCATCATGATTTATGCGTAATCATGATGGCATGGGATTAAGACAATGCCTTGAATACTCTTTCTTTGTGACGTGATGTGGTGCAAGTCATACAATTGACCTACACCACTGGTGGTTTCTTTACTCGTTTTGAATGCAATCCCTATCACCTGATAGTTATCAACACGCCAAGTCCACGAACTGGTAGTTGAAAAAATATCTCGCTCAGAAGCAACGACTCAATGGCAGGATCAAACTTATATTCAGAATCTTAGAATCCTATACCAACATAGCCACCGGCTGTCAGGCCGTCGACATTAACACCGTCTTTCTTTCCACCAGTCACATGGTAACGTGCATCAAGACCTACATAAAAGTCTTTCCATATTCTATAATCGACACCACCGCCAAATACCACCCCTGGGATAAAAAACGAACCGGGTTCACCTGGCGGGCTAATAATATGAATAGCTAAACCGGCTGGAATGATCCAAGGTCTAATGCGAGAGCCTTCCATGAATTTGATTTTCGGCGCTGCGGAGATAGACAGCTGGCTTACTGTTATATTCTGAGGATTTAACGCACCACCAACCAATTGCGTGGGTACATTGGCAAGTGCATTGCCTTGCACGTGAGAGCCGAATTGTTTGTATTCGAACATTAATTCAGCAAAAACATTGGTCTTTGGCGCAAGCCCCCAAGCATCTTTAGTTAGATTAAAGTCAAAACCTGCACCAACATACCATGCATTCTTATCAGGCTAATCCTGAGCTCCAGCTGGAACTACGGTACTTTGGAAAGTCATGCCATTGCGATGTTGCGAACTGTGTGCAAAACCACCGCGGAAAAACACCATATGACTGCCACTTCTGTCTTTGTTCGTTTCTGTTGGATTTGTTTTTTGTCCAATACTTTCAACTTTCTGTGTCACATGGTTAGATTGAGACTTTACTTTTTCCAACTCACTTTGAATCACCTGCAAACGTTCTTCCAGTTGCCTAACACGCTGTCCTGTTGCATCTTGCGCAAAAGCGTGTGATGATACCATCCCGATCGCACTCAAAAGCACACTACCAGCAATTATCTTACTAACAAAATTTTTCATCTAACACTCCTTGGGTTATCAGCATATTCCTACACATATGCGAACTCTTGAGTTCGGCAACCCCATGGGAATATTAAGGCAGAACAGAGTGATTATTATGGGCTATTTCACTAAAACTTGTATTTGACATCAAATTTTATACTTCTAATTCGACATGGCGTGAATGTCTATATTTTAGGCGTACATAAAATGAGATTGATCATAAACAGATGACCAACCGACTATTTGTTTTAAGGTTAAACCATCCTGCGATACGAAATCACTAAGCAACTTACTGATAAACGATTTTGATCTACCAAACTTTGGAATAAGAGCAAGAAAGCTACAATGTTTATACAATTTATCGGTCACCCATTATCTTAAAATGGGTTTTTAAAAAATCTGATCGCCAATTTGTGAATTAAGCAAGGGAGAGAAGTATGCCGAGGATTACGAACGATTATCGCATTGAAGCTTTGCTCGCTGGCAGTGATATTCGCTGGGGTCCTGCAGAAGCGGGCAAACCAGTGGCACTGACTTACAGTTTTATGTCAGCACTACCAGCTTACGCTGATCCAGTTCAGGACGACAATCACTTTAGCGTCATGACCGATGAGCAAAAGGTTGCGGCTCGAGAAATTTTAACCACGTTTTCCTCACAGTTTGAACTTAGCTTCACAGAAGTAATCGATTCTACGGCATCCTACGGTCAACTCCGGTTTGGCAATAACGCACAAACCACAACGGTCGGCTATGCTTACTATCCAGACAAATCAGCTGGTGATAATGCAGGAGATTTGTACATCAACAATTTACCCGAAGCCTCGCAAACAACCCATGTCGTCTATGGCACCAATGCCTATTCGACACTGATTCATGAAATTGGGCATACTCTCGGACTTAAACATCCTGGCAATTACAATGCTGTAGCCTCAGGAGGAGGTGCCAACGAAGGTCCCTACCTAACGGGTGTAGAAGACTCTGAGTTGTATAGCATCATGTCTTACACAACACAAAATCAGGGACTTGAGCGGATCAATCTGGCACCATATGATTACGCCGCCTTATCCTATCTATACAATGAAAAACCAATTAATATAGGTGACAATTCTTATGCATTGACAGAAGAAAGTGGCCAAATCGTTCAGACAATCTATGATGATGGAGGTAATGATACGCTTGATGCGTCTGGAATGGATACGCCAGTAATCCTTAATCTTAATGTTGCTGCACCCGGCACACTTAGTTCCGTTGGCCTTACGCCAGATGGACAAGCTGCGGAAAATAATTTATCACTCGGATTGAATACGTTAATTGAACGCGCGATTGGCGGCACTGGCAACGATAAATTAATTGGAAACAGTTTCAGCAATACTTTAATTGGTAACAATGGCGATGACACCTTAGTCGGACAACTGGGTACAGATACGATAATTGGTGGTGAAGGTTCGGATATTTTTGGTTTATCCAATGTAGGTAATTACATTCTTCAAGATTTCATTCCGGGCGTGGATAAAATCGTATTCGATATTCAGCTAGGCATTCAGAATTTTGCACAACTATCACCCTATATTACCGGTATCGATACCCAAGGCGAGGATGTCGTGGTGCATTTTGTAAGCGATGTAGCCAGCATTACATTTGTCGGCGTATTACAACAATCCACTGCATTATCAGTGGCTGACGTGATATTCCAGGCTTTATAATTTGACTGGCTCAAATCTGAGCCAGTCAAACTGATCAATCTAGATAACCTGTTTCAGATCCCTTCGCTATTGCCCAATCGGATCAACACGGAAAGTCTCTCCGCAACTGGAACTGCTCTGTACCGGTGCATTAACAATCAGTTTCTCAAGGTCAGCACCTGGGGTAAGATCAGCAATCAGGCTCAATTGAATTTCCACTAACATCCCTTGATCGCAATTTAGTTTAATTCGATCCCGAGCTGTAGATCCCAGTACGGCGGCTACCCGAATGAGAAAATCTTCAGTACGAACTTGCTGGCCTATTTTGCGGTTCATAAAATAAGCCATACCGGAATCATTGAACTGACGGGCCAAATCCACTGACAAATCAAAAAATTCTTCCGTTGATTTAGCGGCTTGACATGTACCATGTTTATGCCATTCATGGCGCTCAAGACAAGAACCTGCTGTCACACTAGGCATGACCTCCGCTAATAAAGCTTGAGAAGTTGAATTTAATTTAATTTCTGGATAATCACAGAAATTTTGTTTCTGAGCCTTGACATCGCCGCAAAAAGCATAATGAGTGCCACAGCTCTTTTTGTTAGGCCACAAGCCGTGCAAAGTAAAATGTTTGGCCTGATAAACCTGTGGATCGGTGATCTTACATTCAGGTTTTTGTGGTTTAGTTTCACAGAAAGCGGGTTGCCACGACAGTGCAAGAACATGACTATCAGCCTTACCAGCAACACCGCAACTGTTGCTGTCTCCACCGCTTCCTGTTCCCCCTCCCGTCATCACCTGAGCCTGCCCACACTCAGCGCTGATCCAACGCTCCCTTGGATTGGCCGCAGGCAGAACAACCCGGTACCAGCTAGCCTGATCTGGTTTATTTGCTTCGATAATGTCGTATTTTTTATCCGCCTGAATCTGTGTATTGCCTGGATTGGTTAATTTATTTTTTGAAACATAGGCTGGACAAGATTGCTGCGCAGAGAAAACGCCTATAGTTTTATCCGCCCTAGCCGGATGGACATAACTAATCACCAATAAAATCAGAAACACCTCGAAAACACTGCTCTTTCGTAGAGATATCATTTCCTTTTCTCCTCTGTAATTAGGCAAGAATAAAATGCAAAAATAAGATCAGTATAATTCCTCTCGGATCTTCTGAGGGCACATTGAGGTTCCCTCTGTTTTTCGTCTTCCAACAGGCGAACAGTTTTATGCTATCAGTTCTTCCTGCTGTTGAGTAATCAGCCAGTCCTTTAGAAATCGCATTGGTGATTTATAGCCTAACGTTGAATGCTGCCGTTTCCGGTTGTAGAGTACCTCGATGTACTCTGATCTTCCCCCGAGAAATAGTCTTCCAAGGGTGACGTACAATGGAAGACTATGAAGAAGATACCGAAGCAGGAATACACGATCGAGTTCAAGGCACAAGCGGCGCTACAAGGTAACGACAGACTCCAAGCACAATCTGCCGATTGCACCGAATCTGTTGGATCGGAATTTCAACCCGGTCGCGCCTATTTAGTTGGCCCTGCAAAATTCACTTAACCGTGGCGGTGGCTTTATATACAAGCAAGCTTCGCCAATATATGGTTGTTTTGCGCGGAAGCGGTTGATCAACTGAAGCAACGCAAAGCGCACGAGCGAGATCCCGATCGATTGTCTGATCGCATCAAGCGGGACATGAGACTAGAACTTGATATACAGCGGGTATGGAAAGACAATTTTCGAGTTTGTGGTGCTCGCAAAGTATGGCGGCAGTTGTTGCGAGAAGGCATGGGGGTTGCTCGTTGTACGGTCGAACGGTTGATGAAG
>CAMCBD010000091.1 GCA_945872825.1 Nitrosomonas ureae
TCTGCATACCTTCCTGATGGCCTACAACTTCGCCAGACGCCTGAAAACTCTCAAGGGACTCACGCCCTACGAATACATCTGCAAAATCTGGACAAATGAGCCAGAACGTTTTATCTTTGATCCATTCCAGCACATCGTGGGACTAAATACCTACCGTCCTTGTGGAAGAAATGCCATGAACCATCCACAAATTGAGCGACGAGGTCATCATCCGGGTAGGATACTTCATCGCCGGATGTCCGATCACCGACTTCCAAGTACACTGCATCGGAAGTGGTTTCGTTGACAAGGCGGTGGGCGTTGCCAGTACCCGCCTTGAAACCAGCGCACATGCCTGCATGCAGCTCAGTGCGACCATCGTCGGAATAAAGTGCGAGGGTGCCGGTTACGACGTAGATGAATTCGTCTTGTTTACTATGCGCATGTTTCAGCGCCGACACTGCTCCCGGTGCAACCAGGTAATATTCACACCGAAGCTGGTGAGACCGAACAAATCACCCAATGGCCGCTTCATGCGCCCATTCATCATCGAACGGAATGGCTCCGGATAGGAGGAAGGTATGGTTCGTGGCGCCGAGTCAAGCGCGGTAATTGTGTGAATTTTCGTGTTCATGATGGGGAGGTGCAAGTCGATGTGATGTTTAACGCCCAAGTTGTTCGGTACCTATCTTCTGTGCTAATGCCACAAGAACAATTATTCCTTGTTATAGACCTGACCCCATGTGTTTGCATGTGTTTGATGATGTCCCCTCATGTAATGCATGCAAGTGCAGGAAATTATGCATAAATGATTAAGGTTATCGTTTGAATTAAGATAGCTGAACGGAATGTTTTTTGAAGATTGCGGGCATTTCTCAATTATCGCGATCTCTAATGCCGCAAGAACAGTTATTCTTGGTTATAGACGATAACACTATGCTAGTTTACGGAGCCAGGAGTGGTGCAGGGAATCGAAAAGCACAGCTTTTCGGCTGCTCCGCTCGAACGACCAGTTAGCATTTACACGTTTTATAGTGGAATTTTCTGGCACATTTCTCGCGACGTTGCTTTAGCTTGTCTGTAGGATTTATATCCTCATTGGACTTGCATTCATTCCTGATAAGTAGCTTTGTGATAAGGTTTTCTATTTCTTCTTTTTCTATTTTGTTATATGAATTGATGATTGATCTAGCATTTCCTTTGTAAAACCTTTTGGCAAGGTTGGGGGCAAGGCTCTCAAAATCAGGGCCATTGCCATCTAAAAGTACAAATTTCTCAAAAGCAACTAAATCTCCTCGATGGAATGCTGATTTTATTCTGAGTGGGCCAACTCCAACCCACGTAACTTTGCCGGTGATTTCTTTTGAGTTGCCCCAAGGTGATTTGGAACCAATGCCAACCACAGCATCAAATTTCCGGTTTCTTACAGTTCCCATGCAATCATTGATGCCAAAAACGCCTTGATTGTCTGGGTCTCCTGTATGTGTTCTTTTGTATGTCAGTATGCGCATGATGTTTCTAAGAAAAGCTAGCGTCTGAATTCACTAGCCTGCGCTGCATTTTGCGCAGAACCGATGGAATGATGGGTTGGGCGGCTAGTGCCTAAGAGAAAGCTCATTTGAACTGAAAGCTCCCGTACCCGCCATCTATTGAAAGAAGCTCATGTGATGTTACCCGTGGCACCTCAAGATCGACGGTTAGTTCAATTTCTATTATCACGAAGGCAACATGCCGCGAAAAGGAGAACGCAAACTCCTCGGAAGCTTCCCCAGCCCAGTCTCTAACTTCTTGGTGATTGAGGTAGTCGTCCCAGTCAATGTCAATGGAAAAATCGATTTCTGCGCCAACATTGAGGTCGAGGAGTTTCTCACCTGACTCAAGCTCTCTTACGTCATTGACCTTAAGATCGTGAAATGCCACCAACTCGACTGGCCGGACGCTTCCCGCTCCCGACGGGAAACCAGCTATTAAGCATTCGAGGTCTCCGGCATCGCGCACAACATCAAGCAGGTTTTCGCCCAACCAGTTCATCAGACCTATCTTTGACGGATCGGCTTGAATTGCTGCCTTAACGCCATCGAGCATCGTTAGCCGAGGTAGAACAAATGTTTCATTGAACTCTCGTAAGCTTCGAAAGAGCTTTAGATGATCAGGATTTGTCAGGTCTTTCTGAAGTTCCGGGTCGACATGAGGTCCTTCTCCAAAGTCCTTTGGATTGTTGGTGATCAGAATGACGCGCTCTGTTCCCCAAAGAAGCAGGCTCTTTACGTTCTCCCAAATAAGATAGTCTCGGTATCCAGAACCATCGCGCTTGGAGGGCTTACGCCTAGCTAGATCGCGCGCAACAACACGTTTGTGGGAGATTTCTGGATACGCCATGATTGCGCCATGTGTCTTCAGGCGCGTCTCCAAGTGTGTTCGGTAGTTCTCCACTTCAACGTTGAAATTGACGGAGAGCGAAGCTGCTTGGGTCGAGTCCGCAAGAAGTCGGCCAACTTGCGAGCGATGATCTTTGTCCTTTGCGATAGCTTCGGCTAAGTCTTCGCTATATCGATTAACCACTTCATCGACTATGACCTCGGGAATATACAGCGAAGCGGGCAACGACTTCAGGCCGTCAAAAAGGAGCCGGAAGTTTGCTCCACGAAGAAAGTAATCCTCGCAGAATAGGTTGGTGTCGATGACAATTCTCACGGTGTATCTCGAGCCGCCCAACTAGAATAAGACGTCCGGAATGACGTTATATAACGCGAAAAGAATTGAATCTATCTTTGAAATCCACATGCCATTCTCTTTGTTAATGAAAAAATACCAGTTCTATTTTTAATATAACATACTGATAACTTAATAAGTTAATGGAGAAAATCAACTGACCGTGCATTCTGAGAATGCAATTGGGAATAGAATTATCTTCAGCCACTTACCCCCAACTTCTGTATCAACTCCTTAATCCGCGTCACCCGTTTATTCACATCCGCAATCTGCACCTGAATTTTCAGCCGATCCGGGCCGGATAGCGAATATTCCCGGCTGCTCTGAATCAGTTTGATAATTTCTACCGGATTGATCGGCGGGTTGGGGATAAATTGCACAAAAAGGTGTCAGGTCTATAACTGAGAATCCTCGTCCTTGCGAAGGAAAACCTCAACTGTTGCTGTAAAGTTTTGGGATCTGGGTCTGCATTTGACATCTATAATTTTACTGTCTTCATGCTATGAAGAAGTAATTCTGTCATGATCAGATTACCGGTAAACCTCTCGCCGATGACCGATGCGAATGACGAGTACCGTCAATTTCTCGTCATGCACCTCATACACGACACGATACGAACCAATTCGAATACGCCGTAATCCAGAATATTCGCCTTTTAGTACTCCGCCAGCTGCGGGGTTAGCCTTGAGCTGATCAATGGCGTCAATGATACGCAATCGATCTTCGCGCGCGATGCTTTTTAATGATTTGAGCGCGCTCTGCTTAATGCTGACGAAGTAGGTCATGCTTTGCAGTTTCCCAATCCAGAATTGGATCCGCTGGATCGCGCAAGACTTCCACAGCGCGGGAAATGTCTTCAAAATCGTCGAGATAATATTCAACAGCTTGTCTGATCACGTCGGCGCGTGTTCGATGCAATTTTGTAGCAGCTTCATCCAGCGCTGTAACTAATTCATCCGGTAGTCTTGCAGAGATTTGACTCATTTCAGATTTTCACTCCAATTTTATAATGTCAATGAGATTCGTTGAATGTCATGATATATGAACTTTTGCTTTTTGCAATATAATTTTGGTGTTATGTAACGATGCAGTTCGAATAACAGTCTAGATTCATTGAGGTGGTAGAAATCTGAAGGCTTCATTTATTAGTGCTCAACTTCTGAATCAATTCCTTGATCCGCACCACGCGTTTACTGACATCCGCAATCGGTACTTTAACTTTCAAACGATCCGGGCCGGATAGCGAATATTCCCGGCTGCTTTGGATCAGTTTGATAATTTCTGCCGGATTGATCGGTGGGTTGGGGATAAATTGGATCTGGATACTTTCAGAACTGGCGTCAATGCGTGTGATGCCGAGCGGTTTGGCGGCGATGCGTAAACGGTGGCAGTCGAGCAATGCTCGCGTTGGATTGGGCAGCAAGCCAAAACGATCGACCAATTCACGCTGCATGTCGTCGAGCTGTTCGTCGTCGCTGCAGTTGGCCATGCGTTTGTACAGCACCAAGCGTTCGTGAATGTCATGGTAATAATCTTCCGGCAGTAAAGTCGGGACGTGCAGATTGATTTCTGTCGCAACGCCCAATGGGTGCTGCATATCGGGTTCTTTGCCTTGTTTTAAGGATTGGATGGCGGAATCCAGCATGGAACTGTACAGACTAAAGCCAATTTCCTGCATTTCACCGCTCTGTGATTCGCTCAGTACCGCACCGGCGCCGCGAATTTCCAGGTCGTGCATGGCAAGGTAAAACCCGGAACCGAGTTCTTCCATGGCTTGGATCGCTTCCAGACGCTTTTTAGCTTGCGAGCCGAGTGCTTCTTCAGGCGGCGTCAGCAGATAAGCGTAAGCCTGATGATGCGAGCGGCCCACCCGGCCGCGTAACTGGTGTAATTGCGCCAGGCCGAATTTGTGCGCATTGTTGATAAGGATGGTGTTGGCGCTGGGAATGTCAATGCCGGTTTCAATGATGGTGGTGCATAACAGGATATTGAAGCGTTGCTGATAAAAATCGCGCATGACATGTTCCAGATCGCGCTCCCGCATTTGTCCGTGGGCAACATTGATGCGTGCTTCAGGCAACAAGCCGGAAAGTTTTTCATACATCAACTGAATCGTGCTGACTTCATTGTGCAGAAAATAGATTTGCCCGCCGCGTTTGAGCTCGCGCAAACAGGCTTCGCGAATGATACCCATCGAGAAACTGCTGACAAAAGTGCGAATGGCAAGACGGCGTTGTGGGGCTGTGGCAATGATGGAAAAATCGCGCAGCCCTTCCAGCGACATGGCTAGCGTGCGTGGAATCGGCGTGGCGGTGAGTGTCAGCACATCGACTTCCGCACGCAGTTTTTTTAACTCTTCTTTCTGTCGCACACCGAAACGGTGTTCTTCGTCAATAATGACCAGCCCCAGGTTCTTAAAATGCACGTCTTTCTGAATCAGTTTGTGCGTGCCGATAATAATGTCAATTTCGCCTTTGGCCAGGCCTGCTAGCGCCAGCGTTTGTTCTTTGGCGGATCGGAAACGCGACAGTTCAGCAATTTTGACCGGCCATTGGTCGGCAATCAGGCTAAAGCGATCGGAGAAATTTTGGAAATGTTGTTCCGCTAACAGGGTGGTAGGAACCAGAACAGCAACTTGTTTACCGTCGGCAACGGCGACAAAAGCGGCGCGCAGCGCCACCTCCGTCTTGCCGAACCCGACATCGCCGCAAATCAAGCGATCCATCGGTTTTCCTGAGGTTAAATCGGCAATTACCGCCTTGATCGCCGCAGCTTGATCAGCGGTTTCCTCAAAACCAAATCCCTCGGCAAAAGCATCGTAATCATGCGGCCTAAGCGTAAAAGTATGGCCTTCCCGCGCTGCGCGCTGGGCATACAGATTCAGCAGTTCCGCTGCGGTATCGCGCACTTGCTGCATGGCTTTGCGTTTGGCTTTATCCCACTGACCGCTACCCAGCTTGTGCAACGGTGCAGATTCCGGAGCAGCGCCGCTGTAACGCCCGATCAGATACAGTTGTGAAACCGGCACGTACAGTTTGTCGCCGCCGGCGTATTCCAGCGACAGAAATTCACTCAGTTCGCCCGGTTCACCTTCCCCCACATCCATACTGACCAAACCCAGATAACGGCCAATACCATGCTGTTCATGCACCACCGGATCGCCGGGTTTGATTTCCGACAGGTCGCGCAGAATATTATCGGTTGATGTCGTTTTGCGTGACTCACGTTCACGCCGCCCATAGACATGGGTCGAATACATTTCACTTTCGGTGATAAACGCGCATTGCGCGGGTTCCAGGATAAAACCGGTGTGTAGCGGCGCAACACTCAGCATAAAAGACTGAGAACTGTTCAGAAATTGTGCGTAATCCTGACAATTATCCGGGTGCAGACCATACTGATTCAGGTATTCCGCGATTAATTCGCGCCGCCCCATACTTTCCGCCAGCAGCAAGATGCGTCCGCCAGTTTGCGTGAAACGGGCGACAAACGCAGCGAGTTTTTCCAGCGGATTTTCCGCATGCCGGTTGACCTGGACAGAGGGCAGCGGGCAAGATGATTTTTTCGCCGCCAGCTTGAGATCTTGTCCATTGGATAGAATTTCAATGCGCGCATAGGGTTTTAATTTGCCGAAAAAGCTATCGCTGGATAAAAATAATTCCTGCGGCGGCAATAGCGGGCGGTCGCTATCCCCGCGCAATAACTGATAGCGCGATTGGGTATCACGCCAGAATTCGTCGATGATCGGGCGGACATCTTGATGCAAGCAAAGCAGCGTGTTTTCCGGCAAGTAGTCAAACAGGGTGGCTGTCTGTTCAAAGAAAAGCGGCAGATAGTATTCGATACCAGCCGGAGTCAAGCCTTTGCTGATATCTTTATAAATTTGTTTTTTGGACGGATCACCCTCGAATTTCTCGCGGAAATTGCCGCGGAAGCAGGTGCGCCCGGCCTCATCCAATGGAAATTCACGCGCAGGTAGCAGGCGGATCTCGTTGACCGGATAAATGCTGCGCTGAGTATCGACATCGAAGGTACGGATCGTGTCGATTTCGTTATCCAGTAAATCAATGCGATACGGCAGCGGACTGCCCATCGGGAACAAATCAATCAAGCCGCCGCGCACACTGTATTCACCCGGCGAGAAAACCTGCGTGACGTGCGAGTAACCCGCGAAAGTCAGTTGACTGCGCAACCCGGCCAGATCCAGCACCTCACCTTGTTTCAGAAAAAAAGTATGCGCGGCGAGGTATTCACGCGGCAGCATGCGATACAGTGCTGTAGTCAACGGCGCAATGAGTACATCACAGGCGCCATTCATTACTTGATACAGGGTTGCCAGCCGTTCCGAAACGAGATCATGGTGCGGTGAGAAAGTATCGTAAGGCAGTGTTTCCCAATCCGGTAACAGATGCACTCTTAATTCCGGTGCAAAATAGGGAATTTCTTCTAACAATCTTTGCGCATCCAGTGCATTGGCAGTGATGATCGTGACAGGTTCTGCCTGCTGGGCGAGTTGTGCGAGAAACAGCGCGTCGCTTGATCCATCGAAATCAGCGTAACGTAACAGAGTGCCGGGTGTGGGTAGGGTATGCCGTTGCATTTTAAGCGGTATCAGTATTGCAATGCCATGGAAAGACTGATCTTGAATAAAAACCACATATTATAGGCCAGTTTTAAGTCAGCTTCTGTTTTGCATGAGGGTTTGCCGGTAGCAGATTTTTTATTAAAGCGTACATTTTCGCTTTATTCATGGTTTGAATCTAAATCAAATAAGACTATCCTTAGCACAGTGGTCTTAAAAAACTGATATTTATCGTAGAATATAAAACGCTTAATCAAGAAAATTGCTGATTTAACGGATCGAATATGCGCGCTTTCATAAAATCAAACATGCCAAAATTGGAGAGAAGAATTGCCTTGTTCGCAGCCATGGTGATGGCGGCGACTTGTTTGACCGCACCGGTTTTTGCGCAAAGCATTTCTCCAACTTTATTGACTGAAGCAAATAAACAGAAAATTGAACTGGCCGTCTGGCGATATGCCATTGATACGCCGCTGCTGCTGGAAACAATCGATTGGTTTCGCGATCTGGCACAGAATTCTCAGGAATCAGCCGCCATCGCCGAGCTTTCCCGCCTGGAGTTTATGATTGCACAACTCGAAATGGATAAAGATCGCCGTGTTCAACGGTTTGAACGTTGCATCACCATCGCTGACCAGGCGATTTCTTTGAATCCAAATGATGTGAGAGGTCTTTTTTGGAAGGCTGTTGCAATGGGGAAAATGGCTGAAGATAGCGGTATAGTGAATGCATTCAGAATGCTTCGACCGATGGAAAAAATGCTATTGAAAGTGGTCACTCTGGATGAAAAATACGAAAACGCCGGCGCGCACAGAGCGCTGGGCCGTATGTATCACAAACTCCCGGGATTCCCCATTAGTTTTGGCAGTAATCAGCAAGCGCTTGCGCACCTGAGGCGCGCCCACGAACTGTTTCCCAGAGACATCATCACCCGCGCTTTTTATGCTGAAGTACTGTATGACGAAGGCAGGAAGGCAGAAGCACGCAGGCATGCGGATTTTGTGCTGGCGGCACCGATTGACGAAGAAGATGCGCTGGAATTCGCTGAATATGTCGATATCGCACTGGGCGTCGTTAAGAAAACCAGTAGCTCAGATATCAAATTGGGAAATTACTAAAATACCAATAGTACTCAGGTTTCCGGAATGAATCGTTCTGCTCGTTAAGGAACTCGTGAATAACTGTCATTTCGAGCATAGCGAGAAATCTACGCTATCCGGTAAACTACCGCATCAAAATTACCCGGCTGAAATGGTATGACAGAAACTGTTATTGATTTAATCCGCCACGGCGAACCAGCCGGCGGGCGTCGTTATCGCGGCCACAATATTGATGATCCGCTTACCGAAAAGGGATGGTCGCAAATGTGGAATGCCGTTGGCGAATATGCTGCATGGCATCAAATCATCACCTCCCCGCTACAACGCTGCCAGAGGTTTGCACACGAATTGGGGGAACGTCATGGCATCAATGTCGCTGTTGAGCCGCGTTTTAAGGAAGTCGGGTTTGGCGCATGGGAGGGGTTGAGCCATGATGAAGTCAAAATTGACCGAGCCGATGAATATCAGGCTTTCCTGAAAGACCCAGTCAACCATCGGCCGCATGCCGCAGAGCCGCTCGACGATTTTATCCAGCGCGTTGGCTCAGCTTATGAAGAAACCATCGAGCGCTATCGCGGAAGCCATGTTCTAATCGTTGCGCATGCCGGTGTAATGCGTGCCATTATTGCAAAAACAATCCATGCCTCTCCGTCCGGTCTGTATCGAATCAAAATCAGCAATGGCGGAATCACGCGTATTCGTCATACAAAAACCGGCGGCGTATTGGAATTGCTGAATGGGAAATTGTCTGATTGATAGTTTCAATGAGTAATTTGAAAACTCGCAACGGTAACTTCAGTTGTGAGAATCACTAGTGTTGTTTACAGATTGAAGAAAAAGTTTCTCAATTTTTCATACGGAGTCATATTACTAATTCCGGTATGAGGTTTCACAGTATTATAGAAGTTAACGAATGTGGCGAGGCTGAGTTCACGATCTTTTCGTG
>CAMCBD010000092.1 GCA_945872825.1 Nitrosomonas ureae
TGGTTTCATCGCCCCGTATCGCAGCCAGCGCTATTTTTGCTTTGAATTCACTGGAATATTGTGTGCGTTTCTTGCTCATGATTATGATCCTCTATAGTGTCCATAACAGAGCTTAACAACCTGTCCAGTTTTGCGGTACCACTTCATACCATTCTCTGGCGATAGCTTCAAAGCTATCAACAGCGGCCTGTTTTGCTTTTTGCTTATTGATCCTGCCGGTCGTGGGATGGATCTTATAGCGTAGCCGCCAATACTTGCGGCCATCTTCATATATCCAAAGATAAAACCCTTGGCCATAATGTGTTAGCTTTTTATGTGGTAGAAAAGTTACCACACAAATTACCACATTTTTTTATTGGCTTCTAGCGGATTATTTCGGATTACAGCGGAAGGTGATTGTTTGAAAATTAGCTTGTTTATTGTGTTTCGTGGATTGTTTCGGATTTGCGCGGATGCGGAAGTGGCGGGGCGGTGTCATACGCCTTTTGCTCTTAAACTGTTTGTAAATAACAATACATGTTCTTTAAATTTTATTTATACCAACAAATATACCAACAAAAGCGCGTTGCTTGCGTACTTCATCTAATACAATTGTTAAGTCGTGAACCGGCCGAGCTCTCAGGTTACGTTGCGATAAATTGAATACATCCTCTTTCCTCAGCACACTATCTGAGAATAGCCTTGCGCTTACCCCAGGCTGTTTTATTCCGTTTTATTTGTTTGGATATGCGCAAAGCCGTTTTCATGATTTAGCGCTCTTGCGCTGAAAGGTGTTTATTAACAACAGGGAATGGAATTACTTTGCACTTCGCGATGGATTCACCAAGCAAACGGCGAATTTCTTTCAGACCATTTACGGGGTCACCGTATGGGGTAACATGGCCAACAACGCGTCGTTCTGATTCTGTGAGTGAGTCAATAAATTCATTGAGTTCTCTTAGCGCACGCACGCGAGTTCTGTGCTCTATCTCGTATCGGGATAATGGATAAATGGTTGTGGTTTTTGCTTTGCGGGTGCGACGTGGGGACGTTACTTTGGTTTGTGTTGACATGATTGGACTCCTATACGATATTTGATTATTCGCCCATTTTGAGAGGGCGGCCGGGGGCTCAAAACCGCGTATAGTCGGCTGGCATATTTCCTGCCAAGGCAGGTATTTTATTAGCCTAACCCCCGGCCATTAAAAACTATGGACGTAAAAAAACCACGACTTTCGGGCGCGGGGCTATCCGCTATACGAGGTATTTTGAGTACCTGTACAGAAGAATAATCCCGAAGGATTCCAGTGTCAATTTTATTTCTAATTAAGGTAACTATATACAATTCTACACAGACATCAGATTTTGGTGTATTCTTCTACTATATTAAGTTATAGTAGACGCCATGATAATTACAAATTTCAACACAATTATTGATCTTGTTAGGGCTTTCCCTGATGAGCAAACATGCATAGATCATTTAGAATCATTGCGGTGGGATAACGGGAAGGTTGTTTCGCCATTTGATCAAAATTCCAAGGTTTATAAATGTGCAAGAAATCGGTATCGCTGTAAAAATACCGGCAAATACTTTAATGTAAAAACCGCCACTCTATTTGATAACTCAAAAGTAGAATTGCAAAAGTGGTTTCTGGCCATATGGCTTGTAACATCGCATAAGAAGGGCATTTCAAGCATTCAACTTTCTAAAGATATCGGCGTTACTCAAAAAACTGCATGGTTTATGCTCCAGCGTATTCGCAACTGTTTTGGCTTCGATAATGATAACGGCCTATCTAATGAAGTAGAAGTTGATGAAACATATGTTGGTGGAAAGAATAAAAACAAACACAATCTAAATAAAACTAAGGGAACTCAAGGCCGCAGCACTAAAGATAAAGCCCCGGTGTTTGGTATGGTTGAGAGAGGCGGAAAATTGAATGCCAAATGCGTTGAAGATGTATCTGTAAGAACACTAACCAATGAAATAGTAAAATACGTTAATGATGCAACTGTATATTCTGATGAATGGTTAGGATACAACGCACTTAAGCGTATATATGACCATCAATTTATCAAGCATGGCGCTGGCCAGTATGTTAATGGTCGAGTTCATACAAATACAATTGAAGGGTTTTGGAGCTTGCTTAAACGCGGCATTATTGGAATCTACCACTTCACCAGCGTTAAACATTTGCAAAAATATGTTGATGAGTTTGTGTTCAGATACAACTCGCGCGACAACAACGAGACGCAACGCTTTAACTTGCTGCTTTCTAATACAGAATATAGATTAACTTACAAAAGGTTGATACATGGCTAATTCAGAAAACCTTAACTCTGTGATGTACACAGGAGGTATTGGAGACCTTGACGTGCCAGTAGTTTTCCAAGATGACACGGTTTGGATGACTCAGAAAAGTATGGCAATGTTATTCGGTGTAAATGTTCCTGCTATATCAAAACACTTGAGCAATATTTTTGATGAAGGTGAATTGAATAAAGAATCAGTTATTTCCAAAATGGAAATAACTGCATCAGATGGTAAAAACTATGACCCTATTCATTATAGCCTTGATGCAATTATTTCAGTTGGGTATCGGGTAAATTCGCAGAAAGCTACTCAGTTCAGAATATGGGCCACCGGAATAATTAAGCAGTACATCAAAGATGGCTATGTAATAAACGAAGCATTATTAAGTAAAGACCCCAAGCAGCTAAGTAAGCTAGCAGCAAAAATTCGGAAATTACGGGCTGGTGAAAAAAATGTATTCGCTCAAGTTAAAGATTGCTTTAGATTATCAGCCTCTGATTACGAACCGACTTCAGACGAAGTGCGTTCATTTTATTCTCTTTTGCAAGACAAGTTTCATCACGCAATAACTAAGATGACTGCATCCCAGTTGATTAATGATAGAGCCGATGCAACAAAAGATAATATGGGCTTGATTAGCTTTAAGGATTTGATTCCAACTAAACGTGAAGCTCAGACAGGCAAAAACTATCTTGAAGAAGATGAAATGTACAGGATGTACTTATTATCTGAGCAATTCTTATTGTTCGCTGAGTCTTCAGCGCTTATGGGCAAACAGCTCACCATGAAACAATTACATAATCAATTAGATAACCTTCTTAAACTCAATGGTTATCCTGTGTTTGATGGTTACAAAGACTATATAAAAGACGAAGCAATGAAGCACGCTGAATCAGAATATGAAACTTTCATTGAACTAAAGAAACTAGAAATGTTGGGTGTCGATGTTGATTATGTTGATTATGTAATTGGCGAATATGATGATTATAAAGATCAAATGAATCAAATTACTCTTGTAAAACTTCGCGATCACTTTAGAGAAAAACAGCAGATCGCCATTGAATATCAACAAAAAAACATAGACAAGTTAAATGATGCCCTGCGTGTTGCCTTAACCCACAATCCAAACAAATAAATCAAAGAGATGAATTAATTTCATATTAGATTACTTTTTTCATGTTAGTGTAAAGTTATATATAGTTACCCTAATTAATTAAATTACTCTCTTTTTCACATAGGCTTCGTAAAAAATATTACCCAACTAATGTTGTGGAATAAGGATTGTAAAGTTTCCATCCTGGGGCGCACCGGTTGGTGTTTTAACAAAGACAGCGACAACGTCGTGAGTATCAGTGATTAAGACTTTGCAATCAGCACCAGGTGAATTTGCAATGCTGACAATGTTCCCTCCAGAATCCGCTAATGTAACTTGAGCAGCTTTATGTGAATCTCTCTTGGAAATAACCACACAATAGTATCCTATGTCTAAACGTTCAACCGTCAAAACTCCAGAGGTGTTTCGTATGTCTCCATTATTACCAACGTAAGCCCAAACATCTCCTTGATTAGGTCGAGCAATACCTGGCGCAGTTGCCGGATTGAAAATGGCATTACCCCTATTACCTGAATTATCAGACCATTCTCCGTTACCTGTATTGGGATCTACATTAAGAGTGATCAGAATGACGCTTCCGTCCGATGACATACTAGTGAATACACCCTTGGAAAATCCGTTATTGGGCAATGTTATGAAGGAACCACTGGTGGATAATTGCTCGTTTAGGCCACATTGATCGTCGGAACCTATAGCCGAAAATCCGCCATCTAATTTAGTTACAGTCAACTTAATTACATTGCAAAAAGGCGCAAGATTCCAACGATAAGTTCCTAGTACTTGTGCATTTGCCAAATTAATGCCGAAAATAAATAAAATAATTGACAGTAAACTCACAAATTTTTTCTGGTTCGACATAACTGCCTCCATTAGTTACTAATTAAGTATCGCTAATATGAAACTTCTCATTTGTGAAAATATATTAATGAAATTATAAGAAAAATAATATTTTTAATATTAAACGATACTAGTGGAATCACATTCGCAAGTCGAGAAAGAATTTTTATTCATCTATTTTATGAATGATTAGTCTAGGCGTGGCACTTTGTATTAAAGAAGCACAATAAAAAACCCCGCCATAAAGACGGGTCTGGTTTGTTTGCACCTCTACATTCTGGCTGTAAGTGTGCGATTGCCGTAAATATCCAGAATCTCAAATACTTCAAGCGAATGCCCTAGACTCTTTGCCTTGTTTTCGGCCTCAGTTTCAGTTTTATGCGTAGAAATAAGTGTGCCTTTAGCGCCCAAAGAGCAACTTTCTTTGAGTTTTAGAACAAACCCATTTGGTAGATTGTTTGTCATTATAAGTCCTTAATTAATTTGTCAATTATATGGTATTTTGCTGCGTTCTAAGTATTTTTGAAGGTTAGCTTCTCCTTGAAAGATTAATAATCGCTCAATCGTCATTTTGATACGTTATTCTTTGCTTAAAATCTGATTCAATGACGCAATCAGTGAAGGATAAATTTCGTCACCTGGTCGAGCCATTAAAGCGGATGGAATCTCAAAGAAAGTTTTGTCTTCATCCAGTTCTAAGTAATCCGTAATTTCACTCATGTAGATCATAAACAGCACGCTTTGCGCCTCAATTAATTGTTCTGCCGTAACTTTAATCCCTCGCTCACGAAGTGCCGTCCCTAACCAGCCGATCTGCCCAAACCATAAGCCAGGAATAATCTTCGTTAAAGCTTTTTTGACGCCATTTATTTCTTCAGCGGTGTAAATTTCATCCGGCGCAGAGGCGTCCTCTTTAGATTGTTTCGGTTGATATTTCTTACCTGTATTACCACCACCGATGCGTCCCGTTTTTGATCGAAATGGATCAATGTTAGCCTTGCGCCAGGCTTGTGCGGCAGCTAAGGAACTGCAATCCATGCCCTGCCTTTTCAATCTATTCGCCATCTGGTGGCTGATACCCAATTGTTGCGCCAAAATTTTCATTTCCATTACCTTCTCCTGAAACCGTGAAACATTATCGTGAAACCTAATTTTATTTCCCATTCTCTAGCGTTTTTACGGGGTCTTAATTACCCTGGCCGAGCATCTATCTGGAAGTACCTTAAATTTCTATGGCTTCCATGGTTTAAATCCTCACACATTTACCCTGAAGGGGTGTTTTATCTGTTACATTGTTACAATCCAGTACTGGCGCGGGTTTTGGTGTAACACTTTCATTTTTAGAAGTGTTACAGTCTGTTACATTGTTACGTTCTTCTGAGTTTGTAACACTTGTAACAGTTACACATTTCTCGTCTGCTACACGCAAAGGCTTGTGATTGCTTGGTTGTAACGTTGTAACGGAAAATCCTGGGGTAAGGTAGCGAGCGAACACATCTTCAAACTGTGATAATTCAAATCCACGGAAAACGTTATACCCGTCACGGACGGATTTAGTTTGTATGCCGTAATCTTTTAACTTACCTGCAAGCTGTCTAGGTGTTAATTGTTTACCTCGGTTATAGGTTGCCCAAGACTTTTCATCATCCAAAACTAGGGCTTCAATCAGATCCGCTGTGCTTATCTTGCTGAGACGCTTAGCTTCGAAGATCTCTTGAATATCTGCCAGCAATTCATTCGCTGTACTTTGTGCACTTTGTGAAGCTTTAAATATTTTTAATGCCGCTTTTGTCGCCGTATCTGGCCAGTGTCCGCCAGCAACATAAGCAACCTGAAGCAATGTTTCGGCGTTATCTTGTTCGCGATCCCCAAGCTCGCCAGGTAATATAGGGCGGATCTGTCTAACTGCTTTTGAGTAGTCCTCAGCAAATCTTGCCAATTGCGCTATTAATCTTTCAAATAAAAGAGGCTCCGCATATCGCAATCGGTCTACATTCTCGTCCGGCTTTTTGCGTCTTAACTCAAATACGATTGATCTGCTGGTTACTGTTTCAGCAAGCTTGATTGCATTGATGCCGGCAATTGCTTTCATCCCCCAGACTGAGAAGCGCTTAGGTTCAAAGTCATCCGTTGAAGTATCAACTCGCCATACAAACGTACTATCTCGGGTATGCCCAGCATTAAATAATCCGCGCAATTCTTCATTATCTTTGAGTACAGTTTCTATCTCATCAACAAACAAAGTAGGACGGTACTTTTCAATCATTCTAAAAAGTACACTCGGACTGATGCCGCTTAACTGTGTTGCACGCGGTGCAAGCTTACTAAGCAAGGTTAATAATTGGGTCTTGCCACAAGCCCGCTCAGGGGCATTGATTAATGCAATTGGTGCAGTATGAATCACATCAATAAACCAGCATGACGCTACCCAAAGAGCGGCAATATCTGCCTGGTATTTATCCATAGCAATAAAACGCATGACTGTTGCTGAAATTTCATCCAGCAATAGCGCTGGGTTTATATTCTCAGGCCATGGCTCAATATCAGGAAAAGGCGCATTATCATCTGTCGATTGTTTGCGTACTTTCGCTACTTCTTTATCCAGCACTGATAAGCGACTAATGCCTAATTCTTCAGCTTCTCTTTCCCGTACCTTGTCGTATTCAAGAGGATGCATTGCTGCAAGTCTTGCTATCGTTTCCGGCATGGTTTCGGTGGATTGCTCAGCGTAGGCAGTTTGCTGCTCTGGTGTCGCTTCAATTGTGGCGTAGGGGTCGATCATGCGTCCCCCTCCATTACTGACTTAGAATAGATCATCTTGAAGGCGGGCTCACCTCGCTTGACTGCATCCATATTGAATTTTGATAATGATTCTGGTTGAATCGACAAGATTTCAGTGATTAAGCTTTCTAAAATCTGGTTGTCATGGTCGTAATGCACCATTTGCACATGCAAGCCAGCCAAGTATTCAAAACGAAGGCTGGTTACTGGTCGTTCTTGAGTAATAACAATCCGTGGATATGCCGCACCAAGTTTCCAATCAGTAGTCACAATGACGCGCATTGCAGGGATCAAACCGCGGCGGCGTAAATCATCCAGTTTCTTTCCGAATGCTGGATATTGTCTGATATGATTCATTTCAACAAACCCCTGTTTGTGTTTCATATAAACCGCACTCATTTGGCCATGGGTGCGGTTTTCTTTTTCGCTACTGATTAAGGCCGTGTTTTTTCTTGAAGATCTCGGTTTCTTCCCAAACCTCTTGTTGCGTGATTTCTGGAAGGATGCGGTCGAGATTCTGAGTTGCAAAGGGTCTGATGCCTACCGTGTAAATCACTTGACCGTTCGCTGCAGCTGCTGCCATCGCCTCAAGAAGTAACGATTTAAGATCCTGGTTCTGCTTGATTCTTGCAAGTTTTTCGTTACTGATTCGAAAACAGAAGTCGCGGCGGGCAATTTTTAGATTTTGGGCTGCTGCGGCAATTTTTGGAACAAGCTCGCTTCTTGCGGTTTTGATTAAATCAACGCGTCGATTAGTGGTTGCTAGTTTCGCTTCCAATGTGTTGCAAAGCTGCTGGGCTGCGGTTACTTCTGCATCGCTTGCCTGATCCATGATATGAAGCTTCTCAATTGCGTTACAGTTTGATGTAGCGCTATCAAGTTCTTGACGCTGAGAATTTTGCTCGTTTACAGCCGATACAAGTTTTGTGGAAAGTGCAATATCTTGTTGCGTAAGATTTTCATGGGTGGTTTTTGCGGTTGCTAAGTCGTTCATACAGCACCCCTAGATTTTTCTGTAATCCATGCGATAACGTCCTCGTTTCGCCACGCGGTAACGTTACCAGATAGTTTCACCGGTCTTGGAAATTTGCCGCTTTTAACGTAATTCCAAAGAGTAGAGTGTGAGACCGGGACAATTCTTAAAATATTTTTTTCACGAACAAAGCCCGTGCTTGGTAGATCGATTTTCATTTTTTGCATCCTATCGAATTTAAATAAACCCAAAGCGACTGCTTTGGATGATTCGCATCATGGATGAGCATTAAAAGCTTGCAATAACTTGTGAAAGTTTCACGGGATGCCGCGTCATTGTTGGCGCTGTTTGAATTTAATGAAAAAGCTTCTGGCGAAAGTTTGAGAGTTTTACCCTAGAATTACATTTGTAAGCGCTTTTTTTATCGTACCGGGGTCGAAAGGTTTTATTCCACCGCGCTTTTTAATACCAACTTTGGTTAAATGCTGAACAACTTTTGGTGTCAATATATCTCGCTTCGTAAGTAAGGTTGAATCCTCATTAACGAGTTGACGCGCAAAATAACGCGCTGGTGTGTACCAAGGTTGCTCTGGCTGGGGGTCTCGGGGATCTGGCTTAAGCCATGGTTTTATATTTTCTGACAAGATAACTTGTGAGTCTGATTGTTTGCGATTTGATTTAAGCAGAGAGACAAATGGCTCCTTTTCTTGTTCGGGTAATAAATGAAGATAATCTTTTATTACCTCTTCTGCTTCCGTTGTCGTTTCTTCTGATTCAGTTAAATTTCCAAGCGCATATAATACTTTTGACGCTGCATACTGCTTTGGGGTTAAATTAATGATATTGCAATCCGATTCATAGCAAATCCGGTTTCCTAACATTGCCGCCATACATTTCCATTTTTCATCCCATGAAAACTCTTTTCCATTAACGCTCAATTCTGCTTCAAGCTTAAAACATCCTTTGGGAAGGAATTCTTTTAGTTCGTTAATAACTAGCTTTCTTAGAAATTCTATTGATTTGCTATCCATGCGTATCCTTCAAATGCTCCTTCATGAAGAACCATCCCAGGCAGTGAAGTGAAGTGGTACCGCAAAACTGGACAGGTTGTTAAGCTCTGTTATGGACACTATAGAGGATCATAATCATGAGCAAGAAACGCACACAATATTCCAGTGAATTCAAAGCAAAAATAGCGCTGGCTGCGATACGGGGCGATGAAACCAT
>CAMCBD010000093.1 GCA_945872825.1 Nitrosomonas ureae
AATGGTTTCATCGCCCCGTATCGCAGCCAGCGCTATTTTTGCTTTGAATTCACTGGAATATTGTGTGCGTTTCTTGCTCATGATTATGATCCTCTATAGTGTCCATAACAGAGCTTAACAACCTGTCCAGTTTTGCGGTACCACTTCAACCTATTATTTCTCCCCTTGCCTGGTCACTGAGTTATCGCTTTCCCGTTCATAAGATTGGTCCGGATTTTCAGCCTAAGGAAGCTGGTGAAACGCAAACGCACTTGATCGTTTATCGCGATGCCAATTTCGATGTGCATTTTATCGAGATCAATCCAGTGACGGCGCGGCTAATACAGCTGGTCTTGGAGAATAACAACCAATCCGGGCGGGTTTTGCTGCAACAAATAGCCACAGAATTGAATCACCCGCAACCCAATATCATTATCCAGGGCGGAATAGAAATATTGAATGATCTCACGAAGCGTCAAGTGATCTTGATGGGGAGAACTTGACGATCAAGAAATAGCGCTACAGCTTCAAGGTGTTATGCCGTTAAACTCCCACTAGTGAATGATGGGAGCACATACCCCGTGCGGAAAACCAAATGATATGGACGTCAGACTTGAAGGAAAATAGCGCCGATAGTATCCACTCTGTGGCCAACATGACAAACTTTCTGGCTTCTTCCGTGCATGATATGAAGAATTCAGTGAGTATGTTGATTGGTGGTCTGGAAAAAGCACTTGCGTCAACTGAAGCAACCCAACTTTCTACACATGCTGAATTGATGCAGATGAATCATGAAGCAAAACGTATTAACAACAATCTGATTCAATTGTTGACACTCTATAAGCTGGGTCAGAAAATTTATCCCTTTGATCCACAATCCATTTGCCTGAATGACTTTTTGCATGTGATGGTCGCACAATATAGGGAGTTACTTAAATTTCGTGCGATTAACCTGGAAGTTCGTGTTAACCCCGAATTATATTGGTACTTCGATGAAGACTTAATCAGCGGCGTGATTGGTAATGCGTTAAATAATGCCATGCGTTACACGCGTGACCGTATCCATATAATTGCCGAGGAGAATGAAGGAAAACTAGTGCTGCGGATTGAAGACAATGGGAATGGTTATTCGAGTCAAATGCTGCAGGAAAGTGAGGATTGCGTGCGCGGCGTTGATTTTCAGGGCGGTAGCACAGGGTTAGGCTTCTATTTTTCGGCGATGGTGGCACGCATGCATCATAATCAAGGCTGCTTAGGCGAACTAAAGCTGGAGAACGGCGGTTCACTCAGCGGTGCTTGTTTTGTGTTACGCCTTCCGTAATTAATGGTTATTTATTGAAATCATGAATACTAGTGAGTTTAATGCTTTAACAGCTGATATGGATTTCTCAGACACGACTGCGCTGATAATCGATGATTATCAAGAAATGCGCAGCATTTTTCGCGATATCCTGCGCAGCTGTGGAGCTGATGTGAAGAAAATATCCATGGCGGCAAGCGGAAGCGAAGCCATTTCTTTAATCAAAAAAACGCAGTTTGATATCGTGCTGTGCGATCTTGATTTAGGATCCGGGAAGAACGGGCAACAAGTACTTGAGGAAGCCAAGCATCTATCGCTTGTTGGGTCTTCTTGTCTGTGGATCATGATCTCTGCAGAGAAATCTCCGGAAGCAGTGACAGGTGCCGCAGAATATCAACCCGATGCCTATTTGCTGAAACCGGTTACCGAAATGAATTTGCGTTTGCGCTTAGCCAAAATTTGGGGAAAAAAGAAAGCATTTGCAGAGATTCACCAGGCAATGATGCAACTGGATTATCCTAAAGCCATGAGTTTGTGCGATCAACGTTTAACTTCCGATAAGGCTAATGCGGCTGATTTGCTTCGGACTAAGTGCAATTTGTTATTGATTACTGGCGAATATGATCGAGCCAAAAAAGTACTGGAAAAAATTTTGGTTGAGCGCGATCTGCCTTGGGCGAAAGCGGCGTTAGCTAAAATTCTGCTAAAGAAAAATGATTTTGTAGCAGCTAAAACATTGCTCGAGGAAACTGCTGAAACAAATCCCGCATTCCTTGAGGCGCATGATTTACTCGCGCTTGCTTTGCAAGCTATGGGTGATCTCGAAGCAGCCAACAGTGTGCTAGAACGGGCAGTAAAGCTATCGCCAAACTCGGTATTACGACAGAAGAATCTTGGCGCCGTGGCAATGAAAATCGGCAAACTAGAGAGTGCTGAACGGGCTTTCCGCAAAAGCATATCGTTAGGGGAGGATTCCGTACTAAAAACAGCAGATGCCTATTTTGGCCTTGCCAAAGCATGCGGCGCTAGTAAAAAACCTGATGAAGCAATTAAAGTACTGGGTCAGCTCAATAAGAGTTTTGCTACGGATGAAATGCGCCTAAAAGTGTTGGCAGTAGAAGGCATGATTTATCATCAAAGCGATAATGCCGAGAAGACTAAACAGATCGCCACTGAGATCATCCAGTTAATTGACCAGGATGCTATTCATCCAGACAGTGATGGATCATTGGAAATAGCCCGTCTACTAATGGTTACGGATGATAAGGACAAAGCCATCAAATTATTGCAGCGGGAGATTAAGAATAATCCAGAGAATGCTGCCTTACTGCAAGATGTTGCAGAAATATTTGATCAAGCTGGCATGGGCGAAGAAGGCAGCAAATTGATTGAGACGTTACGCCAGGAAGCCATGCTGATTATGAATCGCGGTGTATTGCTCGTCAGTAAGGGGCAGTATCAAGAGGCAGTCAACGCCATGCGGGATGCTTACGCAGCAATGCCGGCAAACATGCGTGTGTTACTCAACTTAGCCTACGTGATCATTACATATATTCAAAAAAATGGACCAACGCCAGAGCTGATTCAAGAAGCGCGCAGTAGTCTTCTCGCTGCAAACGAATTATCACCCGGCGATCCGCGTTTTATCCGCTTGATGGCTTCACTGAATGAGTTCTCCGCATCAAAATGATCTACCAAACCATTGAGAAACATTCTCGATGTGACCGATGCAAAGCATAAACAGGCAAGAAAATGCAGTTTATACATGACAAATTAGCATGTTAGCCTGTTTCTAACACCGTAGAAGCAATGCAGATAGTTTTACGAGCCTGCTACACGAAAGCTTTTCTTCTAGAAGAAAAGCTTTCAATGCGAACGAATCTAACTGCCCACCTTAACAAAACTGCCATCCTGGTTGATCCAGACTTCTCCTGTCAAGGCATCACTAATCGTTGTAGCATCCGTTGCAAAGCAATCGGGCACGCTCTGACTTGTATAGGTGCCTTTTGTGAAATAATTTACCGGTGGTGTGATCACTATTCCACCAATGGGTAGAGCGCCTATTGCCCCGCTTATGGCTGTGGTAATGTCGAGACAAAGATCGGAATTGACAACCAAGTTGGCAGTCTCAGCCGGCGCATTCATTGTGCAGTGTTTAACGTTTGCTGCTGCATCGACAATAGCTTGAAACGGATTGGGTAATCCTGGAATGCTGGTTGATAAGCCTACGATGCTTGATGAGGTAATCGTATTGCTACCAAGTAAGGAAATACCACTTGCCGTCGTCTGTTTCGGTACTTGACAAAGATTGGTGTTAGTCAGATCAGGGGCGGCGACACAGTGGCCATTTGTAGTGACCGTTACGACATTGCCGCTTTGGCTATAAGTAACTCCGGCGAGGACATTTGCGGTATCGCAAGCAGCGATGCCGCCACTCCCGCCAGAATTATCGATTTCGTTGATTAAACTTGCAAGCGTATTAATCACTGCCGGATTATTTCCCCAAGGACCTCCGAGTACATAAACATTATTATCGCTTTTGTTGACACCAACATAAATACCAGTCTCTGGATAATACCGATATAACCAGGGCTCGATGTTTTGCGTGGCCTGGCGGCTCGGGAAGATAGCCGGATAAGTATTCTCAGCCCAGTTGAGCAATGTTTCGGTATCACTTGCAGTATCAGCGAGAACAGAATGCGCATTGCAGAGCAAAAAGAATGTGCAAGCCTTTTATGTGCTGTTTCATATTGAAGCGCCTCGATTGATTAAATGAATTGAATGTTTGAGTGATGGAATGTTCCATACATTTTAAAAATCAGGGAGGCATTATTGCATTTTATGTATTGGATCTTGATCAGGAATTAGTTGGTAAAAAGTGGGTATTTCAACGAATGCGCGGCAATTAATTGTCATAGAAATGCAACAAACATTGATCTTCTTAGTGTGGTTGTTTGTCTGCGGGTATTGCGTGAGATGCCATTGGCACTATTGAGATTTCATCTGAATCGGGTTTTTTCCAGAATGGCATATGCTATTGATGCACTTTGACAGCCAATTGTAGTAATTTGGAACTGATATCGAACCCTGAAGCACGTGCTTTAATCAAATTAATTTCAAAAACAATTTTTTCATTAATTAGACTCATATTGATTGCAATGCCCTGTGCAGTAGCATTTACACTATCAGCCAGTGTAAGGATGGGTTCATTCTGTAGATCGTTTAAAATGCTGGGTAACTGGCGGCTAACCGATTTAGAGAAAAAGATTACCTGGCACGCTTTTAATTTATCAGGGTCAGTAATACGTGTGATTTTGATATGACGATTATTAACTGATCTGTTTTGTAGTTTGTCGATTTCCTTGCCGAAATAATCTTCTCCATAAATACATAGATTAATCGTTTGACTGGTGCTGTCTGGCCAGTGGGTGAATGCAATAAAGTTATAAATAAAGGCTGCTTTGACTTGATATTCTATAATTTCATCGGCTCTCGCTTCTGATTGAAAGTTCGGCAGGCAGAATCCCAGATATAAGGCTAATAAAATATTACAGAAACTTCGTTTCACGAATTTATCTGAGAGGCTGAATAGTCGATTAAATAAGTGCATGTCCACGTATCCTCACTAGAAGCGCCACTGCGCTCCGGCGTAAATTCCACGTGAGATAAACGCCGCGGCCGATGGAATAATATCAGCCACAAATTCCTGATGGTTCTGACTAAACAGGTTCTGACCGACGATGAAAAGCTCAATGTTTCTTGTCGGTTTAAACGCCAATCTTGTATCCATCGTGACATAACCTGGGATTTTGTAATAGGAAATATCACTGGTGTAGCGCAACCAAACATTGAATTGCAGTTTTTCGGATAGATCGTAGTTTGAGCGTAAGGAAAATTGATGTTGCGGGTTGATTTTATCTGCCGCGCCTGTGCCTGGATCAACTTTTTTTGCTAACTGACTAGAGGAAATTTGCATTTCCAGGAAGCTATAGTTACTTTGTAGACGCCACTTATCCAAGGGTTTCCAGTCAGCAGATACTTCAAATCCATAAGTTACTGCAGATGCCTGATTGTTAACGATCAGTGGCAATAAAAATTGGTTTGGCAATCCAGTGCTGAGCGATAATGCACCAAAGCTGAAGTCACGTAATTGACTATAATCATTGACAAATCCAGCAATATCAACGGATGCTTTGGGAGAGAATAGGTGGCGGTATCCTAACTCATAGGCAATGAGCTTCTCGGACTTGAAGTGATGATTACCTTCAAGCATGGCCAAGGCAGGAAAGGGCAGATCAGACAATCCGGGTACATTCTTTAATAGCGCCGTCTTGATGTGAACGTCATTTTCAGCGCGCGAAGGGGTGCGTACTGCGCGAGAAACCGCCATCCAAATCGAATTTTCAGTGTTTGGAATCCACATCAACCGAGCATTGGGCTGTATTTCTAGTCCAGTGAAATCATTGCGATCCAGGCGAGTGCCCAATGTGAAGAGTAAGCGATCCGGTATCAGCGTGATCTCATTCCGGATAAAACCACTGAATAATTGGTTTGTTCGAGTCTGTGGCGTGTAAGTAGTGGTGCTGGTATCCAGAATATTATTATGGTATAGCCGGTAATTAGAGCCCCAGGTTACATCATGCCGACCAAACATTGGAAAACGGTGCTGAAAATCTATGTCGAAGCTTTCGGCATTATTGTTTGAATTTGGCAAGACACGGCGAAAGTGATCATAGTAAGTCTGCAGCATAATGGAGGAACGATCAGAAATTACACGATCCCAGCGAAAGCGGATATTCCCACCCTCTTCATGACCGCGCTGACCGTTTGCAGAAATCGAAGGGAGAGCTAGCGTCGACTTGTTTATCGTATTATCTCCAATGAAGTTGGAGAAAATATCGCCCTGCAATGTAAACTGGTCGATTCCACGATTATGGTCTATGCGAAATCCTCCTCTGGCCGAGTGCCACTGGTCGTTATTGTTTCCTCCTGTTAAAGATGCGGTACTGTCGCGGGTGAATCCTTTAGCATAAATACGGAAAGGAGTTTCTTCATTGATTTTTCCACCATAACGGGCACCCACAAAGCCTTGTTCAAAGCTCCCTCCGCCCGCAGTGAGAAGCGTGCCCTGGGTATCGGCAGCCTTCTTCGTGATAATGTTAATGACGCCATTGACTGCATTGGCTCCCCATACGCCTGCATTGGGGCCACGAATCACTTCAATGCGCTCAATGTCTTCTATCAAGGTATCTTGCTGTGACCACTGCACGCCGGAGAATATGGGCGAGTAAACACTGCGCCCATCTATGAGCACTTGTAATTTATTGGAAAAGCGACTATCAAAGCCGCGTATGCTGACTGCCCAGACATCCGTTCCAATGCGTTCTACCACTACACCGGGTGCCATTCTCAAGGCATCCGGAATGTTGGTTGCACCAGAGCGGCGTATGTCATCCTGTGTAATCACAAAAACCGCAGATGCCACTTCGGTAAGCTTCTGCGGACGTCTGGATACTGTGGTTACCTTGATGTTCATCAGTTCTTCGATGTTTAAATCTAAAAGCGGGTCAGATTTATTTCTAGCAACCGAAAAATTTGCAGAGCATGCCAAAATGACAAAAACTAGGAATCTTAAAATCAATGTTTGTAGCCGGTTCTGATCCATGGCTGCGCAAATGAGCTGCAATCTAGTGAACTGGTAAAATATCTTCATGCAATTGTTTTTAGTTAAAAGCGCCATTCCGCTCCCGCATAAACACCGCGCGGTATGGTCGTGGGAAGCGAGGGAAGAAAATCAGATACAAACTCTCTGTGGTTTTGGCTAAACAGATTCTGGCCGACCAGGAACAGTTCAAGATTCTTTTTCGGTTTGTATGCCAGTCGGGTATCCATGGTAACGTAGCCTGGGATTTGGTAGAAATCTACTTTGCTGACATAACGTAGCCAGAGATTGAATTGCAATCTTTCCGATAAATCATAGTTTGAGCGCAATGAAACCTGATGTTGCGGACTTACCTTGTTTGCGCTGCCTGTCGTTGGATCCAAATTCTTGAGCGCTGAATCAGAGTGAATATGCATGTCGATAAAGCTGTAGTTCCCTTGCAGATGCCATCGTTCATTGGGTCGCCAATCAACAGAGGTTTCGACACCTTGTGTATAGCCGGAAGCTTTATTGGTGAGTCCTACGGGTAATATCAGGTGAGGAGGAAAGCTGGCATGAAAAGATGGAATTCCGGCGGACAGATCGCGTAATTGACTATAATCATTATAGAAAGCCGCAATATCGACTGATGCCTGTGAAGAAAATTGATGGCGATATCCCAACTCGTAAGCCAATAATTTCTCAGAATTAAAATTCGATGCGCCGTTTAACTGTGCCAGAATAGGGAAGGGCAGCAATGCTGACAATCCGGGGGCTGCGCTTAATGTTCGGGCATTCAACTGGATATCATTTTCCGCTCGGGAGGGAGTGCGGACTGCACGTGAGACTGACATCCAGACCGAATTTTTTGTATCGGGTGTCCACATCAAGCGTGCGTTAGGTTGAATTTCCATGCCGGTAAAGTCATTGTGATCAAACCGCGAACCCAAGGTAAATCGCAAATGCTCTGGTATTAACGTGATCTCATCCCGAATAAATGCGCTCAGGAGTTGATTGGTTTGCAGACGCGGACTAAATGAGATTAATTCGGTATCCGAAACTTTATTATGATATAGGCGGTAATTGGCTCCCCAGGTCAAGTCGTGCTTGTCGAAGAGTGGAAAGCGATGTTAAAAATCGATATCAAAACTTTCGGTTTTAAAGATTGAGCTGGTTAATAATTTATAATCGACACGATCATAATAAGTTTGCAGCATGATCGCCGATCTCTCAGAGATAGTTCGATCCCAGCGCAAGCGGATATTTCCGCCTTCATTATGTCCTCTGGATGCTTCCGTTTGAATAATGGGTGCGCTGATTTGGGATTTGTCCAGCCTATCGCCATACGAGTTGTGGAAAATATCACCCTGAATTGTAAACAGATCAATTCCGCGCGTGTGATCCAATCTGAATCCTCCTCTGGCATTGTGCCAAGCATCATTGGCATTTTCTCCCGCGGTGGTTTTCATCTGATCTCTGGTGAATCCCTTGGCATAGAAACGATAGAATGTGTCGTCATTGATTTTTCCACCGTGGCGCGCACCAAAAAACCCTTGCTCAAAACTGCCGCCACCCGCTGAAAGCAAGGTACCTTGGGTATCAGCAGCTTTCTTGGTGATGATATTGATAACACCATTTACGGAATTAGCACCCCATACGGCTGCATTGGGGCCACGTATGACTTCGATACGTTCGATATCTTCCATCAGCGTATCTTGTTGTTCCCACTGCACGCCGGCGAAAAGCGGATTGTATACACTCCGGCCATCCATCAGGACCTGCAGCTTGTCGGCGAACCGGCCATTGAATCCCCGTATGCTGATTGCCCATTTGTCAGTGCCGATTCGCGCGACTTCAACGCCGGGAGCCATACGTAAAGCTTCCGGGATGCTGGTTGCGCCAGAGCGGCGGATATCATCTTGTGTGATAACGAAAATAGCAGAAGGGACTTCAGAGAGTTTTTGCGGTCGTCTCGATGCAGAAGTGTGAAGTGGTCTCCTGCAACTGTCCAACCTGAGAGTAGAATTAAGCTCTGATATGGGTAGTTAATCAAGCTCAGGCAGCCTGATGAATTGCTTGATATTGATAATAAACCTCATTGGGAGTTTGGTTATCAAGACCTTGATGAAAGC
>CAMCBD010000094.1 GCA_945872825.1 Nitrosomonas ureae
TAGCGATGGCTGTGATTACGCAGCAACTTGCGGGAACGCAATCAAAAAGCGAATTGGTTACCCAGTTATGGCAACATTCAGCCCATGTGGCCACACTCGCTCAGGTGATTGCCCGTAGAATTACCCATCAAGATCCTGATACGGCAATGTTTGCTGGGATTATTCATGAAATTAGCTGGTTCTACTTGTTATCCCGTGAAAAAGCTTATCCGGGTCTGATTGATGGAAATATCGCTAACTCATGGGTTAGCGATGAAGATTTAGACGATGAAGACGAACTTGCGTGTGAAATAAAAATTAGTACGGCTATCCTCAATGCGCTCTCAGTTCCGGAACCTGTCGCAGATGCCATTGCGCATCTCTGGCAAGGCTCTTTAGCTTTTCCACCCGCCACGCTGGGAGACACATTGCTGCTTGCTGATCAACTGGCACCGGTAAAATCGCCTTTTGCTCCGGCTCAAACTCAAGCGGGTGACGATTTCTTAACAAAACTCGATCGATTAGCCAGTCAAGAAGCACTGAGCGCTACCCTTGCAGAATCGGAGGAAGAGGTTAAATCCCTAACTGGTGCGTTGTGTGCTTGAGACTCGGAATTACGCAGAATACTCACATCGATCAAGATAATAGCCACACACATCAGAATTTCCTTAGCTATTACTTATGCCAATAGATCTAGAGCAGGCATATACACCAGACCCAGATCACGTGCCACCGCTTCATGCGTCAACCGCCCGCGGTAAACATTTAAGCCGTTACGTAAGTGCGGATCTTCCATCAATGCTTTGCGATAACCTTTATTGGCCAGTGCCAGAACAAACGGTAAGGTTGCGTTATTCAACGCAAAAGTAGAAGTCCGCGCGACTGCGCCGGGCATGTTGGAAACACAATAATGCACCACACCATCCACGGTAAAAATAGGATCGGCGAGTGAAGTGGGTCTGGACGTGGCAAAGCAACCGCCTTGATCAATCGCAACATCGACCAGCACAGCACCGCGATTCATACGGCTGACCAGCTCACGGCTAACTAGCTTGGGCGCCGCCCCTCCCGGAACCAGTACTGCGCCAATAACCAGATCCGCTGTGGCTACATACTCTTCCACGGCATCCACCGTCGAAAAAACGGTATTAATTCTTGATCCGTACTGGAAATCCAGTTGTTGTAGCCGGTGAATGGATTTATCCAATACAGTCACATGCGCTTCTACGCCCATTGCGACGCGAGCAGCATTGGTGCCGACGACACCGCCGCCAATGACCACCACGCGTGCAGCTGGCACACCGGATACACCACCGAGCAGCATACCGCGGCCTCCTTGATCCAATTCCAGCGCATGTGCACCCGCCTGAATCGCCATACGGCCGGCTACTTCACTCATTGGCGCCAGTAACGGTAAGCCGCCGAAACTATCAGTAACCGTTTCATAGGCAATAGCGATACAACCGGAATCTATCAATCCTTTGGTTTGCACCGGATCGGGCGCAAGATGTAAATAAGTGAATAGCACCTGCCCTTCACGCAGCAAAGGAATCTCGGATGGCTGCGGTTCTTTGACTTTGACAATCAAGTCGGCTTTGGCGTATATCTCCTGTGGCGTCTCTACAATCTCTGCGCCTGCACCCAGATATTTGTCATCGCTTAAATCAATCTGGAACCCAGCATTTTTCTGTACCATCACTTGATGGCCATTCGCTTTCAGTTCACGTACCGCTGTTGGCGTCAAACCCACGCGGGATTCATGAATTTTAATTTCCTTAGGCACCCCGATACGCATTTGACTCTCCATTCCTATCGATTAAATAATTCCGCCATTGACGCCAATATCCTGTCTAGTGATCCAGCGGGCTTCGTCACTGACCAGAAACAACACAACCTGGGCGATATCATCCGGTTTGCCAAGCCTTCCCAGCGCAGCCATCGCCGCCATGCGTTCGATATCCGTTGCGGTTTTGCCTGCGCGGAATAGTTCCGTATCGACCGGACCCGGCGAAACGGCATTGGCCGTGATGCCTCTTTTCCCCATTTCACGCGCGAAAATCCGCGTTAATTGCTCCACGGCAGCTTTAGTTGCAGCATACGCGCCGTATTTCGGCAGCATCAGGCGCGTCACCGTACTCGAAATACTCACCACACACCCATGGTCGGCGAGCCTTGTTGCCGCTTCGCGCAGGGTATAAAAGACACTTTTGAAATTCACATCAACGATACGATCGAACTCCTCATCCCGGATTTCGGCTATTTCCTTAAACAGCAGTATTCCGGCGTTATTCACGAGGATATCGATTTGCTTAAAATGCTCGAAAGTCGCATCAAATAGTTTTCGTACTTCATCCGAATTACTCACATCGGCTTGCACAGCGATGCATTCACCACCAGCACTTGAAATTACCGCACAAACCTCGTCGGCAGACAGTTTATTTTGTACGTAATTAATGACAACTCTTGCCCCGGCGTTGGCTAAAGTGAGCGCAATTTCCGCACCGATTCCTCTCGACGAGCCAGTAACAATGGCAACTTTTCCATGCAGTGATTTCACGAGCGGCGCGCAATAGACCTATAGGATAAAAGTTTTACTTTGATAAACCATGGTTTTTCAGTAATTTTGCGATATCTTGGTGATCTCTTTTTTCGGCCCAGTTTAGCGCATTGTCACCCTGCTCATTTTTGATACCGGGATCTGAGCCATTGTGAAGCAGTAATGCAACCGCGTCCAAATGATTCCCTCTCACCGCCATCATCAGCGCAGTAGTTCCATTATCTGAAGTCGCGTTAATATCGGCTTCCGCATTCAAAAGTAACCGAATCGTATCCACATGCCCGCCTGAAGCGGCATAAAGCAAAGGATTCCACCCACTGTGATTAATTTCTGCCCCTTTGATATAAAACTGCTTCACCATTTCAGTTTGACCTTGATAGCTGGCCAACATAATTGCTGTTTCGCCCAGTCTGTTGCGGATATTGAGTTTCGCACCGGCATCGATCAGGAACTGCGCCAATTTTAGATTACCGGTCTTTGCAGCAACCATGAGTGGCGTGTACCCTTCTGCGTTTGGAACATCAGGGTTAGCGCCTTTTTTAATTAATTCGGATGCTTGTGACAAATTATCTTTGTCGATAGCCCAGAAAAAATCATCTTGCACACCAGCAATACCGTTTGTGGGTAAGAAAAAAATAATTGTCGCAATCAGAATAAATAAAAATCTCGAATTAGCAGGCAGGTTATCCATTTTTGTTTACTTTAAATAAGTTAAAAAAATTATCAGTGGTTGCAACTGCAATTTCCTCTACTGTCATGGATCGTAATTGCGCTATTTCTTCTGCCACATGGCGCACAAATGCAGGTTGGTTCTGCTTGCCACGAAAAGGAACCGGCGCAAGATAGGGCGAGTCTGTCTCAATTAGCATTCTATCTAATTGGATTTTCTTAGCGACTTCCTTTAATGCGACGGCATTTTTAAATGTCACGATCCCCGAGAATGAAATATAAAAATTCATTGCAATTGCTTGTTGCGCCACTTCCCAGCTCTCAGTAAAGCAATGCATTACGCCGCCCACTTCATCAGCCCCCTCTTCTTGCATAATCCGTAGCGTATCCGCAGCGGCTGAGCGCGTATGAATGATTAAGGGCTTATTCGCTTTTCGTGCTGCGCGAATGTGCTGGCGGAAGCGATTTCGTTGCCATTCCAAATCTCCAGTTAAACGAAAGTAATCCAAACCGGTCTCACCAATAGCAATGACCTTGGGATGGTTGGCGAGATCCGCTAATTCGTCAGCTTCCGGTTCTATCTGATCTTCATAATCCGGATGCACGCCAACGGAAGCAAACAAGTTTTCGTGCGCTTCGGCTAATGCCCGCACGCGCGGGAAATGCGGTAAATTAACACTCACGCACAGTGCGTGTGTTACTTGGTTTTCCTGCATTTTGCGCAACAATTCATCGAGATTTGCTGCAAGATCAGGAAAATCGAGATGACAATGCGAATCAATGAACATATTTTAAAAGATCTTCAAAAAGTTAGTGTGTCCCACGCAGTGCATCAGCCCAACAATTAGGTGTTTCAAACAATCGCACTTGCTCTAATTGCAGATGATTGCCGTAGATATCCTGGTAAGCTTCATCTAAAATATCAAATGCAATGAGAGCCAGATTCTCGGCTGTTGGTTGCACATTCAGCACAACCGTTTTATGACCTTCGAGTGATTGTAAAAATTGCAATACCACGGTATCTCCCGAATAAACCAGGAATGCATGATCCCACTGATCAACTAGCACGGATTTGGCAATGCGCTTCACTTCTGAGAAATCCATGACCATGCCTTGCTCAGCAGCGCCTTCGTCGGCGATAATGTTACCCGATAGGGTGATTTCGATCATATAGCGGTGGCCATGCAAATGACGGCACTGGCTGTTGTGTGTCGAAATGCGATGACCCGCATCAAATTCCAGCTTGCGTGTGATTAACATACGTACAATTTTAATAGCGCGAAATAAATATGTGGAATTGTAACATTGCAATCCGATTCTAAACGATTGAATACGACTGATCACAGTCGTGATAGCGCTGGACTCACTTATGTTTATCCGGTGATATCACGGCGTGCGGGCGGTGTTTCAATCGGCATCAATCTGAATCCGAATAATGCATGCAACTGGCGCTGTGTTTATTGTCAAGTGCCAGACCTTAAACGGGGTTCGGCGCCACGGATCGACTTAAATAAATTAGAAAGTGAATTACGGTCTTTTTTGCATGAATTAGTGGATGGCGATTTCATGCAAAAGCATGTGCCGCCGGAAGCCAGAAAAATTCATGATATTGCCATATCGGGCAATGGTGAGCCTACCAGTGCGAAAGAATTTGAACCAGTCATCGAACTGATCGGCGGCATCCTGAAGGATTTTAATGCGCTAAAAGATTTGAAGCTTGTGTTGATTACAAATGGCAGCTTAATTTATCGGCAATCTGTACAAGCGGGATTAAAACGAATGGCTCAGCTAAATGGAGAAGTTTGGTTTAAGTTTGATCGCGCACTCGCTGAAGAAAGGCTGCGCACCAATAATACAAGAATCAGTTTAAAGAAAATTCATCATCACCTGCAAATTGCTACCCCGCTCTGCCCCACCTGGCTACAGACCTGCGTGTTCCAAATCAATGGAAAACCACCCAGCGAGCAGGAAACCAATGCTTATCTTAAGTTTATCTCGAGTCTAAAAGATGAAGGATTACCCCTCAAAGGCGTCTTATTGTACGGAATCGCTCGCCCATCTTTACAACCTGAAGCGCCACAACTATCCCAAGTGTCTGAATCATGGTTAATTGCTTATGGTGAAAAAATTAAAGCAATCGGCTTGGCTGTTAAACTGAATCCCTAGGAGATTGCCCGAGACGAGTGATCGTGGCGAAGAAAAACCATTCTGGGATAGATTTTTTAATTACTTGAAGCGAATAGCTGTTCTATTTAACAAAAATAATTGGAAATACATGACCAAAATAGCTCCTCCGCAGTAGATCGCTCTATTCTCGGACACAGCCTCCTAGGCTTTTCAGTCAGATCATCATTCAGATTCCTCTCAGCTAACCATAAAGACTGCCATGTCACTATTTTACAACACAACATATTTTCTTGATATTGATCAATACCGGTCATTTATATAACTGATATTTATTACATTTGGCTATAACACATTAAAGAACTAGATTTTTATCAGACTAAATACTGACAAAGATAGCAAATATGAGGTTTAAGCTAAATTGTTATCGCTTATAATACTGGCCTAGATTATTTAAGAAAACAATGTCATACCCAAAAAAGGGTCTTGCTCAGACGCAGAGAAAATAAGCTGGACCCCTCTCTCATACAGCATGGCTCTCGAATCACAATGTTAACGTTCACACAACAGGAGTTCCGTAATGAATTCATCAAGCATTTTTCCTTTTTCAGCAAAGTTTCTTGCTGAATTAAAAGTGCATTGGGTAAAAAGCTCGCAGCAATGGCTACTTAAAATTAGTTTATGTGGTTTAGGAATGATGTGCCTGGGCTTTCAGGTACAGGCGCAGACACAGACGCAAGCTCCGGCAAATACAAATCCACCGGCAGCAGCAACCACTGCAGCTGCTCCAGCTGGAACCAGTGCACCCAGTGGAGACTATGACAGGTCAAAAGTACCGCCAGTCACCGCCGCATCGCGCCCCGGCTCATTTCTGCTGCCGCCAACCGGACCGGGTTATTACTCACTGTGGGATCTGATTACCGGCAACAAACGTGAGAAACCACCGGTTGCGCCTTATGCGCCATTTGCAATATTAACTACTCCCGCATACGACATTGATTTTCGTTATCTGGATACCGCAGGGCATGAAAAAGATTACTTTGATCCAATCAAGAGAATGGATCTCGGCAGCGACTGGCTTTTGTCTCTTGGTGGTAACTTCTGGTATCGCTACACGCATGAAACAGACAGCCGTTTAAATGCAGCCGGTACAAATAATGACTTCCATATGTTACGCACACGATTCCACGCGGACTTATGGTACAAAGACAAAGTGCGTTTGTTTGCAGAAGGTATCGATGCGCGTACTTTCGGTTCTGAATTGCCGCCACTTGCAACGGATAGAAATCATGCAGACATACTCAATCTGTTTACCGATATCAAGGTCGCCAGTGTTAATAATGGTCCTGTTTATGTGCGTGTAGGGAGACAAGAATTACTGTATGGCTCACAAAGATTGATTTCTACTTTGGATTGGGTGAATACACGGAGAACTTTCCAGGGTGTAAAAGCCTTCTGGCGCACACCGGGGTGGGATGTCGATGCATTCTGGATGCGTCCAATGGTTATCGAGAAAGGCAATGTTGATAATTGGGATACACAGCAAAACTTTTATGGGCTTTGGGCTACTCACCGGCCTAAACCCGGTCACTTAATTGATCTCTATTTCCTTAGCCTGGATAACAACCGCAATCTTAGTTCAGCCAATGTGTTAGCAGGAAATATTCTGCAAGGAAACTCAAACCTCCATACCTTGGGCGGCCGATTTGTTGGAAATATCGACAATTTCTTGTATGAATTGGAAGGTATGTATCAGTTTGGTCAACGATCCAATTTGGATGTTTCTGCCTTTGCAGTTGCGAGTGGCGTGGGTTATCGTTTACCCTTGCCGATGAATCCACAGGCCTGGATACGCTATGATTTTGCGTCCGGCGATAGTAAATCCAATGATGGCAGAAGCAATACATTTAATCAGCTCTTTCCTTTTGGCCATTACTATATGGGTTTCCTGGACCGTGTAGGACGTCAAAATATACATGACATTAATGCACAATTTACCTTGCATCCAATGCCATGGTTTACGTTTATTACCCAGTACCATAGATTCTATTTGGCGAATAACACCGATTATTTATATAACGCTTCTGGCTTAGCCACCATGAGAGACCCAACAGGTCAATCTGGCAGTCATGTCGGGGACGAGATAGATTTTCGTGCGAACTTCCATGTCAGCCGCCATCAAGATGTGTTGATTGGCTATTCAAAACTGTTTAGCGGTAATTATCTAGAGAAACAACGGCCAGGAATCTCCGCCGATCTTTTCTATGTTCAGTACAATATCCGTTTCTAAGTTTTGTTTGAACTAAAACGACAACGGCAACCGGTTAGGTTGCCGTTGTCGTTTAAAGTCCTCAGAACCTCAACGGATTGCACATCGAATCTTATACAGAATTGTGTACCGTTTAACTTCATTCCATTTTATTGGAATTGAATACTAATTGCGATTAATCTGATTGGAATAATGATATCTGTGGGGTGGTGAGTTTTCGGCATATAGCTTTTTCTAATACCCCGTAGTTTTGTACGGGGTTATTTGTTGTCTAAACTTCAATTAGTGCAATTAAATACTAGTCGATGCAGGTAGTATAGTTTGCGGGGCAGGTCGAATTCAATCCACCGGATGGATTGCTGTTTTGTTGTCTCAAATTCAACATTTCCAGAACTTTTTCATAATAATCAAGGTCTCGCACCCAGAAAATGTAGTTGACTTTCAGATTATCCCGTGCAAAATTGAGCAGCTCCGAGACGGTTGGCTGATAACCTTTATTATCCCACCGCGTATTCCGATAATTCGCTGGCTCCACTTTAATGGTCAGAGGCATCAGACCAGAATTCTTAGGATAGTATTTATAGAGACCTGGAGGAGACCATTTACTCCCTGTATAGTTTAATCCCGGATCTTCAATGAAAACATCCGGACAACCTAGTGCCGATCCCATTCCTTTGAGATCGTCTACTAATGTTGTCAGAAGCGAACGCGGGTGGTTTGTGAACTGGAATGTCATCGTATTGGGAAAGGATGCGCGCATCTTTTTGTTTAATACAAGTAGGTTGCTGTAATAAGTATCCCTCTGAATGCTGGTTAGCGGTATTATCGGATACCCCAGAGAGGTCTCTGTCAAGCCGATACCTTCAAAGTATTCGTGGGAATTAAACCGCTTTCCTAGTGCGCTCATTAGTGCAGCCAGACGATCACGCACCTTGGGATTCCACAGCTTGATGTTGCTCCCTGTAATCGTGGAGCTGCCATCCTTACTAAAAGCGAATATGCCTTGTTCATAGATTGGATTATTTGTCACGTAGTCCGGCACTAAATCTGTGTCAGTACCCCATGATTTTAGTTCTAATAGAATTATAAGCCGTTTATTTTGCGCGGTAAGTTCAGAAAGCCTCTGCTCAATGGATGTGAAGTCATATACGCCATAGGATTTTTCTAGCTCCGCCCAAGTATAACGCACTTGCATTCCGCGCAGAGCTGGCGTGCTCTTTAGTTCGCTATATACTTGTTGCAGATAATCCGGTTTATTTTTACCCGAACTCATAATTGCATAGTAATGGCCTGGATGCCATTTGATTGATCCGGGTGTCCCGTCGACGACGGCATGCGCTGTTCCGAAGGAAATCCAACTCATGCTTAT